>JAFTXD010000047.1 GCA_017461775.1 Lachnospiraceae bacterium
CGCACCACACCTTTGCTGTACCATTAAAGGTACCGGAGATATGTGTCTCCCTACGAAGCGGGTCGTACTCCTCTACAATAACACCTGCCAAATCCTTAAAAGCTCCCGGAAGCGTCTGACGATTTAAGTTATTATACTTGTCACGGCCACCACTACGATAGGTAGTCACCAGCACGCCACCCTCTCTTACGTATTTCTCCACTGCCTTCATGACAGCATCATCCACCAGATTGTAAGCAGGCATATACACTACCTTGTACTTCTCAAAATCCCGGTTAGATACAGCGGTCATGATATTGTAGTGGGCATTGGCCTCATAATAATCATACACCACATCCGTATATCGAAAATCTCTGTGATGGCGCTTGATATTATGAGCCCAGATATTATCATAATCACGGTACACCATAACATCATAAGCATTCTTTTTACCCTCAAAATACTTGGCAACCTTAGGAAGCTCCAGGCCCATCTGCTTCACTTCCTCATACCGTCTGCGGGGTACATTGTCATGGTCAATGATTCCGTGCCAGTACTGTTCCATACCATAATGCAGCACCTTCCAGCGGAAATAAAGGATTCCCTCTCCGCCATGAGCCAGTGCCTGATATGCCCAAAGACGAATCTGCCCCGGCTCCGGGTTGATACCCATATGATCCCAGCCACATGGACCGGACTGCTCCTCAGCCACCACGAAATTCTTATCCTTCAAACCACGCATAATCTCATGAGCCATGGCCACATAGGAAACCTCGGAATCTCCCCACTGGTTGTCCGGATAATTATCCCACATGACAAAATCCAAATCCGCCGCCAAGTCATAATAATCCAAATCTCCGAAATGTCCCATAAAATTGTGGCTCACCGGCTTATCCGTAAACTTTCTTATTTCCTCAATCTGCGCTTTCTGGTAAGCCACCCAGGAATCGGAAGAAAAACGTTCAAACTCCAAATCCAGGGATGGATTGTGTGACCAGGCCTGGGCATTCTCCGGTTCACAAGAATTATAAGCCGGCAAAATAATATCCTCAAAGGATTCAAAATCCAGACTCCAGAATGCAGTTCCCCACTGTCTGTTTAACTCCTCTATGGACTCATATCTCTCAGAAAGCCACTTTCCGAAGGCCTGTCTGCAATGCTCGCAGTAGCATCTGGCACTGCCGTGGCAGCCAAATTCATTATCAATCTGCCATGCAATCACATTTTCGTTATCCTTATAATGCTCTGCCATTTTTCTTGCAATACGCACACTTGCTTCCTTGTACGCAGGATTGTTAGCACAGCCCTCTCTGCGGCTTCCCCACTCTTTCTTTCTTCCGTAGCGGTCACGCATCAGGATATCCGCCTTATTGGCCAGCCACTTTGGAGGTCCTGCCGTAGGCGTACAAAGAATGGTCTGAATTCCATTTTTTGCAAGTAGTTCAATAGCCTCGTCCAGCCAGCTAAAATCGTACACTCCCTCCGCCGGTTCTAACTTCTTCCAGGCAAAATCCGCCATACGAACCACATTCAGGCCCGCCTCCTTCATCCTCTGCACATCGGTTTCCCACTCAGATTTATCCCAATGCTCGGGATAATAACACGCCCCATATAACATAAGCAACCCCTCCAATTCATATTTTTTTAATTATACCATAGCAATAAAAAATCGTCGCCAGTTTTGGCGACGATTTTTACAAAATTATGCTGCTTTATCATCCTTCTTCTTAAAGGAATACTTCTTCGCACAGCTGGTAACGATACCGGACAATGCAAAGAGTGCGATGGTATTAGGGATAACCATCAGCTGGTTAAACATATCGGATAACTCCCACACAAGGTCATTAGACAGACAGGAGCCCATGAAAATAAATACAATGGCAATGAGAGAGTACACAGGCACTGCCTTCTTACCGAATAAATACTCTACATTTACCTTACCGAAATAGTTCCAGCCAAGGATGGTAGAAAATGCAAAGAAGAATAAGCAAATTGCTACAAATCCGCTACCGGCTACGCTTCCGATAGCACTGGAATATGCCAGCTGTACCATGTTTGCCTTGGAAACCCCCTCTGCTGCGCCACCTGCAAGCACTCCGTTACCTGCATAGAGACAGGAAATAACCACCAGTGCGGTCATATTAAGTACCACGAAGGTATCGATAAATACACCAATCATGGCTACCACACCCTGCTCATGAGGATTCTTTACATTGGCAAGTGCGTGTGCATGAGGAGTAGAACCCATACCTGCTTCGTTAGAGAAAAGACCTCTCTTCGCACCCTGACTGATAGCAGTCTTTAACGCGTAACCGAAGCCACCACCGATAATTGCCTGAGGAGCAAAGGCATACTTAAAGATAAGACCAATTGCTTCCGGCACATAGGTAATACGACAAACTAAAATAATCACACCACCAAGTAAATAAAGCACCGCCATAACAGGTACCAATTTCTCAGTAACTGCAGCCAGTCTCTGCACGCCACCAAGGAAAATCACTGCTGCAAACACAGCTACCACAATTCCGATAGCCCATGCAGGAATACCAAATGCAGAGCTACAGGTCTCACCAATGGAATTGGACTGTACCATACATCCGGTAAAGCCAAGCGCAAAAATCGTTGCCAGACCAAAAAATACTGCCAAGAAGGAACCAAATTTATTGGGGAATGCCTTCTTGATATAGTAAACAGGACCACCCTTTACGGTTCCATCGTCGGAAATCACCTTGGTCTCCTGGGCTAAAACTGCCTCCGCATAGATTGCAGCCATGGCAAAAAATGCAATGATCCACATCCAGAAAATCGCACCGGGACCACCGGTTAAAATGGCACCACTTACACCGACGATATTACCGGTACCAACCTGCGCTGCAATAGCGGTTGTCAGCGCCTGGAATGAACTCATACCCTTTTCCTGCTTACCGCCCTTCATGGAGAAGTTACCAAATACTCTTCTCATACCCTCCTTAAAGCAACGAACCTGTACAAACTTTGTCTTCACAGTAAAGAAAATACCGGTTCCCAGAAGAAGAATAATCAGTACATAGTCTGATAAATACTGGTTGATTGTTTGAACTACTTTTAACATGTTTCGACCTCCACAATTTTTCTTTTGTCTTTTCCTCACAAATAAAAATGTCGCTAAGATTATCTCTTAACGACTCTGGATTCGGAAATAGCCATACAAATACATACAGACTTCATAGAGGTCTTATGACTGTAAAAATATGTGCTCTGTCCTTTTGCCTGAGAGTTGCGGCATGAGCCTTGCCCCTTCGGCACTCATTTCTGAGCTTCTCCAGAGTTCCATCCACCTTCGGTCACTGCCAGGCAGCTTCTGAAAGCTTCAGCGGATTTACAGTTGCTATTATATCATACTGTCTCTATTTTGCAACACTTTCACACTGTAAAATTTCAAATTTTTACAGTACTTTTCTCCTGTTATTTGACATCATCCCCTCAGCTATTTATAATATCTATGAAATATTACCTAAGGAGCTTTCCATGTCAACATTTATTGAAATTACAGATTTTAACGCCAAAGAGCTTGATATTTATGCCCGCCTTAATGAAAACCAGCTTCTGCACTACTACGAACCCCATGGGGGTCTTTTTATTGCAGAAAGCCCCAAGGTAATTGAACGAGCCCTAAATGCCGGATATGAACCGGAATCCTTTTTGATTGCAGGGCAGCACATAAACGAAGAAACATTAGCGATTATAAACCGTTATGAGAATATCCCTGTCTACACTGCGGAATTTGACCTTTTAACCAAGCTCACAGGTTTTCAGCTGACCAGAGGCATGCTCTGCGCCATGAAGCGTCGTACCCTTCCCTCCTTAGAGAAGCTGTGTCAAAATGCACGTCGTATCGCCATTTTAGAAAATGTGATGAATCCCACCAATGTGGGTGCTATCTTCCGCTCCGCTGCTGCACTGAACATGGATGCGGTCATATTGACCGATGGATGCAGTAATCCCTTATACCGCCGCGCTGCCAGAGTCAGTATGGGCACGGTTTTTCAGATTCCCTGGACGATTCTCCCGGAGGAAGGCTGGCCCACAGACTGCATAAATACCCTGCATAGCCTGGGCTTCAAAACTGCTGCTATGGCTCTTAACGACAATTCCGTATCCATCGATGATGCCGCCCTTATGAAGGAAGAAAAGCTGGCCATCATCCTTGGCACTGAAGGCGACGGACTGGCAGATACCACCATCAAAGGCTGTGATTATACTGTGAAAATCCCCATGACCCATGGCGTGGACTCCCTGAATGTAGCCGCTGCCAGTGCTGTGGCATTCTGGCAATTAGGAAGATAATCTTGTCCTTTTAATGCGTTACAGCTCCGGCAAAATTAAAAATACAATACATCAATAGTTAACAAAATTAAAGCAGACAAAAACCTAAACTTTTGTCTGCTTTGTTTTTATTATTACAAATTGAATTTATTTAACTGTTTCCTTTCTACGGCAGTTTTCTAAAACTACGATGCCGATTTCGCTGAGGAACAGTAGGAGTAACCACAGGGTAACATGGGAATTATCTCCGGTTTTAGGACTCTGAGGACCAGTCGAAGTTGTAGGTACGCCTATATTGTAAGTACAAACATCACACTTGCCGTCCGTGTTTTCGTCCTTGTGAGCCGCGGTACCTGCCTTATGGCCACAGGCACACTCGTTCCAATGGTTATCCTTATCGGACTTCCATCCGGTGCCGTATGCATGTGTATGGCTGAGAACAGGTGTAATCTCATATCCGCATACAGCGCACTTGACCGGATTGTTCTCTGTAGCAGCTGCACGGTCGGGAGTATGAGCGGCAACACTGCCGTTTTCAAAGGTTTCTGTGCCCTTTTCGCCACAAGCGCAGGACTTGTAGTACTTAGCAGGAACAGTGCAGTTAGCACCGCTTGCCTTATACCGCTCGTCTACTACTTCCTTATCAAATACATGAGTATGTGCAAGCTGCTGTTCGATAACGTGATAGCAGATAGTGCACTTAATAGCGTATTCTTCCGTAGCATTGCCCTGGTGGTCTGGAGTATGGGGTGCAAAGCTGATCTTTTCAGTACAGCCGGAAGTCTTACAAGCATACCAGTGACCGGAATCATCCTTACTCAAGATATTCTCGGAACTGTGATCGGTCACGGTGCCGTAGGTTACACCGCAATCATCGCATACCGCTGCTTTTTGACAGGTCGCCACATTCGCACCGGTAGAGGTATGCACTGCCTTGGAGCTGTCAATCACTGCACCACAGCCTGCAACAGAGCAGATGTGCCAATGATGTGATCCGTCTTTTTCCCACGCAGTGCCTTCCGTATGACCCAGCTTTGTCAGATTGCCCCATGCTACGATGTCGGCAATTTCGGTAACGCCGTTGGCATCCTCAAAGAACTTACCGCAGCCTTCGCATTTGTAATAGGCTTCCTTACCGCCATTTTCGCAGGTAGGCCATACCTTTGTAACAGGCTGAATGTTGCATGTGTGGGTAGCATCCTCCCAAACAGCGGTTATGGTGGTGTTTTCAATAAAATAAGCTTTGTCGCCGACAGCCTTTTCGCTGCCGTTCACGCTCCATGCCTTGAACTGCTTGCCGGCAGGTGCGGTAAAGCCACATTCGGGGAGTGTATATTCTTTGGCGCAAACAATCACTTTGTTCTCCATAGTATCGGTGCCGCCGTTTGCATCAAAGGAGACCGTAATGTTATACGCAGGCATGATTTTCACATATTTACTATTCATCCCCAACTCACCATAGGCAGTCAGAGGGGTTCCGGTGGCAGATGCGCTTGCCAGTACCGTGGAACCATTCGCAATTAATGCTCCATTGTAGGAACTGAGTGCCTCTCCATAATTGCTGGCAGCTGTGATAGTACATCCACTTTCCACCACAATATTGTTTCCGGAATGGATGGCATTGTAGAAGTAACCGCCATCCGCCTCTGATGCCTTAACATTCAGACTACCGTCTCCTGTGAAAGTAAGCTCACCTGTGTAGATGGCATATCTATGGGAAGAGGTTGCTGCACCGCCGGACGGATCACCGTAAACAGTATTGTCGCCGATCAGATGTATGGTCAGCTTGCCGTCATGATAATAGCCCGTATGAATAGCGGAAGTTATAGTACCTCCCATATGTGCGCTATGAATCGTCGCGTTGTTCAGTGTAAGGGTCTGGGTTACGGGATCATAGCTTACAGTACCGGTGATATTGGTACCGGTGATACTATGGGCATTTTGGTAGGTAGCACCTACACCACCAACTGAGAGGCCATAGTTCTCTATTTCCCATGCAGCCTTCACGGTAATATCGCCGGTAACGGTGATTGTATCGCCGGGTTGCATTACAGTGCCATCCACAAGCCAGCCCGCAAAGTACCTGTTACTCGGCTCATAAAATCCGGCAGAAGGCCAGTTGTTTTCGGGAAGTGTGTATGTGAATGTACCGGAGCCGTTCGACACCGAATCTATATGACCGCTAGTGGAACCGTTTCCGTCAAAGTACACAGCAAAGGTATCAGGATCATCCTCCCAAACAGCTTCTACAGAGGTATCAGCTGCCACATTGATTGTTGCGCCAACCGCCATTTCCTCGCCGCCTACTTCCCAAGCCTTGAACTGCATGCCTGCAGGAGGGGTAAAGCCATTGGCAGGGAGGGTGTATGCACCGACAACAGCTTTTACCTTCTCCATGTAGCCGCTGCCGCCGCCACTATAAAAGGACACGGTAAAGGTATCAGGATCATCCTCCCAAACAGCGGTTACATAGGTTCGGGATGTCACGAGGATCGTTTCACCAACCGCCTTTTCCTCACCACCTACTCTCCAAGCCTTGAACAGCATACCGGCAGGAGGAGTAAAGTTGTTGGCAGGGAGGGTGTATGCACCGACAATATTTTCCGCATTTGCCATGGTACCGGTGCCTTCGTCTGCGTAAAAGGACACGGTATAGGTGCTGCCGGGGGCGGCATACGAAGCCTTGAACCACTTTTTCCCGTCCAGACTGCCGGTAGTATAACTCTGCGCATTTGTGCCATCAGCATTCTCACTAACCAGCGCATATACGCCGGATTGCAAAGTGGGAGATATTGAAATTGCCCTTTCACTTGCACTAATCGTTACGGTACCCGTTGTAATCGTAGCTGAGCTCACATTCATACCGTATTTGCCACCGGTCAATATCAGTTCACCATCGCCAAGAATGGTGATATTATTGCCGCTCAAAACAGACTCTGCGTTGTTTGCGGTCAGTTGGTTAGTTCCCCGCAGTTCCAGAGTTAGAGGACATTTGAACATCAGCCAATCACTCGTACCGGAATATGACAACCAAAGGTCGTTCAGAATCAAGCGGTACCCGGTCGTTTCCTTTTGCACAGCCCAATCCCAACCGGAATCAGGCAGCGTGCTTACATTTACGGCAAGCTCTTCTGAACCCCAATAGGATGCCGTACCGTAGGTGTAATAATCCTCCGTGGTGGGCATAGTA
Organism: Lachnospiraceae bacterium; assembly: GCA_017461775.1. Taxonomy (GTDB): domain Bacteria; phylum Bacillota; class Clostridia; order Lachnospirales; family Lachnospiraceae; genus Acetatifactor. The sequence goes on from JAFTXD010000047.1 coordinate 7,475, forward strand.
ATGTTCATAAAACCAGAGGATCCCCAATGGAAACCAATGCCATCGTCAGAAACATCGTCCACCCCCGCTGCAATTACCGTAGCAGGCAACATGCCGCAAAGCATAACCACTGCCATGAGCATCGCCATAGCAGGCTTTGTTTTCCTTTCCATATATTTTGTGCTCTTTTTTGCATAGTGCCAAATTATAGCAAATGGCAACAGACAAAAGAGCATTACTTTTTTCCAAGTATTCATAAGTAAGACTCCTTTCCTACAGAACCTAATAAGCTCTCTAATAATTATTTCGCGAATTTTCTTGCAAAAATACACGAATAACATTATACTGCAATCATAACCTGTCCCCCAGGGGACAAGTCAATTGGCTTTTCCGAACTTTTTCTAAAATAGTTTGAGGTGCTTCTAATGAAAAAACACGATGAATCATTATTTCAAATCGGCGAAGTGACAAAAATAATGGGTATTACCCGCAAAACACTTCTTGTTTTTGAGGATATGGGGCTTTTGACTCCTGCCGTCAAGGATGAGGAAAGCGGATATAGATATTACTCTGCAGATAATATGACACAGATTCGTTCCATCCGTTCTTTGCAAACGCTTGGACTTTCGCTTAAAGAAGTGGCAGAATACTATTACGATACAGAAAATATCGATAAACATTTAGCTCGTCTTATGGAACTTAGGACATCTTTGGATAGAAATATACAGATGCTTCAAGTTCGTTCTGCTAAGCAAGGTGAGTTGACCGTGCGAAAAACCACCCTTCCCCGACAGGTCTGCTTCTGCCGACGTTATGAGTGTGAAAATGTTGGTGAAGCTGCAACCGTTCTGCGGGATACATACATTGCCGCTGCCCGTACTGGTAAAATGGCAATGCTTAGCCGTATGTTCACTATGCGAATGTCTAAGCCGACAGAAAAGCTGGATCTTATGTGCTGTATCCCCGTAGAGGATAACTTTGACGGCCCGGAACGCACCGAATTTACAGAATCCCCGGCATTGTGTATCTACTACCGTGGACCGTATGAAGGAACGGCTATCGCAATACGGGCATTGATGGCTTATGTAAAAGAAAACAACATCGAAATAACTGGCCCATTCCGTTCAATTTATTTGGAAGGGCCACCTAACCGTGGAGAAAAAAGCGACGATTATATCACGCAGGTAGCCGTGCCGATTAAGGAATAATCATTTATAATTTTCATAATAACAGCCCCGTTGTGAGCGCAGTGAGAAATGTACTGGGATGCCGGTCTTTGAATCCTGACACACTCGTGTCAAGTAAGGAACAACAAATCTTGTACATATTTAGGTTCATAAAACAAAATATAAATTAAATCAAAAGTGTGAAAACCTTGCCGAACGGCATTAGAAAAAAGAAATTAAAACTTATGAAATAATAATAGCATTACATCTTACGATTAACAAGTAACTTTATATTTATTTAATAATATTGTTCCAAAGACATCTGCTCTTTGGATGCCCTTGGAACAATAACCACCTAATGCGTCAACATCGTCTCAATAAATATGCCAAACCCCTTATCCGGGTCATCAATCAGCACATGGGTAATAGCGCCTATGATCTTGCCATCCTGGATAATGGGGCTGCCGCTGAGTCCCTGCACGATGCCACCGGTAATATCCAGAAGCTCCGGGTCAGTGATGGTCAGCTCAATACCGCGGTTTACCCTGTCATTTTCCAGCTCCACCTTAGTAATCTCAATATCAAAGTATTCCGGCTGTTCCCGTACGGTACAATACACTAAAGCATCCCCTAAGCGGATATCCTGCTTTAGACCGATGGGAAGGGGCTCTGCCTCCACCATGCCATAGCCCTTGGTATTGCAGCTGCCAAAGATTCCCGTATTACCGTTATAATCCACATCTCCCAGCACATAGCTCTCCTGATAGGTCACGATACCGGTCAATTCTCCAGGGTCGCCCTTTTGCCCTTTTTGAATATCGATAATCTTTGTCTTAAGCAAAGCGCCATCCTCCACATCCAGAATGGTGCTGGTGTCCATATCTCCCAGGGCATGTCCCAGAGCTCCGAAATTCCCCTCACTATCGATATAGGTCATGGTACCGATTCCCTGGGCATTGTCCCGAAGCCAGATACCCAGCTTATACTCACCCTCTTCGTTTTTCACCGCTATCACCGGCTTTGTTAAAACCTCACTGCCTCTTCGAAAGGTAAGTGCCAGTTCTTCACCCTTACTCTCAGCAATGTTCTTTACAAAATCCTCTTTATCTCCGATTTCATATCCATTGACCCCCAGAATGTAATCACCTTCCTGCAAAATCCCTTTGGCCGGAGATATGGTTTTGCCATCACTGCTCACAAACTCTCCCACTTTGGTCACAAGTATCCCCTGAAACTCCACATAGAGTCCCACCGGAATTCCGCAGGGTATCAGCTCCGTGTCGTCAATAATCTGAATATCTACTTCCTTCAGGGGCACAAAGCCCAAGAGATTTACCTGCATGGAATATCCATTTGCCGTAGCAGTAGGTGCCTTGGGAGTAACGAACAATCCAAAGTCAACGATAGTACGCTCCTCACCGGCCTTCACCCGAAGCACCCCGGGCACCTTGTTATAAAAATACCGGTACCCGAAAAAAACGATGGATACCAAACTGATAAAAATAGCTACGCATAAACAACCTCTGTAAATGCGTAGCTTCCTTCTATGACTCCTGTAGCATTCCAGAATCACCACGCCCTCGGCTCTGGCTCTCTCTAAAACGCTATCATCTCTATTTTCGTCCATGTTCCCACACCCTTTCACATTTACTAAAAGTAGTATGCGAACATTTCCCGATTTTTATTTATACAATTATTTCTTTTTTACGGCAAGTGCTTCCTCTCGCATAGCTCTTGCATTTTCCAGCGCAGCCTCCGACTTTTCGTCACTGCCCAAAAGTCTGGCAAGCTCTCCTAAGGAAGCCTGTTCATCCAGCCTGCGGATGTGGGTCACGGTACTCTCTCCTTCCACACCCTTTTCAATTACATGATGGCAGTCCGCCATAGCTGCAATCTGAGGCAAATGGGTAATGCAAATGACCTGATGTGCCTTCGCCACCTTATCCAGCTGACCGGATACCTTCCAGGCCGTCTTGCCACTGATACCCGCATCGATTTCATCAAAAATCAGGGTATCTATTTCATCCTTCTTTGCCAGCACCGTCTTAATACCCAGCATAATTCGTGATAATTCTCCACCGCTGGCTACCTGCGCCAGAGACTTCGGCTTCTCTCCCGGATTGGTGGAAATCAAAAATTCCACCTCATCATAGCCCTTTAGGGTAATCTCCTTCTCACTCTGCACGGAAATCCGAAAATCTACGGATAAAAAGTTCAGATTTTTCAAGGCCTCCAATAGCTCTCCCTGTAGTACCTCTGCGGCATTTTTACGGATTTCCGACAGTCTTTCACAGGCTTTTTTCAGCTTCCCTTCCCGATTTACCAGCTGAGCCTGCAGTCCCTTCATATACATATCATAATCCAGAAGCGCATCCACACGCTCCTGTTTCTTTTTGAGGCTCTCTAAAATATCCGAAATAGTCTTTCCATATTTCGTCTTTAAGAAATTAATCTCATCCAGACGCTTTTCCAGCTTATCAAAGCTTTCCTCATCAAACTCCAGGTCGGAAAGATAGGCAGAAACCTCTCTGTTATAATCTGACAACAAGCTTTCGATTTCAGAAATATTGTCAAGCAATCCCTCTAAAGCCTTGTCATACTCCGCCACACCCCCAAGGAGTCTCACTGCTCTGCTGATGCCTTCCGAAGCTTCCGTAGCCGTATATACATAACTCTCGTTCAGAACTTCTGTAATCTTTTTGCTGTTCCGAAGCTTAAGGTGAAGTGCCTCCAGCTCCTCATCCTCCCCTTCGGTCAGGGCTGCATTCTCAATCTCCTGAATCTCGTACTGGAGCAAATCCATCTCCCGATTCTTACTCTCTTCATCCAGAGCATCTGCCTCGATACGCTTTTTCAGCTCCTTCACTTCTCCATACAGCTCTTCTACCAGCGCCAAGACTTCTGCCGCCGGCTCTCCTGTATAGGCATCCAGAATCTCCAGATGCTTTTTCTTATGAAGCAGAGACTGATGCTCATGCTGTCCGTGAATATCAATTAACAGCTCCGCAATTTCCTTTAATTGCTTCACATTCACGGTTTCCCCGTTGATTTTGCTGACACTCTTTCCCGGCACCAGTTTACGGCTGATGGACACCACCTCTTCTACCGGAAGCTCCATTTCCTCCAACTTCTTTTGCAGCACCGGATTTTCCCCGGAAAAGGTTAGCTCCACAAGACCGCTTTCTGCGCCGCTGCGAAGCATATCCTTATCGAATTTTCCTCCCAGTGCCAGATTTACAGAACCGATAAGGACGGACTTACCTGCACCGGTTTCTCCGGTGAGGATGTTCAGACCTTCCCCAAATTCTACCTCTGTTTCCTGAATTAATGCCAAATTTTTTACATGTAAATTTAGTAACATATGTATCCCCTTTCTACCTTCTCCGACAGCTATCTCCTTTAGCTTAAGTAGAAATATGTGGTTTCTCCGGGCTGTGGCTGGGCTTGGGGGATGCCGGGGATGGTATATATTGTTTTTGAGACCCTTGAAAAACGTAGCGGTACTAGGCTCGAAAAAACCTCGCCAAGTGCCGACGTTTTTCACGGAGCGAGAGCGCGTCTCAAAAACAATATATACCATCCCCGGCATCCCCCAAGCCCAGCCACAGCCCGGAGACTTCAAAATTCTTTCATCAAAACTATCGCCCGGTCATTTCCCGGAGCTTGTCCATAAGTCCCAGGGTTTCCTGGGTAGTACGCACTGCTACGAAGATGGTATCGTCTCCTGCGATACATCCCACAACCTCATGGAATTTCAGGGAATCGATTGCTGCAGCTACAGCCATGGCCATACCGGATACGGTTTTTACCACCAGAATGTTCTGAGCCATATCCATGGAGATAAATGCATCCTGAAGCACACGTATGTATTTGCCCTCTAAATGTCTGTCGTCATTCTGTAGCACAATGTACTTCTGCTTTCCATCCCCGACAGATGCCTTGGTCAGATTCAGCTCCCGGATATCCCTGGACACGGTGGCCTGGGTCACCTCAAAGCCGGATTCCTTCAGCTTTGCAGCCAGCTCTTCCTGAGTTTCGATAACATTGTTTTCAATTATTTCCACAATTTTGCTATGTCTGCTCTTCTTCACCCTTATACTCCTTCTAATGGTCACTCATCTTTTTATGTAAAACCTCCAGAAAGCTCACCTTGTTAATCTGTATAATCTCGGTGGTCTTTTCCGAAGCCACGATTCTGATTTTCTCTCCGGTTTTCATAGAAACCATATGCGTTCCGTCGAAGCTGGCCTCCACTGCCTGCTCCTGTCCGTTTCTGTCCGCAGGGACTTCGATGATTACCTCGTCCTCCGGGGACAGGATGATACTTCTGGCATTTAAGGTATGGGGACAAATCGGGGTCAGCATAATCAGCTTTGCCTTGGGCTCCACAATGGGTCCTCCGGCGGATAAGCTGTATCCGGTAGAACCGGTGGGCGTGCTGACGATGATTCCGTCCGCATTGTATTCGTTTAAAAACTGTCCGTTTACATACACCTTCAATTTGTGAATCTGCAAGGAGCCTTTTCTGGAAATAACGATGTCATTTAGAGCCCAGTCTTCCTGCACATCACCGCTGTTCCACTGTATTCTTCCGTGAAGCATCATTCGCTTCTCCGTGGTATAGTCCCCGGCCACCAGCTTATCCAGCGCGCCTTCTAAATCTCCCGGCTCAATCTCTGTCATATACCCTAAAGTTCCACGGTTCACACCGATTAAAGGAATATCCAGACGCTTGGTATCCCAGGCAGCCTGGAGCATAGTGCCATCGCCACCGATGACAATCATGCAACATACATCCTTTGGAATGGCATCTTCCTTAAGAATACTACCGTCCTCCTTGGTAAGCGCAGTACACCTGCAGCCCTTCCCTTTCAGATAATCGGAAATCCTGTCCGTCATCTTCATTTCCGGGTCCTTATGATGATTGGTATAGATTAGAAAATGCTTCATTTATCCAAACTCTCATGGGCTCTTCCCACGATCTCCTTTACCAGCTGATTTATCTCCTCACTGTAAGAGACTCCCGACTTCTCCCCGATGATTTCCACAAGGGCATCCTCCGCCTCTTTTTCCGTAAGCTCAGCCTTTTCCCGGGATTTCTCTTCACTTTTCTGAATATGCATCAGATACTCAATGTTTCCCTCCGGTCCCTTAATGGGAGAAAATTCCAGATGCAGAATATCAAAGCCGATGAAGTCTGCAAAATCCAGCGCCTTACGGATAACCTCCTCATGAACACTGACCTCGCGCACAACACCCTTTTTTCCAACCTTATCCTTACCGGCCTCAAACTGTGGCTTAATCAGGCAAACCATCTGGCCGCCTTCCTTTAACAGATTTCTGGCAGGAATCAGTATCTTTGTCAAAGAGATAAAGGATACATCCACACTGGCAAAATCAAGGGCATCCTGAATATCCGCCGGCACCATGTAACGAAAATTAGTCTTCTCCATGCACACCACACGCTCATCGTTACGTAATTTCCACGCCAGCTGTCCATGTCCCACATCCACGGAGTACACCTTACTTGCACCGTTTTGCAGCATACAGTCCGTAAAACCGCCGGTAGAGGCACCGATATCCATACACACCTTACCATCCAGGGAAATATCCCAGCTGTCCATAGCCTTCTCCAGCTTCAGTCCCCCGCGGCTCACATATTTCATCTGGGCACCACGCACCTCTAAGGTAATCTTGCTTTCGTCAAAGGTAGAGCCGGCCTTGTCCTCTTTCTGCCCATTCACATATACATTACCGGACATGATGATGGCCTTTGCCTTTTCCCTGGAGGGTGCATACCCGTTATTTACCAAAATGATATCCAATCGTTCCTTCATTCCAAATCCTTACTTACATTTATTCCATTCGCTGGATAATAGTCTTTACAATACTCTCGCTGTCCAGACCGATTTCCTTCTTCAGTACTTCTACATTGCCATGCTCCACATAAGCATCGGGAATGGCAACGGAAATAAATTCACAGGAAAGTCCTTCCTTCTGAAGATAGGCAAGTACCTTCTCTCCAAATCCGCCACTTGCTACATTTTCCTCCATGGTCACGATGATGGAATGGCTTCTGGCTGCCGCCTTCACCGCTTCCTCATCAATGGGCTTTACAAAACGGCTGTTAATCAGGCTGACCTGATATCCCTTTTCCTTAAGGGCTGCATACACCGCTTCTCCGGTCTTCACCATGCTTCCTACCGCAAAAAGAGCGATGTCCTGCTCCTTATATATCCACTCCGCCTTACCATATTCAATAGGCTCCCGGTAATCCTTTAAGCCATCGTAGGCCTCCCCTCTGGGATAACGGATAGCAATCGGTGCTTCCAGCTTTACCGCAAATTTCAGCATATCCGAAAGCTCCCACTTATTCTTAGGAGCACAGACCGTCATGCCCGGAATACTGGATAAAAAGGACAAATCAAAGATACCCTGATGGGTCTCTCCGTCGCTTCCCACAATACCCGCTCTGTCGATGGCAAACACCACCGGCAGATTCTGAATACACACATCGTGAAGAATCTGGTCATAGGCCCTCTGCAGGAAAGAGGAATAAATAGCCACAATAGGCTTTAAGCCTCCGGCGGCCAGACCTGCCGCAAAGGTAACTGCATGCTCCTCTGCGATTCCCACGTCAAAAAATCTATCCGGATACATATTACGGAAACGCTTCAGTCCCGTGCCATCCGGCATGGCGGCGGTAATCGCCACCACCTTCTCGTCTCTCTGTCCCAGCTTACACATTACCGTAGAGAAAATATCGGTGTAGTTTGCCTTATTCCTTGGCTTGCTGGGAAGACCTGTCTCTATCTCGAAGGGCTCCGCACCATGGAATCTGGCAGGATGCTTCTCCGCCGGTGCGAATCCCTTACCCTTCTGGGTCAGCACGTGTACCAGAACCGCTCCCTTTACACGCTTTGCCTCCTTCAATATCCGAAGAAGCCCCTTCATATCATGACCGTCCACCGGTCCTAAATAGGTAAGTCCCATATCCTCAAAAAGCATTCCGGGAATTACCAACTGCTTTACACTGTTTTTCGCTCTGCGAAGCCCGGACACCATGTTGTCTCCGTGCTTTGTACCAAGGAGCGCATCATAAATGCCCTTCTTTAGACCCAGATATCCATCCGCTGTACGAATATTGTTCAGATACTTGGATACACCGCCCACATTCTCGGAAATGGACATATTGTTATCGTTAAGCACCACAATAAAGTTGGTATCCAGCTTTGCCGCATTGTTCAGGGCCTCATAAGCCATACCACCGGTCAGGGAACCATCACCGATAACGGATACAATGGTATTCTCCCCACCCTGGATGTCCCTTGCCTTGGCAAGTCCCAGTCCGGCAGAAATAGAGGTAGAACTGTGTCCCGTATCAAAGGCGTCACAACTTGATTCCTTCCGTTTAGGAAAGCCGCTGAGTCCATGATACTGACGAAGGGTTGTAAATCCATCCCTTCTGCCCGTGAGAAGCTTATGAGTATAGGACTGGTGTCCCACATCCCAGATAATCTTATCCTCCGGTAAATTCAAGGACAAATGCAAAGCCATGGTCAGCTCCACAGCTCCCAGATTGGAGCCCAGATGTCCACCGGTCACACTGATGGACTGAATCAGAAACTGTCTGATTTCCTCTGCCAGTGCCTCATAATCCTTAGCGTCAATATTCTTTATATCATTTGGATTTTTAATCTGTTCAAGTAACATATCCGCTCCTATTTTGTACGATAAATTAAGGAATGAATCAGCTCACACAAAAAGCTGCTGTCTCCGGAAAAGCCCTCCAGGATACTCATTGCCTCCTGGGATAGTCTTTCCACTTCCATCCTTGCTTCCTCTAAGCCCTTTAATGTTACATAGGTCTGCTTATGATTCTTCTCATCACTGCCAATGGGCTTTCCAAGCTCCTCCTGGTTACCTGTCACATCCAGAATATCATCCTGAATCTGGAAGGCCAGGCCCACATTATAAGCACACCGTTCAATTTTACGAACTTCATTTAAGCTGGCTCCGGCTAAAATCGCTCCTATCATCATAGAGGCTTCCACCAAAGCCGCCGTTTTATACTTGTGAATAAATGTCAGCTCCTCTATCGTCACCGACGTTTTCTCCTCCGCCGCAATATCCGCTGTCTGTCCGCCAATCATACCGTAAATACCGGCTTTCTCTGCAAGTACCTTCAAGGCTCTTGCCACAGAAATTTCCCGCATGGCATTGATTTTCTCCGGTTCTAAATCCTCGGAAATCTCAAAGGCCTTCAGTGCCGTTTCAAAGGCATAATTCAGCAGCGCATCCCCTGCCAAAACCGCATTGGCTTCTCCATACACCACATGGGTGGTCTTTCTTCCCCGGCGGTATTCGTCATTGTCCATAGCCGGCAAATCATCATGCACCAGGGAATAGGTATGAATCATCTCTATTGCCGCCATAAAAGGCTGTATCTCATCCCCTCTGCCCCCAAAAAGACGATAAGTCTCATTCATCAGCATGGGACGAAGTCTTTTGCCCCCGGCTAAAATACTGTAATTCATGGCTTCCACAACAATTTTCTGGTATCCGGTTTCTTCCGGCAGAAAGCTGCTGATTATTTTCTCTATCTCTTTTACCTTTTCCTTCATGGATTCTTCAAACATACTCATTTTCACCAATCTGGGAACCCCTACAGATTCTCCAGCTTCCCTTCTGCCGTCAGCTTTAGTACCTGCTTTTCCACCTTATCAATCTGGTCGTTGCAGTCCTTTAATATCTTCATCCCCTCTGCATATGCCAAAAAAGCATCCTCTAAGGATACCTCTTCGCTCTCCAGCTTTGCTATGGTCTCTTCCAATCTGGCAAAGTTTTCTTCAATCGTCATAGCTTTATTCCTCTGATACACCGGTTACCGTCGCGCTCAGCCTTCCATCCGTCACATGAATGTTCAGCAGCTGCCCCGGGGTAACGCCCTGTATACTTTTAATATTCTTCCCATTTTCATCGGATACATAAGAATATCCGCTGTTTAATTTATTCAAGGGACTGGCTCCCTTGAACCGCTCTATATAAATAGCCAGCCGGTGACGGCTTTTTGTCAGACGACTTTGCATCAGCTCCTCCAGCCTCTCCTCTAAAGAAAGCAGATAGGTACGCTTCTCCCGGATTTTATTCTCCGGACTTAGGTATCGCAGCATGGCTTCATACTGCTCCACTCTCATCTTTCTGGCTGTCACCACACGGTTCAAATCCCGATTCAGCAAATCTGCATAGCCCTCTAACTGGCTCAGGAACAGACGTACGTCGTACACTGCCAGCTCCGCTGCCGCAGAAGGTGTGGGCGCACGTAAATCCGCCACAAAATCTGCAATGGTGGTATCCGTTTCATGCCCCACCGCAGAAATAATGGGCACGCTGCAATCAAAAATAGCCTGCGCCACAATCTCCTCGTTAAAGGCCCACAAATCCTCAATGGAACCGCCGCCGCGGCCTACAATCATCACATCCACGCCCTGCATCTCCAGTGCACGGATACCGTTTACAATACTGGCCGGTGCCTGCTCTCCCTGCACAATGGCCGGATACAAAATAATCTGCACATAGGGATTACGCCTTGTTGCAATCTGGATAATATCCCTCACTGCCGCACCGGTGTCCGCCGTAACCACACCAAGAGTCTTTATAAACTTAGGTAGCTGTTGCTTATACTGGGCAGCAAACATGCCCCGCTCCTCCAGCTCCCTTTTTAACTGTTCAAACTTCTCGTGCAAAAGACCGGTTCCGTCCAGCACCACCTGCTTTGCATAGAGCTGGTATTTACCGTCCCTTTCGTAAACGGTAATGCTACCGCCTACCACCACCTGCTGCCCATTCTTTAAGGCAAAATCCAGGTTGTAGGTATCCCTTGCAAACATCACGCAGGCAATGACACCTTTTTCATCCTTTAACGTAAAATAAATATGTCCAGAGGAATGATACTTGCAGCCCGATATTTCGCCCTTTACGAAAACGGACTGCAGCATATAATCCTGCGTGAACATATTTTTAATATAAGCATTTACCTGTGTTACCGTGTATACGCTTCTCGCCATATATCCTATTCCCCTTGAGGAACAAATTTTGCCAATACTGCATTTACAAAGCCACCGGAGGTCTCCTGACCATACTGCTTTGCAATTTCCACAGCCTCGTTGATAGCCACATTCACCGGGATATCCTCATCAAAAAGCATCTCAAATACGCCAAGGCGAAGAACGGTAAGCTCCACCTTACCCATACGCTTGGTATCCCAGCCCTCGGCCTTTTCATCCAGCATCTTGTCAATCTCCGGAAGCTTCTCCAGCACCATCTCATATCTGTCGGAAATAGCGTCTCTCACCTTCTGGGAAAAATTAATCTCGTCATCCTGAAAAAACAGCTGTAGCTGCTCCGGCATATCCTCCGGGGAATTAAACTCAATACGGAACAGCAGTCTGAAAAGCTGCTCTCTCTGCTCGTGTCTGCCCATACAAACTCCTTTGTAGTATACTTACTTTAATTTTACACCGGCAATGCGGATATTTACATCACTGCAGGACATACCTGTCATATTTTCAATGGCAGTCTTCACCTTATCCTGTATCTTACCGCAGGTAACCGGAATACTGTAGCCATACTCCATCACTACTGCCAGATCGATTTTAACCATATTTTCGGACACATTTACCCGAATTCCCTTATTCAGATTCTTAGAACCCACCTTGCTGATCATTTCGCCCGTAATATTACCACCAAGGTAAGCAACACCTTCCACCTCTGTAGCAGCCAGCCCGGCAATCATGGCAAGCACATCATCCGCTACTGCAACCACACCGGAACCTTCATCCTTGGAGATTATGAGTGTTTTTCTATCTACGTTCTTTTCCATCTAAACTTCCTCCACTACAATACACGCAATAAAACAAATTGCATTATTTACATTTTACCACAACCTCTATCCATTTGTCATCCAAAATGTCAATAGAAATGCTTGGTCATTCTGGGTATAAGCCACGGTGGAATAAGCATCTCCCAGATAATCAAAAATGCCTTCCCCGTCGATTAAACTCTCCTTAAAGGTCCGGTATACGTTTTCATCCGCACACTTAAAATACAGCTCCTCCCGGCTCTCTGAAATCACTTTCTGAATCAGGTCGTTAATCTGCTGCTCATCATAGGCGCTGAAAAAACAGCCCTCCCTCACATAATAATTGGCGGCCGTGGATATACATTCCGGCATGGGAACAATGCAGTCCAGCGTGTGGGTACGGAATAAATCCGCCCCCGTAACACAGAGATAATCATAGCTGATATTGGGAATCCGCACATTACTTACGTCCATATTCATCACCTGATAAGACGCATCTCCCCAGGTGGGGTCCATGTAATAGTATTCCCCCTCCACCTGTACCAGATTCCAGGCATGTCCTTCCCCTTCCTTAACCAGCCCCTGCACCATGGTACAGTTCACTCCCAGTCTGTTTAACAAAAACTGGGCGGCCTTAGCATAGCCCTGACATACGGAAGCACCGCCGGAAAGTACAGAGTAAATATTCTGGTTGTCCGGAGCATCCATGTTATACTCCGTGTTTTTTATAATGGTCTCGTACACATAACGGACCTTTTCATAATCTGTAGCCTCCGGGGATATCCCCGCCAGAATACCGGCCGCACGCTCTTCTATCACATTCTTCCTTGTAAGAGCCTCCTCCCGGTCCATGGAATAGGTACCGGTAAATTCCACACTCACCAGCTCGTCCCCTCTGGTATACTTGGTATACTGATATCCCGTCACATAAAAATATTCAGGATGGTCCATCAGCACGCACTGGAAAATCCGGTCAATATGCTCCTCCGTAAGCCCCTGCAAAAGCCCTTCCTCCGAAAGCTTTGCCGGCTGCTCCTCCATGGCAAGGAGGGAGGCACTTATCCCCCGGTACCAGGATTTCTCAGCATCACTTAGCTGTTCGTAGGCGTAGCTCCACTGGGCCGGGTCATCAAACTCCTCCCGGGGCTCCCAGGTAGGGCCTGCTGCCTCCTCAGACTGCTGTGGTCGCTCCTCCATCTCACTTTCCAAAAGCTCAATGGTCAGCATCTTTTCCTCCGGTGCACCTACGTCCACCGGCAAAAAGTTCTCCAACCTACTGCCGCAGCCCGTCAAAAAACATGTTATGAGAATACAAATGGCCAGTCCTAATTTTTTCAAAAAACAGTCTCCATTCAAACCTTAATTATTTCTGCCAAACTCAGAAAGTACCAGTCCCTTATTACGATCCAGGGTCATACCCACACTCCATGAGTTTACAAACAATAAAAGCGGATTACCCTTCATGTCCTTTACCTTCTTCATATCCGAGGTACCTACAATCTTGGTAAGGTCAATCTCCTCTTTATTCTCCACCCAGCGGATATGCTCGTAAGGAAGGTTCTCTAAACGAATCTCTACGTTATATTCGTTCTCCAGACGGTATTTGAGTACATCAAACTGAAGCACACCTACCACGCCTACAATAATCTCTTCCAGACCCGTATTAAACTCCTGGAAAATCTGGATAGCACCCTCCTGGGCAATCTGCTCGATACCCTTCACAAACTGCTTTCTCTTCATGGTATCCACCTGACGAACCCTTGCAAAATGCTCCGGCGCAAAGGTAGGAATTCCCTCGTAGCAGAACTTCTCCTTGGGCATACAGATGGTATCACCGATGGAGAAAATACCCGGGTCAAATACACCGATAATGTCTCCTGCATAGGCTTCCTCTAAAATCTTACGCTCGTCCGCCATAATCTGCTGTGGCTGGGAAAGGCGCATCACCTTATTACCCTGCACATGTCTTACTTCCATATTGGCATCAAAACGACCCGAACAGATTCTCATGAATGCAATTCGGTCTCTGTGGGCTTTATTCATATTTGCCTGAATCTTAAATACAAAGGCACTGAAATCCTTTTCTACCGGGTCAATGAGTCCGATGTCCGCTTTTCTTGCAAGAGGCGTGGTTGTCATCTTTAAAAAGTGCTGTAAGAAGATTTCCACACCAAAGTTGGTAAGTGCTGAACCGAAAAATACAGGCGTCAGCTCTCCGGCCTGTACTGCCTCCAAATCAAACTCCGCACCGGCACCATCTAAAAGGTCTACCTCATCCAGAAGCTTTTCTGCAGCTTCGTCCCCGATGAGCTCTCTAAGATGTGCTTCGTCCTGTATGGATACCTCCTGGGTTTCACCCTCCTTGGTACCCTTTTCTGTATCGGAGAAGGTAAATACGCTTCTCTTCTCCCTGTCATAAACTCCCTTAAAGCCCTTTCCGGAGCCGATTGGCCAGTTTACGGGGCAGGTAGCAATGCCAAGCTCATTCTCAATATCATCTAAGAGCTCAAAGGTATCGTTGGCATCCCTGTCCATCTTGTTGATAAAGGTAAAGATGGGGATATGTCGCATAACACATACCTTGAAAAGCTTTCTGGTCTGTGCCTCCACACCCTTGGAAGCATCAATAACCATCACCGCAGAATCCGCTGCCATCAAGGTACGATAGGTATCCTCGGAGAAATCCTGATGTCCCGGAGTATCCAGAATATTGATGCAATATCCATCATAGTTAAACTGCAGTACGGAAGAGGTTACGGAAATACCTCTCTGCTTCTCGATTTCCATCCAGTCGGAAACTGCATGTCTGGCGGTTGCCTTACCCTTTACACTACCTGCCAGGTTAATGGCACCGCCGTACAGTAAGAATTTCTCGGTTAATGTTGTTTTACCCGCATCCGGGTGGGATATAATCGCAAAGGTTCTGCGCTTATTAATTTCGTTAGCGTAATTTGACATAATTTATTCTCCTCTTATCTGTTTATCTTAGCATGCTCTCTCCGGCAAATTGTGGCTTAATCCCAAAATAGTCAAGCACTGTGGCTCCGATATCCGCAAAGGTATCCCTTGTGCCCAGATTCTGCGGTTCCACCTTTTTACCATACATCAGCATGGGTACGTATTCTCTTGTGTGGTCAGTCGTCTGCTCATAGCCCGGGTCGCAGCCATGGTCCGCGGTAATGATCAGAATATCATTTTCCCTAAGCTTTCCCAGGATTTCCGGCAGCTTCTCATCAAAATAGGTCAAAGCCTTTGCATAGCCGTCCACATCTCTGCGGTGACCGTACAGGGAATCATAATCCACTAAATTTACAAAGCAAAGTCCTTCAAACTCCTTATCCAGGTAGCCTAAGGTCTTCTCGATACCATCCGCATTACCACTGGTATAGACATACTCCGTAAGGCCCTTGCCGGCATAGATATCATTAATTTTACCCACGCCGATAACGTCCTTCCCTGCCTCCTTTAGCTGGTCTAACATAGTCACAGAAGGCGGCTCTATGGAATAGTCATGTCTTCTTGCCGTTCTGGTAAAGCTCCCCGGCTCCCCGATAAAGGGTCTGGCAATGACTCTGCCCACGCCATGCTCCCCGGTAAGGATTTTCCTTGCCATTTTACAGTATTCATAGAGCTGCTCCACAGGTACAATGTCCTCGTGAGCTGCAATCTGGAACACGCTGTCCGCGGAGGTATAAACGATTAATGCCCCCGTCTCCATATGCTCTTTACCATAGTCCTTGATGACCTCCGTGCCGGAGTAGGGCTTATTGCAAAGCACCTTTCTGCCGGTGGCTTCTGAAAAGGCTTTTATAATCTCCGGCGGGAAACCCTCAGGATAGGTGGGAAGGGGATTTGCACTATACACACCGGCAATCTCAAAATGGCCGATGGTGGTATCCTTTCCCTTGGAACGCTCCTTTAATCTGGCGACTGCGCCTGTATGGGCACCTTCCTTTTCCCCGACGGTAATCCCCTCGATATCAAATAACCCTAAGCGTTTCATATTGGGCACATGGAAAAAAGGACTGGCAGATACGCTGCGCAGGGTGTTTACATCGTAGTCCCCATAGGCAGCCGCATCTTCCATTTCACCGATTCCAAAACTGTCAAGTACAATTAAAAATACTCTTTTTGTATTCATTTATGCTCTCCTATTTTTCAAAACTAGCGCATTATTGTCTAAAGTATATCACATTTATTTTGTCTTTGGTACTCTTATTTTATGTAGTTAATTTGCTGTACTGATAATAATATTTTCTGCGCCGATATCGGTTTTGCGTTTTACAATATCCTCAATCTGTGCACGCTCTGCATCGCTTAGGGAAACTGCTGCCACTACGATATCCACTTCGTTGTCACCAATACTTACTACCACATCGGAAAAGCCCTTTGCCTCTAAGAGAATCTCTGCTTCCATCTCTTTTTCCGCAATCTCTGTCATCTCCACCATGGTATCTAAAGCCTCCTGTTTCTTATCGTCTGCAATGGTGGTGCTGTTGATAATCTCCATGAGGGTTTCCTTGTTCTTGGAGCGTACCTGTTCCTTTAAAAGCTTTGCTTCGGAAAGAACTGCAATATTCCCTGTAGAAGTAAATACTGCATCTCCCGGCACTTCTCCCTCCTCGGGAAGAACCTGTGCAAGGTTTGGATCCACAGTTACAAGGTCAGCATCAGCCACTTCTGTGGTTTCATTTGCATCGTAGGTTTCATCCAATACAAATTCCATGTCCTCTTCCAGGTAATCCTCCATCACCACCTGAGCATCGGAATCCAGGCTGTCAAAATTCGAAGCGTAGCTTTGCTGGTCATCCACCGCATTTCCCGCAAACTGCAGATAGCCCGCAATGGCAAGCATCAGTGCAAGTGCTGTAATCATCAGTTGATTTTTCTTAATAAGGTTCTTCATGAATAAACTCCTTATGCATTTTTCCTAATTTATTGTATGCCTGCTATGCCTTGGATATGCTACATAATGACTAAATTTGCGAAAGGTACCCACCGGAGCAGACCATATATGTCCTTGTGAAACGCGTTCTCACTCCGTGAAAAACGTAGCGGTACTAGGCTCGAAAATACCTCGCCAAGTGCCGACGTTTTTCAAGGGTCTCACAAGGACATATATGGTCCGCTCCGGTGGGTACCTTTCTAGGTTGTGACCTAGCTTCCGGTATTCATGGATAGTACTTTAACCTTATGGGCGTCCAAATTAAATAATGCTTGCACAGCCTCCGTAATATCGGCATTTACGCTTCCTTTGCCGGCGCCTTGGCAGCTGACGAGGACACCTTCTACTTTGGGGTAGAGGATTTGGTCGCGTTCTTCGATGGTCTGGAGGGTTATCATGACTTCCACAGCTCCGACGCCGGAGACCTTGGAGAGCATTTCCTCCAGCTGCTTCTCTAGGAGGGCGCTGTATTCATCCACTACCTGGGGCTGGGTTACGTAGAAGCTGTCGCTTTCTGTGGTGGAAATTATGGTTTCTTCCTTTTTGACCGGCATGGCGATGACCACCAGCAGGAGTCCTCCTAAGATAAGTAATACCATATTCTCCTTTTTCAGGAGTTTTCGGATAGCATTTTCTCCCATAGTCTCACCCTTTCCTCCAAATGAAATCCTATCCCACCATTTATGATGGATATTCCCTGTTCCAAAATCATGGTCAACACCATCAGCCCCACCACCAGCTTAAGGTATTTTTCATACTCCTGCTTGGGACGGAGGTGCAGAATCATTTTGGCCATAATCAGGAATATGGTCATTCTTTTAATCCACTCCACTATTTCATTCATTTCAGTCCTCCCGTAGCCAGAGTCACCATACTGATGGACAAAAGGAACAGAAGAAGTGCCGTCATGGTGGTTTTTAAAAGCATCTGGATGCTCTCTGCCGTGCGGTGTATGGGCAGGGTCATCTGCTTTCCTGTTACAATTCCTGTAAAAGCTGCAATGACCTCCAGCAGAAAGCTGATAATATACAGATATAGTATGGGAGCTATGCATATGCCCAGAAGGAGCACCAAAAACAGGATTCCCACACCATTTTTCAGTACGTTCATGGTTCCCAGAAGAAGCTCTAAGGTGGTCTCTGTCACCTGGCCGATTCCCGGCAGGACTCCGGCAATTTTCTGCAAGGTTCCCCGGGAAAGCCTGTCCAGGCTGGGCGTCAGAATATTCTGTACCACCGAGACCGCTGTCACTACCGCCAGACTTCCCTTTAAAAGGGTACGGATGATTTTTTGTATCAGCTCCATAAACAGTGCCAGCCGCTCCTCCCCCCAGATGGTGTTGACGATGGCCAGTAAAAGATATATGTAGCACAGGGGCAGGCAGATATTCACAAACAGGTACTCAATGAGAAGAATGATGCCCAGAAGTACGGTGGTATAAGTCTTTTCCGTTACGCTTCCCCCGGACATAGTCATAGTCAGAAGGTAGGTAGGAAGCATGAATTTCACGAATTCCAGTATGTTTCCTATGGTCTCCCCTGCCACATCCGCCATCCGCTGGAAGCACCGCATTATGATTCCGGCTTGTACCACATAAAAGATATACATTGCCATATCCGCCGTCTGCTGCCGGTCAAATACCATCACCAGCCGGGATAACAGTGCAGACAGTATCCCCAAGGTCAAAAGCATCACCAGCATCTGTCTGATTCCGGTAAATTCCAGCTCCATCCCCATCATAAGCCCCTGCAAAAACTGTTCTCCGGCCCCCAGCAAATCTCCCTCCAGAAGGCGGCTCAGTATTCCCTCCATGGAAAAGCGATAGCTGGGAAAAAGACGGTTAAATTCCAGCTGCAAATCCTCCAGTCCCAGCTCCTTAAGCAGTGATTCAAATGAAATACTTTCCATATTCCCCTTCCCTATAACAGCGAAATGGTGTCCAGCACGGACAAAAGCACCGGCATCCCCGACAATAATACCGTCAGTTTTCCCAGCACCTCTATCTGAGAGCCAATCGTCTGATATCCGGCGTCCCTGCACAAGCTTCCGCTGACATCGCAGATATAAGTGATGGCCACAAGACGCATGAGAAGCACCAGATACTCATAGGTCTCCCCCAGATACTCCCGGATGTCCCGAATCATACCGTACACTCCCGAAAAAACATCCAGCACATAGCCCAGAAGTAAAAGTCCTACCGCAAATCCCATATAAATACCATACTCCGGCTTCACCGAGCGAAAAAAAAGTGCCACCAGCACGGAAAAGATGCAGATTGCACCGATACGGACAATGGTTACCATATTTTCCCTCCTACAATTCAAACAGATTCTGCACAGTGATAAACAGCTCGTATATGTAAGGCACAATCCAGGACAGCACCAGAAGAAGGGCTGCCAGACTTAAGAGAAAGGCATGCTCCTCCCTACCGCTGTGCTTCAGCACCTGACTTAAGATGGTGACCAAAATTCCCACCGCTGCGATTTTAAAGATTAATCCGACCTCCATAGGCCCTCCCTACAGACATAAAATCACGCAGAACATTCCGCCGAACATCCCCAGATATACCGCCAGCCTGCTCTGTTTTCTACTTTCCTCCAAAGCCCCCGCATGATATTCCATCAGCCTTACCTTGATTCCCTTCAGGATAGTTTCCATCCCCACCCTGTCCTGGAAGGAGGTTCGCTGAAAGCATTCGATAAAAAGTCCTGCAATATCCTTATCTATGTGCAGCCGGGCAAGCAACTCCCCCAGCTTCTTTTCCATTATCAGAAGGGGAGAATTCTCCGGCTCCTCCCGGATTTGCACATAGATTTCCGAAAAACATTGCTTAAAGGGCTCCCTTACCTTTCCGGACATCTCAAAGATACAATCCTCCATGGTACTGTGCTGATACACAATCTGACTGATGAGGCAGTCCAGCATATATACCAGATAATGGGTGTTTTCTTCCCGCTCCTTATACTCCATGGCTCGTCCGATACCTAATAGCGCACATCCAAAAAACATGCACAAAAGCCCTAATATCTTACACACAGCCATTCTCCTTCCTCATCCTTTTTCCACAGGCTTCGGACTCCGAACCTGCCACCATCTTTTTTCAAAAAGATGATTCTGTCATATATGGAAAGCCACCCCTCTCCCAAAAAGCTTTCCTTATTTTGCAAATCCTGCATATCCTGCCCGTGAATGGTGTTCAGCAGCGTGATTCCACAGGTGGCGGCATAGCGCAAAAGCCTTATTTCCTCTTCCCGTCCGATTTCGTCCACAGCGATAACTCCCGGATTCATGGAGCGAATCAGCATCAGCACTCCCTCGGTCTTGCTACATCCGCTGAGCACATCCGTCCTCGCTCCCAGTGGCATCCCGGCCTGTCCCATGTAGGAGCCGGCGATTTCCATACGCTCGTCTGCCACCCCCACGTTCCGTCCCTGCCCAAAGGTATTTCCTTCCGAATAAAGTCTGATAAAATCCCGGAGCATGGTGGTCTTTCCGCAGCCTGGCGGAGATACCAAAAGGAGGGAACAGGGATGTCCATTCTCATACACAAAGGGAAGCAGCCCTTCCGCCACTCCCTGCACATATCTGGCAATACGGATATTGATACTACTGATGTTTTTCAGCGTTTTCACCCTTCCCTCCTCCGTGCAGACCACCTCTCCCGTGACACCAATTCTGTGGCCCCCGGGCAGGGACAAAAAGCCTTCCCTTAGCTCTGCCTCAAAGGCATAGGGGGAATATCTGGTAAAATGCTCCATCAGTCTATGTAAATCGCCCTTCCGCACCCGATACCCTTCCTCCGGGTACAGGGTCAGACTGCCATCCTCCCTTATAAAATATTCCTTTCCATAACCGGATATCATCAAAGGTTTTTCCAGCCGGATACGTATTTCCTCCAGCATCTCTCCTTTTTTCAGCACCTCCGCAAACAAAGGCCGGATGTCCGCCGGAAATATTTTTTCAATCTCCACACTCATAGATACGCCTCCTAGAAAATTATATGAGGCATGTACCCAAAATCATTCCCCAAACATGTGAATTGTGATATAATGAGTTCGTGTTTTTTCTACACAAAGCGACTTGAGAGGAAATATAAATATGCAAATAATTATTGTTGGATGTGGAAAGGTCTGCTATACCCTGGTAGAGCAGCTCAGCGGAGAAGACCACAACATCGTGGTTATTGATGAAAAAGAGGAACGGGTTCGTTCCATAACCGAAGAATTGGATGCCATGGGCGTAGTGGGCAATGGTGTCAGCTACCAGACCCTTTTAGAGGCAGGCATTACAAAGGCGGATTTACTTATCGCAGTTACCGGCTCTGATGAGCAGAATCTTCTTTGCTGTGTACTGGCAAAGAAAACCGGTAACTGTAAGACCATCGCCAGAATCCGTACACCGCTGTATCAGTCGGAATCTGAGTTTTTAAGAGAACAGCTGGGTATCTCCATGATTACCAATCCGGAGTTTGCCTCCGCATCGGAGATTGCCCGCATCTTCCAGTTCCCTTCTGCACTGAAAATCGATACCTTTGCCAAGGGACGGATTGAAATGCTGCATTTTAGGGTTACTGACGAATGTGCCTTGAAGGACAAGCCCATGACCTATATCCGCCAGCAGTTAAAATGTAATGTCCTGGTATGTACCGTGACCAGAGAGGATGAGGTATTCATTCCCCGTGGTGACTTTGTGTTCCATGTGGGTGATACGGTGGCCATCGTGTCCACCCCCTCCAAGGCCAGTGAGTTTTTCAAAAAAATCGGTATCAATATCGGACGTATCCGTACTGCCATGCTTATCGGCGGCGGAAAGATTGCCTACTATCTGGCAAAGCGACTGATTGCTGTAGGTATTGAAACTAAAATTATTGAAAATAATGAGGAAACCTGTAAAAGCTTAAGTGAGCTTCTCCCGGAGGCTACCATTATCTGCGGTGACGGCACCAATCAAAAGCTCCTTATGCAGGAGGGGCTTGAGCGTGTACAGGGCTTCGCCGCCCTTACGGGTCTGGATGAGGAGAATATCCTTCTTTCCCTCTTTGCCAAGAAGGTATCCGGTGCCAAGGTTGTGACCAAAATTGACCGTACCAACTTTACCTCGGTGCTCAATGACCTGGAGATGGACTCCATCTCCTATCCCCGTTTCCAGACAGCGGATTCCATTGTAAAATACGCGCGCTCCATGAACGCATCCTTACATACCAATGTAGAAAACCTGTATAAGCTTCAGGATGGCCGCGTAGAAGCCCTGGAGATTCTGATTAATGAGGAGGTTCCCGGCATTACCGGTACCATGCTCCTTAACATGAAGCTCCGTAAGAATATCCTGATATGCAGTATCTACCGCAGGGGAACCGTAATTATCCCAAGTGGTCAGGATATGCTGCTTGTGGGGGATTCCGTGGTACTGGTTACTACCAATGCCCATTTGGGGGATATTCGTGAAATCATTGAAGACTAAAGAGGTATGTCATGAATTATAAAGTGTTACACTATATTGTAGGCTGCATCCTGAAATTCGAGGGGCTGTTTATGCTCCTTCCCTCCCTTGTGGGAGCTATCTATGGGGAGTACCGCGAAGCACTGGGCTTTATAGCAGTGGCCCTCCTATGTGAAATACTGGGCTTTGTGGAAACGACCATTGGCAGCCGCAAAGGAAACCTATATGTAAAGGAGGGCTTTGCTGCTGTATCCTTAGGCTGGATTGTCCTCAGTCTCTTTGGCTGCCTTCCTTTTGTGATTAACGGAGAGATTCCCCATTTTACCGATGCACTCTTTGAGACAGTATCCGGCTTTACCACCACCGGAGCAAGTATTCTGAACAACGTGGAGGCTCTCTCCCACGCCGGTCTGTTCTGGCGCAGTTTTACCCACTGGATTGGTGGTATGGGTGTATTTGTATTTATCATGGCGATTCTTCCCATGATGGGTGGCTCCACCATGAACCTAATGAAGGCAGAAAGTACCGGCCCTTCCGTGGGAAAGCTCCTTCCCAAGGTAAGGGACACTGCAAAAATTCTATATACCATTTACATTGCCCTTACCATCATAGAGGCTATTCTCCTTCTAATCAGCGGAATGCCTTTCTTTGACAGTATTACTTTGACCTTCGGTACCGTTGGTACGGGCGGCTTTGGCGTGCGAAATTCCTCTATTGCGGACTACTCCCATGCCTCCCAAATTATCATCACTGTATTTATGATTATCAGCGGTATCAATTACTCCGCATTTTTCCTTATTCTCAGTAAGCATTTTAAGGAAGCCTTGAAAATGGAGGAGGTGCGCTGCTATCTGGGTATTGTAGCGATTTCGGGAATTCTGATTGCCGCTAATATTTATCAAATATATGAAAATGTAGGTGATGCCCTGCGTCATGCCTTTTTTCAGGTGGGCTCCATTATCTCCACCACAGGATATGCCACCACTGACTTTGATGCTTGGCCGGCCTTTTCCAAAACCATATTGCTCCTTCTGATGTTTACGGGAGCCTGCGCCGGTTCTACTGCCGGTGGCTTTAAAATCTCCCGTGTAGTAATTTTGTTTAAAACCATCCGTAAGGAGCTGAGCAATCTGATTCATCCCCAGCTGGTAAAGGTCATCAAAATGGATGACCATGCTGTGAAGGATGAGGTCATCCGTTCCACTAATGTATTTACAGCGGCATACTTCATTATCCTGCTTTTCAGCCTTTTGCTGCTTTCCATAGATGGCTACGATATCACTACAAACTTCACTACTGCAGTGACCATGCTGAATAATGTAGGTCCGGGCTTTAACCTTGTGGGCCCCACCTGTAATTATTCCTTTTTTTCCGATTTTTCCAAGTTTGTCATGATTTTTGACATGCTGGCCGGACGACTGGAGATTTATCCCATGCTAATCTTCTTCCACCCTGCCTGCTGGAAAAAATACTAATTCTACAATTTGCGAGGAAGTGCTATGAGTTTACACAAAATATGGAAGGTGGTCTTCGGACGGGTTGTATTCACCCTTTTATGTATTTTGATACAGATTCTTTGGATGGTCAGTCTCTGGACCGCTTTTAGTGAATATTCCGTACTATGCACTGTGATTTTGGAAGCAATTGCCGTGGTTGTTGTTATCCGCATAAACTCCCGAAGTGAATACTCTGCTGCAAGACTTTTATGGACCGCTGTCATTTTAGCATTTCCGGCCTTTGGCCTGTGTCTTTACAGTATGTTTGGCCGCAGAGGTATCACACGGACGGTGAAAAGAAGATATGACCAGGTACACCGTACCTTTATCCCCCACCTTCTCCCCAAAGAGGACGGACTGGCGGAGTTAAAAGTCCGGAATATCTATATCCACAATCAGCTGAAATATATTCAGGATACCAGTACCTTCCCGGTATATCAGAATACCTCCGTGAAATACTTCCCCCTTGCTGATAATGCATTGGTGTCCATGTTGGAGGATTTGCGTAGTGCCAAAGAGTTTATCTTTATGGAGTATTTTGCCATTGAAGATGCAGAAAGCTGGCACATGATTGAGGAGATTCTTTTAGAGAAAATTGCTCAGGGAGTGGAGGTAAGACTGATCTACGATGATTTCGGCAGTATTGCCTTTGTAAAGCCGGAATTTATGAAGCGGATGAACAAAAAAGGCATCAAATGCCGTATTTTCAATCCTCTGGTACCCTTTGTATACGCCTTTATGAACCACAGAGACCACCGGAAAATTATGGTTATCGATAATAAAATCAGCTACTCCGGCGGTTTTAATATGGCGGATGAGTATTTCAACATCGACTCCCCCTATGGGCACTGGAAGGATTCCGGTATCCGCATGGAGGGGGATGGCGTAAAGAGCCACACCATTATGTTCCTGCAGATGTGGAACAATATTTTACAGACTGACAAGGACTATACCCCATTTTTAAAGCCCTATTCCCATGTGGCAGAAGG
The DNA here is from genome assembly GCA_017461775.1 of Lachnospiraceae bacterium. Taxonomy (GTDB): domain Bacteria; phylum Bacillota; class Clostridia; order Lachnospirales; family Lachnospiraceae; genus Acetatifactor. The sequence continues at coordinate 32,350 of JAFTXD010000047.1, forward strand.
TGCGGAGGGCTATGTACTTCCCTATTCCGATACCCCTCTGGACAATAATACTTTGGGTGAAAATGTGTATATGAACATCATCAAAAATGCTACGGACTATGTTTATATCACCACCCCCTATTTAATTCTGGACACGGAGATGGAAAAGGAGCTTTGTATGGCAGCGCAAAGGGGCATCGATGTACGTATCATTACCCCCAATATTCCGGACAAAAAGGCCATTTTCCTTTTGACCCAGTCCTACTACAATAAGCTGATTCGTTCCGGGGTAAGGATTTACCAATATACTCCCGGCTTCATGCATGCCAAAAATTATGTGTGTGATGATAAAATTGGTGTGGTGGGAACCATCAATATGGATTACCGCTCTCTTTATCTGCACTTTGAATGTGCCACCTATCTCTACGATATGGAAGCGGTCTTAGATATCAAAAAAGATTTTAAAGAAACACTGCTTAAGTGTCGCGAAATCACCTTGGAAGACTGTGCAAGGCGAAAGTTGCATACCCGAATTTATCAGGCCATCCTCCGCCTCATAGCTCCCATGGTCTAAAGATTGTCTTTTAACACATCCTGAATCTGGATTCTCTTTCGAATGACCAGACTCAGGATGTTTTTTACCTCTGTGGCATCTTTGCGGGCGATATTCTGCCTTAGCCCCGTAAACTGCCTCTCAAAACACACAAGTCCCAGCTTATCCGCCTGCATGGACATCCGGCGCAGGGTCATCATGGCACTTTCAAAACGCCCAGTGTTTACCGCCTGTCCCAGCCTCATAAAATCAAGACTTTTTACAAACTTAAGAAGCTCGGCAGGATAGTCCTCACCGAAGCTATCCTGCCCTTTCATAATATCAATATTTAAAGCCTTTAACTTTTCCAGCATACTTACTTCCCTGCTTTTTTAGTCTATAACGATGGTATGGGTTACCTTATAGGTTCCGTTCTCCTGCACCTGCCCCTGGACACGCATAGCCATGCTTCTGCCACCGGTGGTGTGGAATGCCCGGATAAAGAAGGCATCGCTGATTTGTCCGCTCTCATAGGCTTCACACATGCGCTTCCACATATCACTGCTGTAAATATCCACGTACTCCTTGGTTCCCATTCCATTTCCTACAATACGCTCATAACAGGTATCATAGTAAAGCTCCAGCTCCCTATCCAGAGGGTCATCCTCTTCCGTTTTTGTCCAGAAGTCATCCACTTCCTCCGTATCCTCCATCACTGCCAAATCCCTGTAGGTGGTACCCAGACAGGCCGGAAGATATACGGATAAGCTCTTACGCTTATGGGTCTTAGCCAAATCTGCATCCGTGCGGTTAAAATAATCATAGGTTGCCGGGTCCGTATCGTCCCAGGTCACATCCACGTTATAATAGTCCCCATAAAGGTACACAATATTCCATGCATGATTCATACCGCTGTAGCCGGTACAGTAATAGCAGGGAATTCCCAGCTGCTGAAGCAGATACTGGTACGCTCTGGCATATCCTGCACATACGGTCTCCTTATTTACCAGTGCACTGTATGCGGTCTGGGATAAATCTGCATCCTCCGCATAAGTCACAAGCTCCAAAAGCTCATCATGCACATATTTTGCTTTCTCAAAATTACCCTCCAGCGCCTTTGCCTCTGCCAGAATCTCTCCGGCTCTTAAATCAAAGGTCTTTTTCGCTGTAGATAAATCATCCTTTAATTCATTGTATTTCAGCGTAATACCCACTACCCTGCTGTCACTATCCACGGTACAGGTAAAGGAATTATCCAGATAATAGAATTCCGGATGGTCATTATACACTGCCTCAAATACATTCTTCACCACAGAAGAAGGAAGAGATGCATAAGGCGTCACCTTTTCACGCTGCTCCAGGGCATGCACATAAATCTGATTATACAGAACCTGCTCTCTGGAATCCAGTACATGGTAATAGGGGTAGAACAGCGGGTCAAAGTATAAATCTTCGAATTCCAGCTCTATCATACTGTCTTCCGGATGAGGTGTGGGTACGGTACCCGGCACCGGAGTGGGCGATGGTGTTGGTGTTGGCGTCGGTGTAGGGCTTGGTGATGGGGACGCCGTTGCCGCAGGATTAGCGGTCACAGCAGGTCCTGTGGTAGTCACCGGCGTCGGACTGGGGGTCGGTGTCGCCGATGGCGTGGGGGTAGGCTCCGGCGTGGGCTGAATTACCAGCTCCACATCTACCGGCACATAACCGCCAAAGGAAGCTACTGCCTCCGGTACCAGAATATAGTCATTACTCTCCACATAAGGTGTTACCACATCCTGATTCAATGTAGTGGTAACCACATATACCGCACCTCTTGCGTCCGGGTCATAGGTTGCTTCGGGCTCCGCTGTAAAAAGTGGTATCGGTGTCATCTTTGGTGAATCCGTCACTTCCGGTACATCCAAGATGGAAGTATCCGTTTCCTCCTCATCCGGCGCGGGAGTTTCTTCAGACACCAGCATACCCCCCTCTCCATAAAGCATATTTGCAATTTCCTCTGACATGGGCGGGTTCAGCGCTATCACCAGTATAAAAATACATAACGCCAGTGTGCAGCATGCCACCACATAAAAAATTTTTTTCAGATGTTTCAACTTCTCATCCCCTTTTACTCATCTTTTCTATATCATTCCCCGGTCCGTCAGTGCTTTGTAATATACCGCTAAAGGTATGAAGCTCTGTCCGAAGCTCTTGGGCGACGCATTCTTATATATTACGGCATCCTCCCGGATGGACTTTGTTCCGGGTGCGCCGGATGGTATTGCCTTTATATTTGACGTAAAGGTATTCATTCCATAGGACAAATACTCCGGATTACCGGTCAGCTCGTATCCAATGGCAAGCGCCTCTAACAGGAGTGTATTATTGCCGATACGGCTAAGGCTGGGAAGCTCCTTGTAGTAAAATACACCGTTCCCAAGCATACCATTTTCAATCAAATCATCCACTGCACTAAGCAGCATCTCTTTTAATTCCTCGTCCGGGAATACTCTATAATACCGCATCAGACTTCCCACCGCAACAGAAATCATAAATCCTACACGAATCAAGGTGTTGTCCGTGTATGGGGCAATCCATCCACCATATTCCTCTCCCCATTCCTTAAAGTGGGAAATAATCCATTCTGCCTTGGAAAGCCATTTCTCATCATGGGTTTCCACATACAGTGCTGTCAACGTTCTGAGTGCCCAGCCCGTTTCCCTGGCATTGCTCTCACCGGATACCTGATATGCGGGCGTATCTAACAGTCTTAATATATTTTCGCCGATTCCTACGGCTGTGTCAAATGCTCTTTTTTCTCCGGTGAAATGATAATAGTCAAGCAGTCCTTCCACCCACTCATGGGAGCATACCATATCCATACCACAGTGATTTGCACAGTGCTCCCACTGTCCGCCTACATGAAGAGGGTTGTCACTATAATGGCACACATCCACATCCATCCAATGTCTGGCAGAAGCTATCAGATAATCTAGAAATCTCCGCTCCCCTGTACGGGCATACTGCAGCGCACAGGCATGTGGAAAATCATATTCATTATTGGACCAGACAATCTTACCATTACCTCTTCCCTGAGCGGTATAATTCTCGTCCGGTGCATCTCCGAAATTTAACATGCCCAGAGCCCTGCCGTGACCATCGCATCTGGCAATCAATGACAGCTCCACCTCCGGATTTGCTTTCTCGGGGCTCACGAAAATATCCGGCATCACTGCCGCGTCGGCAAACACCTGGGGCGAAATAAAGGGCTTGTCCGGCATCTGGTAAATCAGACTTCGGTTATCCAGCTCGGTCAATGTCTCCTGTGCATCATGAAAATGCAGTAAAAACCGCTGTTCTCTGGACATTCCGGGCTGCATTTCCACCCGGCATACATCCTCCGGTACCAGCATCACATAGATACCGCTTTCGTCCGCCTTCACAGCCTTGGGATAGTTCTGCTGTGCCTGAAAAATAGTAGCACAGATTCCTCCCGTTTTCTCTGTACGATCCGCAAAAAAGGTTCCGTAAAATACCTCGAAGAAATGCTCATTGGCTTCCTTCAAAAGCATCTCATCATCCACATACTTCTCTACCGCAGCGCCGTCCTTCCCGATAAAGAAATCCGTCTTGTAATTGGAGCTTCCCACACAAGTACGCACCCCGGTAAGCTTCTTCTCAATCTCCGGCAGCTCTTTGATTCCTACCGTGTGGAAATCTCCTTTAAAACCGCTCTTCTCAAGCAGCGGAGAATACTCCCCATCCTCAGAAAGAACTGCAAATACAAGAGATTTCACATGAAGTGGTTCCATAGTAGTATTAATCAGCCGATAGCTGATTTCCAGCCATGGCTTCTCTGCATAACAAATCACTCGCAGCTGAAAGGAAATGTCCTTATCCCCCACGCATTTTCCCATACAGGATAAAATCGTCACCAAAGAACCTTCCTCCTCCAGTTCCCATTTCCCCAGCTTTGTTTTATATTTGCAGCCTGCGCCATCTGTCAGAACCGGGCCTACAAACTGTTGCCCCTTATAGGTTTTTCCGCAGGCGCTCACATAATCAAACACACTTTCACTGTCATCACTGACCCCAAAGTCTACGCCGCCCTTCACCGCAAAGCCACTTCCTGTGGAATGCACCTGAATTCCCTGCACCGCTCCCCGGTTCTCACCACCGGTTTTCAGCTCCAGAATCTTCTTCTGATTGGCTGGCAAATCTGCCATAAACCTTACAAATAGATATCGGACACTTCCGTCCTTATGATAAGAGGTTACTTTACTTTGAACGGGCAATAATCTCTCTCCGTCCCAAATCTGCACACTGCTCTCGCTTTGGAGCGCCCCCTCCTTAAAGGGAATTGCCACATATGCATGCTCGCGTTTTCTTTCATAGCGGTATAGTTTAGGGAATGTAATCTTCATGGTCTTCTCCTTACGGTCGATTCCTTATTTTAAGAAAAATGCAATGCCCACCGTTCCAATACCACCGATACTGGTGTTGGATACGGATGCATTTTGGACAATTGTCTTGTCAAACGAAATATATTTTTGTATTTCTGAGGTAATGGTCTCCTGCTCCTTCACCGTCACACCGGCATGAGCCACATAAATAACATCCGGATCAATATGCTTTCCCATCTGCAGACGCTTACGGATAAAACGTCTTCTGGCAGAGTCCAAATCACCGCTTCGAAGTCCTTTTACACATAAACGATTCTTATTAATACTTACCTCAGGATGGAGCATCAGCTTCTCACACAGTATATTTACGAAGTGGTTGCTGTAACCTCTCTGATGCAAAGCTCTGTGAATGGGAGTAAGGAAATAACTCTTTACCTTGGTCTTGTAATACTCAACCTGTCTGCAAATCTCATCCACGCTCTTGCGTTCCTTTACAAACTGGGCAGCCACCAGCGTCAGCAGACCCATACCACAGGAAAACTGCTGGGAGTCAATAACCCTTACATGGCCAAAGCCCTTAGATGCCTGTAATGCATGCTCGTAGCTTCGGCTGATTCCCGATGCTACGGAAATATGAATGATCTCTTCCGCCTCCGTCAGCATATCTGCAAAAAAGCTTTCATACTCCTCCACAGTAAGAGCCTCCGGCTTGGCGATATCATCCAGTGTTCTGGAATATTTAGCGATACTGTCCACATCCACCTCCACAGTGTCCGTAAAACGTCCCGTGGCAGTAACTATGTGGGAGTATGCCAGATGAATATCATATTTTTCTAAAAGAGCCTTATTAATATCACAGAAGCAGTCTGCGGTAATACGTATCCGCTTTCGTCTGCGACTGTTCATCATTTCAATATTATTTTCCTGGGAGAAGTCCACATTATCTGACAGACGGTACTCCACAACATCCTCCGGAAGATAGTTTAAAATCTTCTCCTCCATGACGGCACTTTCAATGGGCTTGGTCAGATAATCATCGAAGCCAAGCTCCCTATACATCCTCTGACTGTCCAGGGTATAGTTGGCCGTTAGGGCGATAATCGGCACACCTCTGCACAGACCATTTTCCTGCTTTCGAATGGCCCGCAGGGTCTCCACACCATCCATGGGACTCATGTAATGATCCAGAAGAATCACATGATAATACTTCTGCTTGGTCATCTTCAGGCACTCTTCCCCGCTTAAGGCCGTGTCCACATTCACCTTGGTCTCCCGCAGAAGCTTTCTCACCACGGAAAGATTCATATTGGAATCATCCACTACCAGAATTCTCGCTTCCGGCGCTTCAAAGCTCTGAGTATAGCGGGCACTGGCCGCCCTCATAACACCCTCTGCCTTTATTCTACCCACCGGCTCCCGTTCCACAATTACCTGATCCAAAGTAACAGTAAACACAGAACCCTTGGTATAAATACTGTCCACCATAATCTGGCCACCCATTAAATCCACCAGTTGCTTAGAAATGGCCAACCCCAGACCGGTTCCTTCAATTCTTGCATTTCTTCCCTGGTCAAAGCGCTGGAAAGAATCATATAGCTGGGAAAGATTCTCCTTGCGGATTCCGATACCAGTATCTGCCACAGAAAAGGACAGATGCACCTTATCATTTTCCAGTGCTTCCCCTTTCACAGTAAGGGTAATGCGACCTTCCTTTGTGTATTTGACTGCATTAGTCAAAAGATTGATTAATACCTGCTTGATACGCTTATCATCCCCGTAAAGTACGCTGGGCAAATCCTCTTCCACCTCCAGGCGGAATTCCAATCCCTTTTCCCTTAAGGAAATCGCAATCATATCCACCAGTTCATGAATAAGTACTGCAAAGTCATATCGCACCGGTACAATCTGCATCTGTCTGGTCTCTATCTGGGACAAATCTAGAATATCATTTACCAGCGACAACAGCATCTTTCCTGCATTCTTTACATGCTCCGCGTTTTCCGCTACCTCCGCCGAGGTATCTTCTCTGAGAATCATCTCATTCAGACCGATAATGGTGTTAATAGGAGTTCTCAGCTCATGACTCATGCTGGCAAAAAAGGTATCCTTGGAAACACTTAAAGCCTCTAGCTCCTCCTTCTGCTTTTCATTAATCCGGCGTTCCTTATCATATACGCTCTGCTGGAACTTCGACAAAAGCCCCAGAGATACTCCCACTACCATCACAGAAAAATAGGAGTCAAAAAGTGCGGCAAACTCTGATTCCAGCGGTCTTACAATCTCCGGATGCAGGTACACTCTGTAATAGCTGATGAAATTAAATAAAGCAGAAATACATAGAAAGAAAACAAGCTCCTTTCCACGGAACATCAAAAACAGATAGTATATGGAAAGTACAAACCATATAGCTGCACCACCATCCAATCCTCCGCAAATACAGAACATCGAAGGAAATGCAAATACAACAATGAACACTCCCAAAATCCAGGACGCTGCATGTATCTTATTATACTTAAATACCAGTACAAGAGAAATTGCCAGGATAATCGTCAATCCCAGAAAAATAAAATAGTATTCAAAAGATGTATTGACAGAAAGCCCCTCCACAATTCCCACCACTCCGGCAACAGATGCCACTAAGATAATGAGACGGAACAACCTATCCTTTATATCTTTGCTTTCCCCTTGTAACAGTTTTAATATTTTCTCACGCATGGGTGAGGTCCTCCTTCAGCTTCAGCGCAATATCCAGTGCTGACATATAATCCAGCATATCCGCCTTCTTATAAACCACTGACAAATACTGCTTCAGACTCGTTCCCTTATAACTGCACTCGTCAAAGGCTCTGAGAGCATCCAGTACCTTTTCCTGTTCAAAGGTAAATACCGCATCCTCAAAGTCCTTATATAAGCTCTCCAGCTCCTCCGGTCCGATTTCCCGAAGATTAACCGGCTCCTGTTCCTCCGGCTTTTCGCTTGCCAGTCTCTCATCTCCGGCAATGATATCAATCACACGTTCGTACTCCATCATCATTCTTCCATGATGCTCCAGTACATAATCATAATCTCCCTCCTTGGCAGCCTTTTCCAACTTCAGAGCCATATTGGAAAGGTTCATGGCTCCGATGCTCTTCATTCCGCTCTTTAAGGCATGTACCTGAATGGAGTAATTCTTATAATCTCTCTTTTCAAACAACTGGGCAATGAGCATCATGTTCTGCTCATCCTCAGAGGCATGGAGCTTTAAGATATCGATATAGCTCTCCAGACTTCCACAATAGGCAATACCGCTTTCCACGTCCAGATCTCCGATAACAAAGCCCGTTTCCTTCGCCGACTTTTCCTCCGGCAATGCTTCCTCTACCGCCACGCTCTCTTCCTTTACAAATTCCACCACCTTCTCGATTTTTTCCTTGGGAAGGGTTCGAAGCAGCACTCTCTCCAGAACGGATAAGGACACCGGCTTCGCCACAAAGTCTGAAAAGCCTTCGGACATAAATTTCTCCCGCATACCTGCAATAGCATTGGCGGTCAGCGCTATAATGGGTACTGTTTTGAAATAGTTGCCCGGCTTGCGACGAATTCTATGTAACGTTTCGATACCGTCCATTTCCGGCATCATATGGTCCATGAATATGAAATCATACTCATTGACCTCCACCTTATCCAGCGCTTCCAGACCACTTAAGGCAGTATCAATCTGTATCTGATAGGGTTTCAGAAGCCCCTGAACCACACGGATATTCATTGGACTATCATCCACCACCAGAATCCTTGCTTCCGGCGCAACGAAACGTTCCTTACGCACCACACCCTCTGCCATAGTGTGATGATCCAACTCTTCATTTAGGAACATTACGATGGGCACCACATAAAATGGCTTATACAGCTTATGTAAATACGTATTGCTGATATCCACATCATCCTGTCTGTCCATGGCTACAATCACATTGGTAGCCTTTGACAGTTCATCAAAATATGCCCTGTCCTCCCAGTATTCTACATCACTGATAAACACATGGGTGAAATGTTCCCTGTCCACGCGACGCTTTAGCTCCGCCAAATTACGTGCCATATGACAGGACACACCATTCTGGGTAATCATATGAATGATGTAATTGGTATATTCATCTCGGATGGACTCGTAAATGAACTGCTCCATATTGATGTAAATAGCCATGCGAAGCTTCTCAGGATTCTTTACGCTGACAATAGGCACTTCATCCACCACCTTCTGTGGGATGACAAATTTAATTTCACTACCCTTACCATACTCACTCTGTACGGTAATAAATCCACCCATTTTCTGTACCAGTGCCTTGGAGATGGCAAGACCAAGTCCCACACCGCCGGTGGCACGGTTTCTCTTAGAGTCCACTTGACTGAAGCTGGCAAACAGCTTTTCCAAATTTTCCGGCTTCATACCAATACCGGTATCCCGCACGGTAACGCACAAATTTACGCCGTAGGCTTCCTTTCTTGCGGATACTCCGATGGTTACGCAGCCCTCACTGGTGAACTTGATGGCATTATCCACCAGATTCATTATTACTCTACGAATCTTCTGCTCATCTCCGAGTAGCCCGCTGGGGATGGAGCTGTCACAATCCACAATCAGTTCAATATCCTTTTCGCACTTACGTGCTACGGTCAGATTAATCACATCATTTATCGTGGAGGTAATATTGTAAACCTCTTCCACAACCTCCATTTTTCCACTGTCAAGCTCCGAAAAATCCAGAATATCACTTACTACGGACTGCAGATTTCTTCCCGCCGTCTGGATGTCAAACAGATTATCCTTTACCTTCTGTGGCAGATTTTCCCTCAGGGTCACCTCGCTCATACCGCAGATGGTATTGATGGGCGTACGGATTTCATGGCTGACATTGGCAAGAAAATCCGTCTTGCTTCGTTCTGCCTCACTGAGCTCCTCAATGGTGGTATGAAGATAATTCTGGCTCGCCAGCTGGTTTTTAATAAAACTGTACACAATATAAATGGTCAGATAAATACTGCCATACATGAGTATGGATCTGGCAAGGTCTGCTTCGCCACCATCATACATGGTAGTGCGACTGGCCGCATGGTAAATCATTAAAAAAGTCAGATTTGCACAGGGCAAAAGCATAAGGCCGGGAATGGCAAAAAGACCGACCAATATAGTCAATGTCATAAAGGTAGCCGTCACCCCCAGCATGGTCTCCATCCGGATGGAGAAAATCGCCACAAAAATCTGCATAATCCCGGCAATCCAGTATGCTCGGAATTTATAGGACTTAAACTGGGTCACGTGAACAATCCAGCACATCAATATTCCGCAGAGAATAAATGAGAGCATTCCCAGCCCCCACTCATATTTGTAGGCAACAAACAACATACCAAAATCATAAATTGTGTCTACAAGGATAATGGTTCGTTCCATCGCCATATTCTTTTCTTTTGAGCCGTATCCAATGTTCACCTTGTTGCCTCCAAATACGAATTCCTCTGATTATGAAAAGTCCGGCGCCAAAAGCGGCGCCGGTACTTTTAAATTCTTTTAGTACTTTCCAAAGCCTTCGCCTAAAGAAATAATCTGCTCGTTTGCATTACCTGCCATAATTACACGTTCTTTTTTTGCTTTTCTGGCTTTTGCAGGAGTTTCATCTCCCAGCTTATAAACGCTGATTAATTCACGCATCATTGCAGCCTGATTTGACAACTCTTCACTTGCTGCTGCACACTCTTCACTGGTAGCAGAATTGGTCTGTACTACCTGTGAAACCTGACCGATTGCCTGAGTAATCTGTGCCACTGCAGTTGCCTGGTAATTGGATGCTTCTGCAATTCCATTGATAATGCTTTCACTCTCAGAAACAGCAGAAGTAATCTTCTCAAGTGCCTTAAAGGTTTCATCTGCAATCTTAGAGCCCACACCAACCTTAGCAATAGAGTTCTCGATAAGCTCTGCGGTTTCCTGCGCTGCTGCTGCACTCTTAGCTGCAAGGTTACGAACCTCTTCTGCAACTACTGCAAAGCCCTTACCTGCATCCCCTGCTCTTGCTGCTTCCACAGCTGCATTTAATGCCAGAATGTTGGTCTGGAATGCGATATCATCGATAACCTTAATAATCTTGCTGATGCTCTCGGATGCCTTGTTGATGTCGTTCATGGCATTCATCATTTCCTGCATCTCTTCGTTTCCACGTCTTACATCTGCGATAGCAGTTCCTACAAGGTCTGCTGCAGCATTAGCTTCTACCGCATTCTTTGCGGTTTTTTCTGCGATTTCAGTGATGGATGCGGTAATCTGCTCAATAGCACTTGCCTGCTCGGTAGAGCCCTGTGCCAGAGCTTCGGAAGCACTTGCCACCTGTGAAGAGCTGGTGGTTACCTGATAAGCTGCATCGCGGATATCGGTAAGAGTGGTTTTATTGGTTGTAACAAGCGTCTTTAATGCATCACCAAGTACATCACTGTCTGAGCGTGGCGAAACATCTACAGTATAGTCGCCCCCACCGATGGTTCTTACAACAACAACCTCTTCCTGAATATTGCTGATAATCTTCTGAAGGCTTCCTAAGATTTCGCCAAACTCATTCTTTCCGAAATCTGCTACTTCAATATTCACATTACCTTCCACCATACAACCGGCAACTCTTTGAGCTTCCGCAGAAGCCCTACCGATAAGTGAGCCAAAGGAAACAATAATTCCGGTGGTAACAATAAGATTCAGCACAATCATAACTACCGTAAAAATCTGGTAACTCCAAAGCCATCTCTCCGGATTGTCTACCGTTGCAATCGCTGCACAGGCTCTGTAACCAAGTCCCAGACTGGCTAAAACAATAACATCAATAAGCAGCATACCAACAAAAAGTCCAGTTTTAATTTTAACATTCTTAAACATCTTCACACATGTGTTCCCCATTTATTTATCCTCCTTGGAATCGCCCTGCGCATCTTCTGATTCTTCATTGTCTTCATCAGTCAATGCTTCAATAATATCAACATCCTTGTCATTCAACAGCTTGTCCGGGTCTAAAAGAAGCTTCACATCCTCGCCAACCTTACCGATGCCGTACACATATCTGTTCTTGGAAGTGTCCGCATGCCCGAAGGACGGAGAAGGAAGAATATTGTCCCCGGTAATCTCCACAACCTCTGCAATCTGCTCTACAATTAAGCCAACTGTCATGTCGTTTAACTTAATAATAATTACACAAGTTCTGTCATTGTACTCAAATGGTTCCTGTTTAAAACGTAAACGTACATCAATGACAGGGATAATCTTACCTCTAAGATTAATTAGTCCCTTGATGTAATCCACGCTTTCCGGAATCACTGTAATGTCCTGTAACACAATAATTTCGTTTACATATTCAATCTTTATACCGAAATATTCGTTACCGGATTTGAATGTTACATATTTTCCAAGCTGTGAAAAAAGCGATTCCTGGGACTCTTCCGCTTCCAACACTACATCTTTTGAAATATCCATACCCATAATCCTTTCTCTATAAGTCTACTAATCCTGCCGGATCTAAAATCAGTGCAATACTTCCGTCACCAAGCTGCGTACAACCGGACATACCCTTTACCTTCTTGATGTAACTGGGAATTGGCTTTACAACGATTTCCTGCTTGCCAACAAGAGTATCCACAAAGAGACACATCTTCTTGCCTTCCACATCCAGAATCAACATCATGCCCTCTTCCACATCCTTGCGGTATTCCTTCAAATTGTACCACTTGCCGAGACGAAGCACGGGGTAGCATTCCCCACGAATCATGACGCATTCGCTGCCATTTGGCTCCTGTAGCATCATGCTCTTATTCACTCTGATAAACTCCTTGACTACTCCGGTCTCAATAACGAAGGTGGAGGAGCCAACCTCCATTACAATACCATCGATAATGGCAAGGGTAAGAGGAATCTTCATAATCATGCTGGAGCCCTGTCCATAGGTACTTTCAATTTCCAAGGTACCACCGATGGACTGGATATTCTGCATTACTACGTCCATACCTACACCACGACCGGAATACTCTGTAACCTTCTCATTGGTAGAGAAGCCCGGAAGGGTAATAAACTGGAACACTTCCTTGTCCGTATAGCTGCTTTCCATCTTGCCCGGCTCTAAAAGGCCCTGACGACGAGCCTTTGCCATAATCTTATCACGATTTAAGCCTGCTCCGTTGTCCGTTACCACAATCCATACCTTACCGGATTCCGTCTTAGCAGAAAGGGTAACCTTACCTCTCTCCGGCTTTCCGGCCTTCACACGGTCTTCCTTGGACTCAATACCATGGTCCACTGCATTTCGCACCATGTGCATGAGAGGGTCGGAAATATGTTCAATAATATTCTTATCCACTTCTGTGGTGTCACCAATCATTTCAAAATCAATATCCTTACCCAGTTTTCTGGACACATCAAAAACGATACGGTTCATCTTCTGGAAGGTATTCGTCAGGGGCACCATTCGCATTGCCATAATCACATTCTGCAAATCTGTGGAAATCTTCGCCATCTGCTGGGCTGCCTTATTAAAGTTGTCCAGCTTTAGTCCCGGCACCTTTAAATCCGGATTCTGAAGTACTACGGATTCGGAAATAACCAGCTCTCCGATTAAATCCATAAGCAGGTCCATCTTCGCCACATCCACACTGATATAGCTTGTTTTTTCCACCTTCTTCGGCTTATCCTTGGCCAGCTTCTTTACCTTACCGGGCTCCTTTGCCTGAATGACGAAATCACCGGGTGCAATAGGCTTTGCTTCTTCCTTTGCCTTCTCCGCTTCCTTGGCCTTTGCCTGAATCTCTTCCACACTGGATTCTAAGTCAATACGAATCTCGCTGCCGATGGAATCAAAGCCCTGCTGGTATTCCGCTGCGGAACACTCGTAAATATCCACCTTCTGCACATCATAGCCGATGCCGATTAACTTACGAATTTCCTCTTCACTACTCTGTGACTGTAAAAGCAGCTTAAAGCCATTGTCTAGAATTTCTTGGGCGCTGCCTTCATCCGAAATAATATCCTCCGGATAGTGAAGTAAATCCTCCGCAATATCCTTTAAACCGAATACAATTTTGTACGCATGGATATTGACCAAATCGGTACCAGGTGTAAAGGTAATATAAATCTTATAAAAATGGCTGGCTGCCGTAGCCATGGGCGCAATATAAAACTGCATGGGCGCTGCCGGCTCAGGCTCCTTTGCCTTCTCTTCCTTCTTCTTACTTCCCTTCTCTTCTCCCTTGATGGATTTCAGGAAATCATCGATTCTGGATACCAAATCTGCACTGCTGCCATCCGCGGACTCCCCGTTCTGCAACTTGTCCATTTCCCCCATAATGAAATCGGACACTTCCAGAACGTACTCCACTAATGTGATATGCGGCACATTGTCCGGATGAGACTCTCTCAGATAAAAGAATACATCCTCCAACTTGTGAGATACCGTGGTAATCTCATCGAACATCATAATACCCGAAGAACCCTTGATGGTATGCATGGAACGGAAGATTTCGTTGATGCTGTCTTCGTCGAAGCACTCCTCATCCTTCTGCTCCAAAACAATTTCCTGAAGCCGTTCGAGTAACTGTGTGTTTTCAAAGAGATACATGTCCAGCATGCTCTCTGTATTAAACTCTTCGGCCATTTACTGCTCCTTTCCCCGTCTGTCTGCTATTTTTGCTAAATAAGTCCCAGCTTTCTCATTGCCTGTTCAAAGCGGTCCTGGTCAATGGGCTTGCCGGAATAAACGGTACAGCCCAGGTCAAAGGCCATCTTTACGTTTTTCTCCTCATTCAGCGCTGTGGCCATGATTACTTTCGCTGCCTTCTCCGGTGGAATATTTCTTTCCTTCTCCAGATTGCGGATACCCACCAGTGCCTGATAGCCATCCATTACCGGCATCATGATATCCAGACACACCAAATCGTACGGATTATCCTCTTCCAGCGCCATCATGAATGCATCCACAGCCTCCATGCCGTCTACGGTTACGTCACACTCTCCATACTTGGATAGAAAATTTGTCATAAACTTTCTTGTGACAAAATCGTCCTCTGCTAATAGAATCCTCATATATTATCCTCCTGTCTTATTATACTATTTTGATTTCCCTAAAATGGAATAGGTTCGCTTTGCTATATCTGTCAGCTTATCCTGATACTGTACTGCACCTATGTCATAGGCTACCTTGGGCATGCCGTACACCACACAGGTGCTCTCATCCTGCCCGATGGTCACCGCACCGGCCTTTCGCATGGAAAGAAGCCCCTTTGCACCATCTCCGCCCATTCCGGTAAGAATGATACCAATGGCACTGTCCTCTGCCACCGTAGCAACGGAATCAAACAATACGTCAACCGACGGACAATGACCATTTACCTTGGGTCCCTTCTTTATTTCCACCTGCAAATCTTCGCCCACGCGTTTTACCCGCATCTGGGCATCGCCACCCGGTGCTACCAGTACTTGTCCCTGTACAATTTTGTCGCCGTTTTTTGCTTCCTTCACATTCACTCTGCATACATCATTGAGACGGTTTGAAAACATCTCCGTAAAGCCGGCGGGCATATGCTGTACAATTACCGTTCCGGGGATATCCGGACCGAACTCCTTTATCACTGTGGTAATAGCTTCCGTACCGCCTGTGGAGGCACCAATGGCCACCAGGGATACCCCATCCTTTTTCACCACCGTATTTCTTTTTGCCGGAGCAGAAAGGGAACTCTTTATATTGCCAATTCTTGCTGTGGAAGCAATTTTTATCTTAATGGGCAATTCATTGTTCAGTAATACGGAAAGCTGCTGCTTATCCGTCATCTGAGGCTTCGCCACAAAGTCCACTGCACCTGCGTTCATGGCATCAAACACCTTATCGCTTAAGGAGCTGATAACCACCACCGGTAAAGGATACTGAGGCATCAGCTTTTTTAAAAACTCCAGCCCCGACATCTTCGGAAGCTCTATATCCAGTGTCATCACGTCCGGCTTATAAGTCAGAATCGCATCCCTTGCCTCAAAGGGGTCCTTTGCCGTAGCCACAACTGTGATGGCCGGGTCCTTATTTAATGCCTGTACCAAAAGTTCCCTGAAAACCATGGAATCTTCTACTACTAAAACTCTTATCTGCCGCAACTTTTAATCCTCCCGTTTCCGAAAAATAGACGCCTGCACCAGTTCAAAAGGAACTACGTTTCGATCCACGGTCTCTGTACGTCCCACAAAAAGGTATCCACCCGGTTCTAAAGCATCATATACCTTTTTCAGTAATTCTCTCTTTGTTTTATCATCAAAATATATCATTACGTTCCGAAGGAAAATCACATGAAGCTTTCTGCGGAAAGGAAATGGATCCATCAGATTAAACTTCCGGTAAAGTACTTCCTTTTTTAACTCCTCCGTCACTCTTACATGCTCACCATCGGGCAATTCCTTAAAAAATCTGCGTTTAAAATGCTCCGGCAGAGGCTCCGCCTGCTCTCTGGTATACACACCCTGCATAGCATGGGACAGCACCTCTGTGGAAATATCCGTGGCCAGTATCTGGGTGTCCCACTGATTTTTCTCCAGTCCCAGATAGTCCATAAGGAGCATGGCCAATGTATAGGGCTCTTCTCCCGTAGAAGCCGCACCACACCAAATACGCAAATCCTTCTGCCGCTCCTCCTTCTTTTTCAGGTAAGGAAGCACCACCTTCCGCAGATAATCAAAATGCTCCGATTCCCGCATGAAATAGGTGTGATTTGTGGTAAGCAAATCCACTAGCTTTTTCTCCATACCGCCGGTCGGATCCGCTTCCAAAGCATTCATATAGCTGTGGTAGTCCTTAAAACCATTGTTTCTCACATGATTCTCCAGACGCCCCTTGATAATCTCTTTTTTACGACTCATATCAATCCCATATCGCGTCTTTAGGAAGGTATGAATCCGATAAAATTCCTCTTCTGTCATTACAACCTCTTTGTGCTTTATTGTAACTGCCTTGCAATCTTTTTACAGATGGAGCAGATTTCCGGATTAAACTTCTTACCGGCATCCCCCTCGATAATTTCCAGAGCCTGTTCCCTGGAGAAGGGGTCTCTGTAGGAACGAATTTCTGTAAGAGCACAATAAGCACTCATCACTGCCACTATCTGCGCAGACAATGGAATCTCCTCACCCTTGAGGCTTTCCGGATAACCGCTTCCATCCCAGTTTTCATGGTGGCTCTGGGCAATATCTATACACATGTCCATGAAATCGTTATAATCACCACCGGAATTAATATCTCTGAATATCTTAGCGCCCGCAGTGGTGTGTGTACGCATGATTTCCACCTCTTCCGGGGTTAGTGCCGTTTTTTTCTGTAAAATGTCTCTCGGTACCACCAAGTTTCCGGTATCACATAAGGGTGATGCCACCCGGATGGTTTCCACATAAGTGTCCGAAATCAGATGTTCATAGGATGCGGATAACTGCATGGCCTGAGCCAGAATACCGCAGTTATAGCTCAGCCTCTCCATATGGGCCTCTTCATAATTCGAATTCTCTCTGGCCACATTAGCAATGGCATAAAGCACATTTTTCTTCTCCTGCTCAATCTGCTTAAGCTGTTCTCCCACGGAGGCTGTCAGCTTACGGTTCATATCCAGCAAATCCTTGGTAGCATTGTGAAGTTTTAAATGCACACCTACTCTGGCCTTTACCACCTCCGGAATAAACGGTTTGGTAATATAATCCTCGCTTCCCAGTTCAAAGCCCCGCACAATATCCTTGGGCTCATCATAAGCTGAAATAAAAATAATGGGAATATTACGGGTGGCCGGGTTACTTTTCATAATCTTACAGAATTCATAGCCATCCATCTCCGGCATTGCCACGTCCAAAAGAATCAGGGAAGGCATCAGCTTCTGCACGATTTTCAGCGCCTGAATACCGTTTTCCGCAAGAATGGGCTGACATTCCATGGTCTCTATAATATTTTTTAATATAAATCTGTTGGCCTCCACGTCATCTACAATCATAACGCGCGGTAAATTCATTTCCATCCTGTTATCCTCAAGAATATTACTGTAAAAGCTCATTCAGAGCAGCATACGCATCCATCGTCTTGTCGTAATCTTCCTTCTGTACGGACATTTTCAGCCTGAGCACAGAGGTCTTTACTTCTCTGGGAGCATCCTCGGTAAGCTGCCTTATGCCCTCCATAAAGCTCTCCGCCTTCTCCCAGTTCTCCATCTCCACACAGAGAATCAGCTTTGACAAATTCTTCTTCAGTGCCTCTGCATTGTCCGCACTTCCGAATTTCTTGGTATCCATCATCTGCTCCAAGCTCTGCTGGAACAATCCCGATGTAGAAATCATAGGCTCCGGCGCAGCCTGCGCCTCTTCCAAATCCTCCTCCGTCAGTTCTACCCATACCGAGAAGGAAAAGGTACTGCCGATTCCCGGCCTGCTGTCCACATTGATTTTGCCGCCCATCAACTCTACCAGCTGCTTACTGATATTCAGTCCCAGACCCGTGCCTCCGTATTTTCTGGAAATGGAGGCATCCACCTGTGAAAAGCTCTGGAACAGCTTATCCATCTGTTCCTGGCTGATGCCGATACCGGAATCAACTACCATGAAGAACAACTCAATCTTCTTTCCAATCTGAGCAGTTTTCACCACTTCCAATGCCACCTTACCAATGGCGGTAAACTTACAGGCATTGGACAATAAATTATTTAAAACCTGCACAATGCGCAGTTCGTCACCAATTACATATTCCGGGATATCACTGGATACCGTCACAAAAAAGTCCAGTCCCTTTTCCGTAGCCTTCACATTGTGAGTGGCCTTCACATAGTCCACCATTCCCCGGAAGGAGAACTTCTGATTATCCAGCGTGAACTTTCCTGCCTCTAGCTTGGAGAAATCCAGAATATTGTTAATAATCTGGTTCATATCCTTGCAACATCTCTCGATGGTGCCCAGGTACTTCAGCTTCATTCTGTCTTCTTCCAGTTCCTGAAGCTGCCTGGTATTCCCTAAAATACCATTCACCGGAGTACGCAGTTCATGGGTCACATTCGCCACAAACTCCGATTTTACCTTCGCTGCAGCCTGTGCATCTGCGATAGCGTTTTCGATTTCCTTCTCCAAATAATCCCTTTTGGAAATATCTCTGACTACGCAGCCGTATAATCCGGGATGAATGGAGGGGAAAATCCGCGCCTCCGCATGAAAGAAAGTCCGGTTTTTACGATAAACATTCAAATCCTGTATATCCCGTCCCAGAGTCAGATTTGTCACAAATCCGTTCTCTCCCTCCGTAAAGGTTCCGGACAAAATATCATATACCGTTACATCATGATCCTCCGGGGAGTATTCCAGCATTTCCCGGGCAGTCTGGTTCATATAATTCACCCGTCCCTGCTCATCAAATGCAAATACCAGCTCCAGAGAAAAATCCATTAATCTACGCCAATTTATAGATTCCTGCTGCATCTGTCATCCCGCCTTTACTGACAATACCCTTCGATTACCTCACAGACTCTGCTGTTGCAGTCTTCCAGCTCTGCAATCAATCTCTCCAGTTGTCCTATATCAAACTCTTCATAGGTCTTTTCTCTGGTACATTCTGTAATCTCACTGGCCTTATTCTGAATAATCTCCAGTCCCAGATTGGCAGCCACGCCCTTTAAGGTATGCGCCGCCTTAAAGACCTCATATGCATCCTTCTTCTCTAAACTCTGCCGGATAGAATCAATACCGGTATCTGCCAGATACTTTTTCAGGAATTTCTTGTAAATATCTTCCTTTCCCAGGAATCGGTAAATAGCCTCCTCCGGCTTCATACCCACGTCCGTAAAACGTTTTAATGTCTCTACATCCATATGTAACCCCTTTGCCTCGATAATACTCCCAAGCATAAACATACTACTTAAAAATTATAGTAAATTTTTCCTAAATTTGCAAGGAATTTATCGCAAATTGGCGATAATTTTACATCTATTTCACCAATTTCTCGCAATACTTGTCATAACAAAAGGCTGTACCCAAATAATTCAGGTACAGCCCTTAAAAATCCCACAATATTTATATTTTTTTGATTAATTGTATTTATCAATAAACTCTTTCATCACGATGGGCTTGGAGAAATAATAGCCCTGATAGCTGTACACATGGTACTGCTTGGTGAAATTAATCATCTGACGGTCCTCTAATCCTTCCAGACACACATGTACACCCATGTCCTGAGCACAGCCGGTAACAGCCTTTACAATATGCTGGTTTGCCGTATTGGTCTCAATATCCCGCACAAATCCACGGTCAATCTTTAAGGTATCTACAGGAATGGCTGCCAGTAAATCCAGGGAAGAAAATCCGGTACCGAAATCATCCATAGCAAAGCGGATGCCCAGTTCCTTCAGTCTCTCAATCTCCCTGCGCAGATATCCAACCTCCAGGTGGCGACATCTCTCTGTCAGCTCCAGACATAAATTCTGTGGCGGATACCCCGTCTGCGTCAGAATCTCTCTCACACTGTTCCGGAAATTGTGCCTTGCCATCTGTGGATAGGCCACATTTACATTCAACACAAAATCCGGATGCTTCTCAAGGAGTGCCTTTGCCTCCGTCATAGCTGTCTTTAAAATCCAGTTACCCAGTTCAAAGAAGCTGGGGTCATTTTCCAGCCAAGGAATAAACTTTCCGGGTGGTACCTCCCCAAAGGGCTCACACTTCCAGCGAAGAAGAGCCTCCGCACCGATGAGGGTCTCCGTCTCCGCGCTCATAATAGGCTGGAAACAAAGATAAAATCCTCTGAAATCATCAATAATACAATTACGAATGTGCTCAATCAGCTCTAAGGTATTTTGATTGTCCTCTAATCTCTCGTTATTGAAAAGCACAAGCTCGCTGCCCATCTCATACTTGGACTGCTGTAACGCATATCTGGCACCGTTCTGCACGGCATACTCATCAAATTCTCCGGTAAACTGTACAGCACCACCGGAAATATTAATTACGATTCTGCTCTCTCCTACCAGCACACCCTTGGCAAATTCTTCCTTCAGCTGGGTATACACTCGCAGCAGTTTTTTCTCGGAAATATCGGTAAAACAACAGGCAAAACGCACACCATCCATTCGGAATACCTGCACCTGCTTGCCCAGTACAGATGTCAGCAGGGCACCAATGGCACGAAGCGCCTTATCTCCGAAATCATAGCCATACACACCATTTACATCCGCAAAATTATTCACACCGATTAAGAGAGTGGTATACAAATTATCATTACCCTTCACGTCCCTGAGATATCTCCAGAAGCCATGAATATTGTACAGACTGGTGGTAGCATCCACATTGTCTGCAATACCATGATTAGTTACCGTAGCAATAAACAGGGGCGGTTCCGTCTCTGTCCCGTCCATGACCACACCTCTACAGGTACACATCACGTATTCCCCTTGGACATTCTTAATACGATACTCCATGTTATGATATTTATTCTTACCGGAATAAACCAGCTCCAAATCTGCCAAAAACACTTCTCTGTCATCCGGATGCATCCGTGATGCCCAATACGCTCCGTTATCCTGAAGATATTCTCCCGGCAATCCCATAGCTTCCACGGCATTCTTACACCATCTGGTCACTCCGGTCTCCATATTCTTTAATAAGATATATCTTCTTCGGGAAGTCTGTGCAAATCCATCAAACAATCTTCCGGTCAATCCTGCCTTGTTTACTTCCATACGTATTTCCCCTATCTCCTAATGGTAGATAGTACTATAATACCATATTCGCCCATTTTTTCAATTGGTAAAGCAAAATATTTTTCAGATTTATTTATATTTTTTCATTGCTTCGTCTACAGGCATCCCTTTTGTAATCGCCTCCCTGCGCTGCCCATTCACCCTTTGGATATGCTCCATCTTCTCTCCGCTCAGGCTATATTTATGCATCGCATACTGGGCGAGAATCCAGGAAAGCATGGGAAGCACACAGAAAAGTACAATCACCACCCATTTCATTCCCGGCATATAAGGTGTTCCCGTATCCGGTAGATTTTCAATTCCGATGAGTACCACTGCAGCTCCCACAATAGTGGAACCAAGGGAGGATACCAGCTTATCCACCAGACTGAATAAGGTACCGATAATTCCCGGTATATATTTTCCACTACGATAGGTCTCGTAGTCCGAACAGTCTGCCACCATGGGAATGGGCATATCCGCTGTGGAATAATAGGAACCATACCCCACCGAATAAAAAATAATAAAAAGAATGGTATACAGGTTGATATTTCGCAGAGACAATATGGCAAAGCGACTCCCCGGCTCCCACAAAAGAAGGAGCGCCAGTACGCCCACATAGCTGATAAGTGCAATTCGGGTATACAGTGCCAGCGCCACCTTCTGCCCCTTCTTCTGAGCCGTTTTCACACTGAGCAGAAAAAAGGGAATGGACGCTGCAAAGGTAATACCAAACAGTGGCAGATAGAGACCACTGTAATCTCCCATCATGGAAGCATAAAGCATGCAGGCCACACTCATATTGCTTGCCACGGCAAAGGCTAGCTTGGTACTGCCTCCGGCAAGCATCAGCATCCTAAGTTCCTTATTATTCTTCAAAATCTCCAGATATTCTGAGAGCTTTGGCTTTTCTCCGGTTTTATCCCCCACACCGTAAAATTCCGGGCGGTCCTTTTCCCAGATACCGATAAGGGCCAGAACAGTAAGCACTGCGGATATCACAATAGATATAGGTACAATAACATCAAAAAACGCAGTGGAACCATAGCCGTAACGTTCTCCCAGAATAGGTGCCACAATCTGCACAAAGCCCATTCCGAACAGGGACGCAACGGTATTGAATATAATAAACAATGGTCGCTGGGATGGGTCACTGGTCAAAACAGTCTGTCCCGAACGGGTGCAGGCGGTCTGAAAGGTATAACCAATGACATATATGATATAGGCCGCCACAAATCCCACATATCTAAGCCACATCTGTGTATCCGGTATGGCTCTGGTTCCAAAATACATCAGTAGCGCAGACACTGCCATTATTACATTGCCCAATACAATATAGGGCCGGAACTTACCAAATTTTCCATCGGTTTTGTCAATAATCACACCGATAATCGGGTCCGTTATGGCATCAAAAATACGCATAATCGTCACCATAAGATTGGCAAATATCAGCACCAGTCCCAATACGCCATTGGCATGATACACGATGTAATTCATGGTAAGCAAAAAGTAAATATTTGTTGCTCCATTATTAAAAGGAAACAGCACAATCTGGTAAAGCTTTGCACGGTTTCCCTGAAATTTCTGATTTTCCATAAGATGCCTCCTGATGCTTATTTACCCTGTTATTGTGCCTTTTTTTCTTCATTTCATACTCATGGCCACATATTTTTCTCTTCCACGGGAACTTTAACAAGGAGGTCATAAAAGTATGTTGACTTTCTTTCTTCGAAGATGTAATATATTTCTACAAGATGTAGTTTTTAAAACTACATGTCGCAATTTGGAGGTTTTATTATGCAGATAACTATTCGCGAACCGGGCAGTGCCCTTACTCATTATATTGCCATGATGATGGCTCTTGTAGCAGCCACCCCTCTTTTGGTAAAAGCCGCTACACAGGGTGGCAAAGTCACCCTGTTCGCCACCTTTATTTTTATACTCAGCATGATTCTTCTTTATGGAGCAAGTGCCCTTTACCATTCCGTGAACCTGGAAGGCTCCAAGCTACGCATTTTCAAACGAATCGACCATATGATGATTTTCGTACTTATCGCCGGCTCGTACACCCCGGTCTGCATGATTTCCCTGGGAAACCGTACCGGCCTGTATATGCTGGTTGCAGTCTGGACCATCGCCTTTATCGGAATGATTACCAAGATGCTCTGGGTGACCTGTCCCAAATGGTTCTCCTCCTTCATCTATATCTCCATGGGCTGGGTATGTGTCTTTGCCTTCGGCGAAATCTGGAACGCGCTGCCTCTGGCCGGTTTTTTATGGCTTCTTGGCGGTGGCATCATCTACACCATCGGCGGCATCATTTACGCCCTGAAATTTACGCCCTTCCACGGAAAATACAAGTATTTCGGCTCCCACGAAATCTTCCACCTCTTCGTTATGGCGGGGAGTGTGTGCCATTTTATCTTTATTTATTTTTTTGTGTGTTAGAAAGAATATTACAATGAAACAGAGCCCTTGGCGAAATTTCGAATCGTCGGGGCTCTTGTACTATTTCCTATTGATTTATTAGACTATATCTGCTAAACTACTCCTACGAGGTGTTGTCGAAAACGGTAAGCGGTTCGCCTTTTGCCAGAGTGAGTACATTCTGAGAGCTTCCAGTGTCTTGGAGGTGATACCAATGGAAAATAATGTGAAAGGTACAAATTTGAATGCTTGATTACGTAATTAAGATAGCAGGTATGCTTGTTACAGCTGCCAGCACGGTAGTTAAGGCAATCGAACTGTTTCAGAAAGCTAAAAAGAGCAATCAAAAAAGCAACCGCCACTCGCCAAAGTAAGGTTGCTTTTTTAATATACACTTATAACTAAGGCGAACCGTTTGCTATCGGCAGCACCTCTATATAGTTACATTCTAAAGTCTTCTTGTTGTTTTGTCAACAATTCTACACCACATTCAACCACAAAATTACACCAGCTTCTCAAACAAGAAATAATCCACCTTCAGATTTCCGCCTTCTCTGTCACGCTTATTGATGGCAAAGACACCGGCTTTTACGCCTACCCAGCGTCCCGGAGTAGCCAGCACGGATTCGCCTACGGACTTGTAGCTCTCGCCGTCCATGCTGTATGCATAGGAGACCACTTCCTCGTTCTGAACAGTCATGCGCAGGTAAATGGAATCTCCATTAACACTGTCGTAGACAGTTTCTACCTCATTGTCCTTGGTCCACTCTCCGGTCATTTGTACCAGATTTCGTCTACCATCCATAGCTCTCACAGCCAGACCGGTATATACGCCGCCAAGGGAAATCATTCCCGCATAGTCGCCGTCCACAAGGTCTGTAATATCCAGCTTGGTGGTAATGGTGAATTCCGGCGCAGGCCACTTCTGCAGTAACAGATTGCTCACATCACAAAGCTGTACTCCCGGCTCCACTCTCTGGGAATTCAGGATTAAATGCTCGTTTTCCAATTTATACCAGTCATCCTTATAATTGGCATTCCACTGCCACTGTAACCCCAGCTTATCCTCTAAGAAATCATCGGAATCCTCCGGAGAACACTGCTCGAAGCTACCGCCCACATCCGGCTTCTGGTAGGTGATTACCGGTTCACCGCAGCCGTTTTCATCTTCATTGATACCGATAATTGGCCAGTCATCCACCCAGCGCATGGGCTGCAAATGAATGATACGTCCTGCATTTCCCACATCCTGGAAATGAATGAACCAGTCCTCTCCACTGGGGGTATCAATCCATGCACCCTGATGAGGGCCGTTAATCTCTGTATTTCCCTGATGAAGTACAATTTTCTCTTCGTAAGGTCCGTAAATATTTCTGGAACGAAGTACGGTCTGCCAGCCCGGCTTTACACCGCCTGCCGGTGCAAAAATGTAATAATACCCATTTCTCTTATAAAGCTTGGGACCCTCAATGGTAGGCTGGGTAGCATGTCCGTCGTACACATGCATACCATCGTCCAACACGTCCGTACAGTCCGGCTTAATGGGACTCATATGCAAAATACTCTTAAATCCGATACGACTTCTGGCAAAGGCAGTAACCATGTACGCCTGCCCGTCATCATCCCAGAACGGACAGGGATCAATCCAGCCGCACACCTTTCTTACACATACCGGCTCCTCCCAGCCCTTAAAAGGATCGTCGGTCTTACACATAAAAATTCCCTCATCCGGCATGGGGATAAACGCATAGAAATACCCTTCATGGAAACGAATGGATGGTGCCCAGCTTCCGCAACCATGCATGGGCTTATCATAATAATCAAAGGGTAGCTTTTCCATACAGTAGCTGATTACCTTCCAGTTTACCAAATCCTTGGAATGAAGTACCGGTACGGATGGCGAATTGCAAAAGCTGGAAGCCACCATAAAATAATCCTCGCCCACACGGATTACGTCTGGGTCAGAATAGTCTGTATAAAGTATGGGATTTGTATAAGTCCCGTCGCCGTTATCGGCGTTCCACATTTTTTTCATTGTTTCTTATCCTCTCTACATTTCCACAGGGGTATACTTCATGTTTTTAAATTCCCCTGTTAATCGTTCTTCATATTCTCCAGAGTAAGCGTATACCCCCACCATGGCACCGGTAAAACGCTTGCCCATCCGAATTCCCTCATCGCAAAGATAATATACATTATCCTGGGTCCAAAGCTCCTTCCAGGCTCCCCCCTCTGTTTTATAGGAGAAAGTTCTGCGCAGATAATCCGTATCCACCTTCAGAGATATTACCTCTCCCTCCTTCACAGAAAGCACTCCACTGTAGTTGCACATGGTCTTGGTGCCCACATGCTCCTCCAGCATCAGCAAATATCCCTCTCTCTGGGCATAAACAACGCCCAGATTCAAGTAAGTATTCTCATCATAATAGCAGGTAATTCCCAGATTCTGTCCTTCCTTAAGAGCAGGCACCCGGAGCTCGGTCTCAAAAGAAAACTTAAAATTCTCCTGTCTTCTTAAAAGAATATTCCGGGAATACATAGTAGACAGCGGCTTTTTGCTGCCCAATATCCGTAGAAAGCCCTCTGCAAAGGTATAGGCATTCTCTTCCGGGGCTCTGGGCGATACCCAAGCTGTGCTTAAGATACCCTTTTCCAAATCGTCCAAAGCCTCCGCAGGAATATACTCAGGAAGATTTGGCTTTTTCTGAAGTACACTTGGGCCCTGTAAATGATTTACCATTGGCCAGCCGTCACTGTTCCAGGTAATGGGGTCCATGGCAGTCTCCCTGCCAAGCATACTGTAGGCTCCCGCAATCTGTCTACCACACAGATACACCATAAACCATTCCCCATTCTGGGTCTGCAGCGGCTTTCCATGTCCTGCACGCTGAATTCCGGCTTTAGGGTCCATCTGACGCATAATGGGATTGTAAGGACAGGGCTCATAATTTCCAAACAGTGTCTTAGATCTGGATACAGAAATTCTGTGTCCGGGACCGGTTCCGCCCTCTGCCTGAAACAGATAATAATAACCATCCTTCTTTAATAAATGGGACCCCTCCGGGGCACGCTTCTGATGACCATAGTACAAAAGCTTGGCCTCCGAAAGCTGCTTCTTACCATCGGGGCTGATTTCAAAAATTCTCGCCCCACGATTTAAGATCATATATCTACGACCATCATCGTCCGTAAAAATGGAAGGGTCGATACCATCCTCGTCCAAAAATACCGGCTCCTCATAGGGTCCCTCCGGTTTATCCGAAGAGGTCACCATCTGTTTACGATACACGGTTCCGTCATCATTGAGGCGATAGGTAGCTGTAATATAGAATCTTCCCTCATAATAGGAAATATCCGGTGCCCAATAGCCTCTGCCCCCCTCTAACTCCTGCAAATGGGCCCACTCAGGATTGGTAATGGCATGTCCGATGACCTCCCAATGAATCAAATCCTTAGAGTGAGAAATAGGAATGCAGGGGAAGTAAATAAAGGAGGAATTCACCATGTAATAATCCTCTCCCACCCGCACAATGGATGGATCGGGGTGCATACCGGTCATTATAGGATTATGGTACATATCCTCGTACCTTGCTCCCACGTGTTCCTCAAAATACTTTTCAATATCTGCAAAGCCCTTTTCATGGACAATCTGGTACGGGGTCACCAAATTCACATCTCCCCTTACCGGAGACATGCCCACCTTTTCTACCAGATACTGCACCAGCGGAAGATTCCCGGACTCTACACCATAATGCAGTACATCCCTGTTTAATTCATCCACCTCATTAAAGCTGGCTCTGGAGTACTCCACAATGTATTTCATCATGGGTAAATTTCCCATTCTCGCCACATAAAAGGGAATCCATACTCCATCTATCTTTTCGTCAATGCAGGCCGGCACTTCTACAAGTCTCTGTATCATCTGCTCCAAATCCTGCCGTACAACACTTTCCTGAATTGTCATAACACCCTCCATATTTCCAAACGCCGAAGCTACTTTTTCAAATACAATTTTGTATCCATATCTTACTTACTCCTCCAGATGGTACAGCCATATTCCCCAATAAGAAGTATATGTAGTAAAATATCCCATACTCTCAAGTCCCATTTCTTCTGCATCAAGTATCTTTCCAGCGCTAAAGATATATTCACAGCCTAACTCTTTTAATGCTTCCATATCAAAATCCAAATTTTCATATACTGCATTCCAGTATTTTGGAATCATATAATAATTGCCTGAACCGGAGTTCAGCAAATAGCACCGATTTCCCCATGTATCAAAATACACTGCGGATTCCTTTACTTTATCCAGCTCCGGTGCAATCACCTTACGAAACCTGTGCTTATACTCCAACGAATAATTATTGGAATATCCGTCTACGGTATAAAAACCATGCATTAGCGAAGGTGCCGGACTCATTCCTAAATGGGCAATTCGATAGGTGGACATATCCCTGCCAATCGCATCTTCCAATTGCTCCATTAAATCTTCTGCATAATAACTCTCCCATGAAGTATACTCTAAGATGCCCGTCCTATTTATCCACTGTTTAAGATTCTTGTAAAAAAGAGAATTTGAACCTATAAGCAGCAAAGTGGGAATAAGTATCGCTCCCATGCACAAGGTCTTAAACAGCGGAGTATTTAAAACCTTAATGCACTTGCCAGCAAATCCCCGCTTCCATTGTATAGCTTCTTTCTCCTGCAGCTTTCCCCACCACACACTGAATACTAATGCAAATTCCATATACCATAACGATGGGTAAAGCCAGTAAACTCGCTCTGCCTGAAAAAAACGCAGAAAGCCCTGTTGCGAATTTTTCCACGCTGCAACGATATCTGTTCTCAAAAAAGCATACAAAACCGCAA
Source organism: Lachnospiraceae bacterium (assembly GCA_017461775.1). Taxonomy (GTDB): domain Bacteria; phylum Bacillota; class Clostridia; order Lachnospirales; family Lachnospiraceae; genus Acetatifactor. The sequence continues at coordinate 61,261 of JAFTXD010000047.1, forward strand.
TTACAATTATTCCCACAAATCCGGCGACGGCTGCTTTATACCTTTTCACGGCCACCGTATCCAGCTTTTTAAACAGAATCCCCTCTATTACCAATAACACTGTAATAGGAAGAATCAAATACTTATGCAGAGAAGCCGCATGCTGACCACTATTAATAAATATATCCTTCAACGCTACCCAAAATGGTACGGAACCATTCACCAGCTCTACTCTATGACTGACATACCCGCTGTTTCCCACTAGAAATTCCAGTATTAACTGATAATTCACACCTATATATACAGCTAAAATAAGCAAGAAGCCCCATAACAAATGTTTATTCCACTGCTTTTTCCAAAGCATGCTTACTATATAGCAGCCCCACAACCCTAATACTACATATCCAATCAACACTAGATGGGTGCTTAAACCAAAATAAAATATAATTCCGTATGCCAGCCCTATGTGCTTTCGATCATATAAACATAAAAAAGCATAGAATAACAGCGGAACCCCCATACAGGATAATCCATATATAGGCAGGATTGTCAATGAACAGAAGCAGCCTGCCATGGCAACTGCTAAAATACTGCTATCTGTTATACGCTTTACAGAAAAATACATGCCCCAAAATCCACTTAGAAAAACTATCGTATACTGAAGCCTGAAAGCAGTGAATGCAGAAAACACATAATACAGGGGGATAAACAGAACTGCAGATGGTTGCATCCCCGTTCTGTTTATCCCTCCCAGAAGCTCCGGAAACACCTCTACATCCTGCCACAAGTATTTCGCATTCAGAACATATGCCATAATAGTTTCATCCAACTGTTCATGTATCTCAAAAACACTTGCTTCTTTCATAAAAAATAGTGGCAAAAAAGAAACAAACCATACAACAATTCCCATCCACCAAAGAGAAATACTATCTAGTTTTTTTATGGCATAATTCATCTTTTTCCACATATTATACATCATCCCTTCCATATTACTCCATTCGTTCCATCCCTCTGAACATAATGACAAAAGATTTATTCCCAATTGTTCATGAAAGCACAACTAACACCATAATAATTCATTCTCTCAAATTATCAACATCTATGTCAAGTAGTCACCAACAACTTTTCTATTTTAGTGTAGCAGTTCAGAAATACCTTTCACAAATACGCAACACAAAAGAGTGGTGAACTTTCGCTCACCACTCCGAATACCAAATATGATATTTTTAATTACTCTTCATCATTTTTCTTTCTGAAGATGGTTGCACCAGTTACTACTAATGCGCCACCAGCAAGAGAAATAACAACTAAGCAAATCCAAGGAAGGATAGAAGTTCCATTTCCGCTTTCGCTTACTACTAAATCAACAGTAGGTGCATTTACAGAAGGTGCTACAATATCAGATGTTCCAGGTGCCTTTGTAGTCACATCGGTTGCTACAAGTGCGAAAGTACTGAAGCCGTTTACAACTGCACTACCAATCTTACCGCTCTCTTCTACGTCGATAACCTCTACTCCATTTGTACCATAGTGAAGAAGCTTCACATCCTTACCAACGAAGTCCTTAGGAAGTTCGAAAGATACTACCATAGGAACTACCGGCTGAACACTTTCCTTTTTGTTGTTGAATAAAGTCATGTCGAAAGGAACTGCATCCTCTAACTGCTTCTCAGAAATACCATTCTTCATAGCCTGGTTCTTCTGGTCCTTAGAAAGAGCTGCTTCCTTAACTTCAAAGCTTCCTCCCTCTGGAACTGTGAATAACGCGTTAGAAATATCGGAGACTTCAATTGCTGCATCATCATCTTCCACCTTAACCTCTGCACCAGTCGCAGCGATTGCTGCTTCTGCATTAGAGAGGGACATAGCTGCCTTTACATTAACAATAGGGAGATCCTTGAAAATCTCAACTACAGTATTTACAAACTGGGTAACCGCCGCTTTTACTTCCTCAACATTCTTAGCATTCAAAATCTCGTTTGCAGCCTGTGTACCTGCGGAAACAACTTCCTTAGTAGCCTCTTCTACAACCTCTTCCACAGTAGGTGCTGTAGTAGGTGCCACAGGTGCTACAGTAGGTGCTGCGGTTGGTACTACAGGTGCTACAGTAGGTGCTGTAGTAGGAACTACAGGTGCTGCGGTAGGTGCTGTAGTAGGAACTACAGGTGCTGCGGTTGGTGCTGCGGTAGGTGCTGCGGTTGGTACAGGCTCTTCTGCAGTCTTAGCATCCATTACATCTGCGATTTCGCCTGCTGATAATGCGGTAGAGTAAATCGCAACATCATCGAACATATAGGAAGAATCCATATCTGCCCAATCCCATGCCTGGTTTCCACCAAGACATACATAGGTAAGGTCTGCGCCACCGGTGAAGATACCTGCTGCACAATTGCCTGCTGCATCGGATACATTCCACTGGTTCATTACAACACCATCTACATATACAGTTACCTGTGTCTCAGTGATGGTAAGTGTGTAATAATGCCATTCCTTATCATCCAGCCATACAGTACTGATTTCGTTGGAACCATCTACGTTTTCAGCATCTGTTAAATCCGTATAGCCGGCACAGTTAATCTGTGCAATCAATCTGGACTGTGCAATCATCATAGGCCAGGTATTTCCGGTCTCAGTAGGTGCTGCACCATATGCTGAGAATAATGGTGTCCAGAAGTAATCGGTAGCATCTGCTACATTCACCCAGAAACCAACGGATAATTCCTTATTGCCTGCTGCAACAGCATTTGCGATAGAATCGCTAGGTAATAATAAGTAATTGGTACGAACACCCTTTTCTCCGGTAGCATTGTGATATACCTTACCGAAGTTATCATCTGCGTCGTCCTCTAATGCACCGGTTCCTACCACCATGGAGGTACCGAAGCCGTTTTCAAAGTCGTTAAAATAAGTCTTAAAGCCTTCTACTACAGAGTACTCACGATCTTCTCTTACTGCAGGAGCTTCTGTTGGAGCAGGAGTCTCGGTAGGTGCCGGAGTTGCAGTAGCTTCCGGTGCTGCAGTAGGAGCAGGCTCCTCATCATCTGCTGCACTGTCATCAGCATTCATAACGTTTGCAATCTCGTCCGGCGTAAGTACGGTTGAGAATAAAGATACCTCATCAAACATGTAAGAAGCATCGTTATCTGCCCAGTTCCATGCCTGGTTTCCACCAAGACATACGTAATCAAGGTCTGCTCCGTTTGTGAATAAACCTGCGATTGTGCTTCCGTCTCCGCCATCTAAGGTCCACTGGTTCATTACCTTACCATCTACATAGACAGTTACTTCATCCTGTGCAAAGGTTGCAGTATAGTAATGCCACTCTTTGTCATCTAACCATGTGGTAGAAATCTGGTTTGCACCTTCTACATTCTGTGCATCCGTGAAATCACACCAGCCTGCACAGTTCACCTGCGCAAGAAGTCTGGACTGTAACACCATCATTGGCCAGGTATTCTCATTTGCTGCGGAAGGAACGTCACCATATGCACTAAAGATTGGTGCATAGAAATAACCTGCTGCATCCGCTACATTCACCCAGAAACCAATGGACATTTCTTCGCTACCGGTAGTAGCTGCATTCTTAATGGTATCACTTGGTAATAATAAGTAGTTGGTACGAACACCTGCGGTTCCGGTTGCGTTATGATATACGCTTCCGAATCTCTCATCTTCTACGGTCTCTACTTCGCCGCTTCCTACTACGGTTGCGTCGCCAAGACCAGCTTCAAAGTCATTGTAGTAGGTCTGGTAATCCTTTAATTCTTCATAAGAACGTGGCTTACCGATTTCATTCATGTAGGTATTGATTTCTGTTGCATTTAATGCGGTTGAGAATACAGATACTTCATCAAACATGTAAGAAGCATCGTTATCTGCCCAGTTCCATGCCTGGTTTCCACCGAGACATACATAGTCAAGGTCTGCTCCGTTTGTGAACAAACCTGCAATAGTAGCACCATCGCCACCATCTAAGGTCCACTGGTTCATTACCACACCGTCAACATATACAGTTACTTCCTCCTGTGTGAAGGTCGCAGTATAGTAATGCCACTCTTTGTCATCTAACCATGTGGTAGAAATCTGGTTTGCACCTTCTACATTCTGTGCATCCGTGAAATCACACCAGCCTGCACAGTTCACCTGCGCAAGAAGTCTGGACTGTAATACCATCATTGGCCAAGTATTCTCATTTGCTGCGGAAGGAACATCTCCATATGCACTGAAGATCGGCGCATAGAAATAACCTGCTGCATCTGCTACATTCACCCAGAAACCGATGGTCATTTCTTCGCTACCGGTTGAAGTCGCATTCTTAATGGTATCACTTGGTAATAATAAGTAGTTGGTACGTACACCAGCAGTTCCGATTGCGTTGTGATATACGCTTCCGAATCTCTCATCTTCTACGGTCTCAACTTCACCGCTTCCTACTACAGTTGCGTCGCCAAGACCATCTTCGAAGTCATTGTAATATGTCTTATAGCTGTCGATTTCCAGATAAGTTCTGCCGGTTGTAGCATCACCTTCGCCACTCTCGTCATCCTGGCTCATCTTTGCTAAAAACTCATCATAAAGAGCTGCCACATCTGCTGCGGTAAACACTCTGTTATAGAATGCAAGGTCATCTGCTCTGAAAGGATTAGATCCCCACCAAGAACCATAACCTAAATAGAAGGTATCAGCAGATGCAAGTAAATTGGTTACGCTTGTATAATCAGCAAATCCGTTACCACTGCCAAATGCCTTGGTATAGGTCTCATTGTATGCAAGAGCGCCATCAATATAAATTTCAAAGCCTGTAGTGTCCACAGTTACGGTTACCAGACTCCACTCAGCCACAGGAATTGCGTTGGTAACATGCTCTGAATGGTTTGCATCGAACCAACCGCCGGTTCCGTTAAATCCAACATATGCATTACCGGTCAAGTAGAATCTTCCTTCTACGCCATCGGTAGCATCAGAATCCATGAAGCCCCAGATAGCATCCCATACGTCAGAATCAGAACGCTTCACCTGCATAGAGATGGTTGCTTCTCCGGTGGTGCTTCCCTTGAAAGGATTGGTCATAGCAACCCAGTTACTGGTATTTGCATCGTTATAACCAAAGTTCACCTGTACAGTATCACTGCCAAGATCCTTATCGGTCTTAATGCTTGGTGCAGTACCAGCTGACTGCGCTTCTGCAGTACCTTCTGCACCGGTTACGGAATCCTTGAAGTCACCTTCAAATTCATATTTTGCCACAAGACCGGTAGTAGTATCACCATTTCTGGAGCTCTTGCCCATAACGGTTACTTCAAAGTCTTTCTTGTAAGCAGTTGTTCCCTTAGAAAGGGTACAGGTCATGGTTACCTTGGTATCCTCATCCGGAATGGTAACAGCACCTTCATTAGAAAGTACAGCAGTATTGCTGCTGGTCCAGGTTACTACAGTATCCTGAGAACCGGTAGTAGGAAGCTCTACATCGTGATAGATATTTCCGCCAACCGGGAAAATATTATTTGCGTCAGAAAGTCCGAGTGCATCTCTGGTAAGAGCAAGTGCATACTCATTACCAAGCATACGGCTTCCCCATACGCTCACACCGCCGGTAGACTTTGCAGTGAAGCAAAGAGTCTTATTAGCGGTACCGTCAATCATCTGTTCAACTAAAACACCCTTGTATTCCACATCACCTAAGGTAATGGTTACATAAGAACCATTGGTAACTTCCCATGTACCGGTGTAAGCACCGCTTACGGTTCCGTCTGCTGCAAGAGTAATGCTCTCTAAATCAACGATTTCAGTATTCTTATAATCCATCTCATAACGATGAACGATTACCTGATAATCACCTGCGATTTGAGAAGCTTCAAAGGTTGTAGTCGCTAAAGTAGAGTTATTCACGGTTTCACCGGTATACTCATAAGGAGCTGCTACAAGCCAGTTATCTTCATTTAAGTATAACTGATGCACACGAAGAGCGTGTGAAACAGTACCATCGTTAAACTTGGTGTGGTATACAACATAAGAATTACCATTGGCATCGGTAAATGCAGAGTTATGACCCTGGGCTACTTCACCCACACTCATGGTCTCCCACTGATAGCCACCCATCAGCTTCTCACCGTTGTATGCTGCGATGGTATTACCATAGTTCATCTTATATGTAGGGAAGATTGCGCTTTCACCGGAAGCATCCACGTAAGGACCGTCGATGTTCTCGGAACGGAAAATACGCATCTCATATCCGCCATCCGGAGAATAGAATCCGTATGACATAAATAAGAACCAATAGTCACCAAACTTCTCTACATATGCACCTTCACCGGATACATATGCACCACCTGCAATCTTCTTTCCGAAGTATGCATCAGAGGTAACACTTGCAAGTCCTGCATCTACGTCTGCGTACTGTACGGTGTAGTCACGAAGACCAGTAGTCTCATCCAGCTCAATCGCATAGATACCGCCGGACCATGAACCGTAAATTAAGTACAGATTTCCACTTTCATCGTAGGATACACAAGGGTCAATGGCATGTGGCCATAAGGTTCCCCAGGAGTTACCCACCTGATACTTGGAAGGCAGGTCTGCTGCGCTTTCCATATCAGTATATACAAGGTCAAGGTCACTATCCATTACATCCATCGGATTGGTTCCGTTGAAACCGGAATAGATAACAGGTCCCTGATATACATAAGGTCCTTCTACACTGTCAGCAGTAAGTAAAATAATGCTGGAATTCCACTTGGAACCATTTAAGCTAAGATACATACACCACTTGCCCATGGTTGGGTTATATACCACATCCGGTGCCCACATATTACCCTGCACATTGAATGAATCCACTGCGGTATTCCATGCGGATGCATCATAGGTACCGAATTCTACAGTTTCTCCTGCACGGTTTACTACAGTGCCGGTATAAGCATTGTTACGGAACGCCTGATTATAAGAAATCGGGGTTACATCATTTCCGCTTACACTACCAAATAAGGTACTGCTTTCGGTTTCACTTGTTACGCTTGTCCAGTTACGTAAATCGGTTGTCTTTGACACGCCCATATGGGAACCGAATACATAATAGGTACTTCCGTCCACAACGATGGATGGGTCATGCACTGCATTTCTGGTAAAGCCAAGCACTTCACCGGTGCTGCTCAGCGCTTCATCCAAAGCCGCATCGTCTACATAGACCAAATTGCTTTCTGTTTCCGCACTTACCTGCAATAAGCTGTCCGGACTGGTAATGATACCGGTGAACGCCATTGCCGCTGCAGTAACAGTTGCTACTACTTTGCTCCATTGCTTCCTTCTCATGTTAATCCTCCTTTAGATACTTTTAACAATATCTTTACCAAAATATTAACAAATTGTTCACATTTTAGCAACTAAAGAAACGTTATTTTTTAATTTTCGTTAAAATGATTTAGTTTTTAGTGGTTTTAATTATCACAAAAACCACTTTTTTGTGCAAAACGCATAAAAAAATAACAACTACTTTTTTATATACCACATTTGTTTTATTTTTCACTAAAACAAAGCAACAGAGACGAGATACGCTTTGCGAATCTCGCTCTGATTAGCGGTCGTCAAATGCTCATTCGTACAAGCACGATGCCCATTTTCCTCGTCGCCATAACAAAAAAAGAACCTATATCGCTATAGGTTCTCCTGCTTTTTCACAATATGAAGGGCATCTTCCTTCTCCATATTCACCAGTACCGCAAGGGTAACCGGGAACAGGAACATTCCGATGATGCCTAGTACCTTCAAACCTACATATAACGCAATCAGCGTAGCCAGAGGATGAAGGCCAATCTGTTTTCCCACTACACGTGGCTCCAAGGTATTTCGAATAATGGTAATCACCAGATAAAGAGCCGCCATACCGATAGCCAGAGGAATCTCCTGCATAAATACCAATATCACTGCCCACGGAAGAAGGATACCACCTACTCCCAGGATGGGAAGAATATCAAATATCGCCACCAAAAGTGCAATCAATAATGCATACGGTATTTTGAAAATACTAAAACCGATACTCAGCTCCACGTAAGTAATCAAAAATAACAAACTGTAGGACCGTAAATAAATCAATAAGGTACTTGCAAAATAGTTCTTTATATTATGGAAGCTTTCCTCTTTATCCTTCGGAATGAGCTTTCCCATAAATTCCAGAATCTTGTCATAATCCGCCACAAAGAAAAAGGTTGCCACTACGGTAATGACCGCTTTAATAATAAATCCCGGAATTCCAACTACCCCTCCTGTAGCAATTTTCACTGCATTGACTGAGAAGGTCGTTATAAAATTCTCCATGGCACTCATCATTTCCTGGAAAAGCATATTCACCTCTCCGGCAATTCCGATATCCGAAGAAGTCAGAAGCTCATTGAGCTTTCCTGCCAACTGACTGAAAACCGGTACAATCGTCTGGTGAAACAGTCCCGGAATGCTCTCAATAAAACTCCATATAATATCCACAATCTTAATTCCCACAAAGGAAATCAAAATCGCCACCAATATATAAAACAGAATACACAATAAAATGGAGATGCTCCGCTTTCTGTCCGGTCTCCACTTACTCAGTTTCCGTACAAACACCTGTAAAAAGCTGGCCACAATAAAGGCAATGATAAACGGCACCAGCACCGGCAGAATATAAGTAGCAAAAGCCAGTACCAATCCCAGAATCAAACTGTAAAATACAATATTAATTATAATCGAAAGCTTCTTTTCCAAATGTATATAACCCCTTTTCTTTCCCCTGTATAATATAAATATTTTACGACATTAACGTACAAAAATCAATCACATCCAAAACTTCTTAAGATTTTTTTACCAAATCTTAAAAAATCGAAAAACCCTCTTTTGACTCCATCAGTCAAAAGAGGGACTCTTTACTTATTTTCCATTTTTAACTGCCTCAAAATCCTCTTCAATCTCCTTTGATGGAGGTGCGGTAAGTAAAGATACTACCACAATACAGATAGAGGAAAAAATGAACGCCGGCAGAAGCTCATAAATAGCAAATGCACCACCCAGCTTACTGATCACCAGCTTCCATAAGAATACCATTCCTGCTCCAGAAACCATACCTGCAACTGCACCGGCTCTGTTAATTCTCTTCCAGAACAGAGAGAACAACATCAGAGGACCAAATGTAGCACCGAAACCGGCCCATGCAAAGGATACCACCTTGAAGATTACACTATTTTCATCCAAAGCAATAATCATGGCAACAAATGCAATTGCAAGCAAGGTATATCTGGATACATCCATAACCTGCTTATCACTTGCGTTCTTCTTAAATACACCCTGATAGATGTTCTTTGATACTGCAGATGCAGCAATCAAAAGATAAGAATCGGAAGAACTGATGGTTGCTGCCAAAATACCTGCCATCACAAAACCTGCCAAAATTGGAGGTAAGGAGCTGGTTGCTAAAGTGATAAAAATGTTCTCCGCTGAAGATGCTGTTAAATGTGCGATAGGGAACAATGCTCTACCTGCGATACCGATAAACACTGCTACTGCCAGTGAAATAACTACCCATATCATAGCAATTCTTCTGGAACGGTCAAGCTCTTCCTCCTTACGGATTGCCATGAAGCGAAGAAGTACCTGAGGCATACCAAAATATCCAAGTCCCCATGCCAGCATAGAGCAAACGGACAAAATACCATACTCACGTGCTACACCAAATACCGGAGCGCCTGCTTCCACAAGCTGCTCTCCCGCTTCATTAACGGAAGGAGTAGCCATTCCGAAGAATTCAAAGAATCCCGGGATGGACTGCGCATTCTCCACAACTGCACCGATACCACCTGCATTTACGGTACTGATGACCACAATGACACCAAGTGCAACAATCATTACCACGCCCTGCATAAAGTCAGATGCGCTCTCTGCAAGGAAACCACCTAAGATGGTGTACAGAAGTACGAATACTGCACCCACAAGCATCATGGTCATGTAAGGTGCACCAAATAAGGTAGAGAACAATTTACCACAGGTTACAAAACAACTTGCTGCGTACACGGTAAAGAATACTAAAATAAATACCGCTGCCAGTGACATAATCACCTTCTTATCCTCGCGGAAACGATTAGAGAAAAAGTCCGGCAAAGTAATTGCGTTATTGGCTCTCACACTATAACGGCGAAGTCTCTTAGAAACGATTAACCAGTTAATGTAAGTACCGATGGCAAGACCAATCGCTGTCCAGCTTGCATC
>JAFTXD010000048.1 GCA_017461775.1 Lachnospiraceae bacterium
GCTGTCGGATAAAATATACCTTCCGGCGTAGAGTCTGGAATCATATGCAAAGCCAAACAAATTCAGAAGGGTGGGTAAAACATCCACGGAGCAGCAGGGCTTTTCCACCACAATGGGCTCCATCTCGCTGTTCCAAAGCACCAGACTGTTACGATAAATATCCAGTGTATCCTCCAGTTCTCTTCCCGCCAGCTCCTCATAGTTGTCCACATTCATACCATATGGATAATGATCTGCGCTCATAGCAATTACTGTCTTTTCCAGCTTTCCGGCGGTTTCCAGCTCTGCCAGCAGATACTCCAGCGCTCTGTCCAGCTCAATACTGCAGGCGATATATGCCTTTCCCTCGGTGGAATAGGGCAAATCCTGCACCAGTGCCTTATTCTTACCGGACATACTATTTCCTAAGAAGTTGTAATTCAAATGCCCGGAAATAGTCATGTAATATACATGGAACCTCTCCTGATTCAAATAATATGGAAGGGTCGCTTTCATCATATCAAGGTCCGAGGAGGGCCACTTATTGGCATTTTCCATGGGGAAAATCTTGTGTCCCCACTCCTCTTCACTCAAATCCCCCAAGGTGGAGGCCATGAAATCATAGCCCATGTTGGGATGACTGATATAACGGTCATAATAAGAAAGTGTACCGTTATGAAAGCCGTAACAATAAACTCCTTCTCCGGCAAAATACGCCCCCAGGCTATAGGGCTGACGATTCACACCGCTTCGCTTCATACTGAACTGCTGATTGGGAATCAGACCTGTCAGATTCACATACTCACCGTCACTGGTACTGGTCTGCCAGAGGGGCACATAATAATTCTTGGCAATAATCCCCTCATTCAGCAGCTTATACAAGGTAGGGGTCAATTCCTCCGATACTACATAAGGGGAAAATCCCTCCGCCGTCAAATAAATCAAATTATATCCCTCAAACATACCCGTATATTCATTTTTATTTGTGGGCTCCAGAGATTCATATGCAGATACTACCTTGCGGTATGCCTTGGTATCCACCTTTGCTCTCAAGGCCTCAAAATCCACGGTAAATACATGGGGCGAGGTATCTATCGGCTCCGCTGTGGGTGCCATTGTTTCCTGGGGAGCCTCCGTTGCCACAGGTATTGCCGTTTCCTGAGGTGCCTCGGTAGGTATTGGAGTCTCCGGTGCCGGGCTGCTCTCCGACACCACCGCTGCAGAATCTGCGAAAATAACATCCTCTTCCGCTTCCGGTAGCACCTCTCCCATAAGACTTCTGGCAAGGGTTGGCGAAAGTCCATAGCTTTCCACTAAGGACAATGGGTCATAATACCCCTGATAATCATGGTAATACTCTGCTTTTGTATAGTAACCGCACAGTAAAAGCACAACCAAAGCACAACCTGCTACCGCAGACCAAAGTAATGAAAAGAAGCCTGCGGATACATCGATGGAAGAAAAGGTCAGCTTTTTCTTTTTATCCAGTATCACGGCAATCACAATGGGTAGTGCCAGCAGTAAAATGCCGTACCAGTTACTGACTATTCCGGTCAGTGCCTCCCGCCAGTAGGTTGTCAAAGCATCTGCCCCCGCATTTCCCACCGCAGCAAACAAGAGGGGCTGCTTGAAAATGCTAAAATATACCAGCTGGGCGCAGTAGAAAATGTACTCCACCCCCAGTATCACATAAAACAGCACTCTGCTCACTCGCTTCCCGCAAAAGCCCAGTACCATACTCTCCAGTGATGCCAGCAGTAAAATCACCGGCACCAGAAAAAGAATCCGATACACCACTCCTCCGTGAGAAATCAACTGATACACCTGCTCAAAATAAAAAAGTGTCAGGGACAAAAAAAGTAAAATAATTCTCATGGTAAATCTATTCCTTATCAATCTCAATTACTGTATATAAGCGTTCATCATACGCACGAATCTTCTCTGCAATCTCCTTTTGCAGCTCATTGTCCGTCTTGTAAAAACGGAAAGGCACCACCAAATCAAAGACCAGATTGGTGTGGGAGGGGCCCACCACAATACGGAAATCATGAATGGAAAGCTCCGGGCTGATACCCTTTACCACATCCTTCACCACTTCCCTCAGCCGGTTGGTCTGCTCGTCGTGGACACACACCGGATCCATATGTATCACTGCCTGACAGGAAAGTTCATTACGGAGCCTGTGCTCAATCAAATCAATCACATCGTGCATTTCCAAAAGATCCCCATCCGAGGGCACCTCGGCATGAAGGGAAATGAGTACTCTTCCCGGACCATAATTATGTACAATCAAATCGTGAATTCCCATGACCAAATCATAGGAAAGCACCATCTCCTCAATTCGCTTCACAAATTCCGGATCCGGCTTCATGCCCAAGAGCGGATTGATGGTATCCTTAGCTGCATTAAAGCCTGCGATGAAAATAAATACCGCTACCACAAGTCCTAAGAAGCCATCAATGGGAAAAGCAATGTAACTGCCCACCAATGTTCCCACAAGCACCACGGTAGTAGCCACGGCGTCACTGATACTGTCTGTCGCAGTGGCCTGCATGGCACTGCTGTCAATGTGCTTCCCTACCATGCGGTTGTAAGCCCACATCACCAGCTTAATCACCACGGATAACAGCAGAATCCCCATCACCAATATAGAGCTTGTGGGACGGGTGGGCTGAAAAATCTTCTCCACGGAGCTTTTCACCAGCTCAAATGCCACCAACAATATAAGAAGGGACACAATCAGTCCCGATACATATTCTATCCTTCCATGGCCAAAGGGATGGTCCTTGTCCGGCGCTTCATCTGCCAGCTTAAAGCCAAACAGCATAATGATGGATGAGCCGGCATCGCTGAGATTATTAAAGGCGTCCGCTGTGATGGCGATGGAATTACTAACCATTCCTGCCAGCAGCTTGATGCCAAATAGTATAAGATTAAGACAAATTCCGATAAAGCCGCAAAGCATTCCCAGCCGGGTTCTCTCCTGCATAATACTCCTCCTCGCAAAAATACGGTTAATTTCTATTTTACAACATTGTTCTCTGAAAAAAAATGTAAATTTTTATAAAATACCTTCTTGACATTCAAAAAGATTAGGCGTAATCTACAAACAGTTATTCATTATCAGTCTGTGGACTTGTCATCCACGGGCGAAACAAAAATATGAAAGAAGGAGGTAACAATGATGATTAACTTGACTAATGTAAATTCTAACAAAATGATGTATTTTTTATCAGCAGTTACCTCAAAAGAGCGCGTATAGTACATATGTATTAACCATGCATATATTAACACACACGGGGCTCATGGCGTACTGTCATGGGTCCTTTTTTATGCCCAGCTCGCGGTATAAAGATCAATTATATGTATGCATTTCTTTTGAGGGTTATCACAACAAGGAGGTTTGATATGAAGAAAATTTCTACTCATATCTGGGAGCACAAAGGGGCATATTTCATCGCAGTCATGGCGCTGGTCATCTCCACGTCGCTGGACATGCTCTCCCCTCAGCTCACCAAACGTATTATTGACGATGTCATCGGTCAGGGGAATCTTACCATTCTCCCCTATCTGCTGGGTGGTATTTTACTGGTAGGCGTGGGCCGTATGATTTTTATGTATGTGAAGGAATATACCTTTGACGTCACCGCTGCAAAAATCACCGGCAATATGCGTAAGGACATTTTTTCACATATTCAGGGACTCTCCGCAGAGTTCTTTGACAGAAACAACACCGGCGAACTGATGGCCAGAGTAAAGGACGATATCGACCGCATCTGGGATGCCATCGGCTTTGTGGGGATGCTGCTTATTGAGGTAGTTATCCACGTTTCCTTAGTGCTTTTCTGCATGTTTACCTTGAGCTGGAAGCTGGCACTGATTCCCATGGTGGTTATGGCTTTCTGCGGTATGCTGGCTATTTTTCTGGAAAAAAAGCTGGACAAAATCTATGAGGAAATCAGTGAGGAAAATGCAAAGCTCAATACTGTGTGTGAGGAGAATTTAGGAGGCGTGCGTACCGTTAAAGCCTTTGCCAGAGAAAAGCACGAAATCCAGAAATTCCTCTCCCACAACGAAAGGTACTTTGAGCTGAACATGCAGCAATCTAAGATGTTTGTAAAGTATCACCCATACTTTACACTGGTTACCAAGCTTCTGCCCCTTTTCATGCTGCTTTGCGGTGGTTATCTGGTACTGCAGGAGGAAATGAGTCTGGGAGACTTAGGTGCCTTCATTCAGTATTCCATGAATATTGTATGGCCTATGGAGATGCTGGGCTGGCTTACCAACAGCTTCTCTTCCGCAGTGGCATCTAATAAGAAAATTAAGAAGATTTATCAGGAAACCGCAGAAATCAAGGAAAAGCAGTCCCCTACTCTGCTCCCACAGGTACAGGGTAAGATTACCTTTGAAAATGTAGACTTCAAACGAGGTAACAGTCAGATTTTAAAGAACGTAAGCTTTACCGTAGAACCGGGGAAAACCTTAGGTATCATGGGTGCCACCGGCTCCGGCAAATCCTCCATCATCCATCTGCTTCAAAGATTATATGACTGCAACGAAGGTGCTATTTTGATGGATGATGTAAATATTAAGGATTTATCCTTTGCACAGCTTCGGGGAAATATCTCCGTGGTTATGCAGGATGTGTTCCTGTTTTCCGATACCATCAAGGACAATATCAAGCTGGGGAAGGCAGCAAGTATCACCGACGAAATGGTGAAAACCGCTTCCCACAGAGCCCAGGCAGGCTCCTTTATCGAAAAGCTGGAAAGCGGCTACGATACCGTTATCGGAGAACGTGGCGTAGGTCTTTCCGGTGGACAAAAGCAGCGTATCAGTATTGCCCGTGCCCTGGCTAAGGGAAATCCCATCCTGATTATGGACGACTCCACCTCCGCTCTGGATATGGAGACTGAAAAGGAAATCCAGGAAACCTTAAATACCTTACAGGGAACCACGAAAATTATCATCGGTCACCGTGTCAGTGCCGTGCGTCATGCAGATGAAATTATCTTCTTAAAGGATGGAGAAATCGCCGAACGCGGAACTCACGAGACCTTACTGAAAGAAAAGGGCTTATATTACGAAACCTATATGGCCCAGTACGGTGCCTTTGTGCAGGGTGCCGGAGATATCGCCTAAGGAAGGAGGTATGACCTATGGCTTTTAATTCGTACAAGGACGATGAGAAAACCGGCGGAGAAAAAGGGAAAATCAAAACACTGCTCCGCCTGTTCTCCTATCTTCTTACATACAAAAAAGAAATCCTCTTCGTACTTTTGATTATGGCATTCTGTGTGGGCGTCAGTCTGATGAATCCCTTAATCATTGAAGAGGCCATTGACAATTATATCGGAAAGAAAAATTTTCCGGGACTACTCAAAATCGTTGGCGTAGCGGCAGTCCTGAACATCATCATGGTACTTCTCATTAAGCTTCGTATGTTTATCATGAACAGGCTCTGCCACCGGATTTTAGTTACCATCCGTCTGGAGCTGTACACCCACATCCAGACTCTGGATTTTCACTTTTTTGACTCCAGACCTACGGGTAAGATTCTCTCCCGTATTATGGGTGATATTAACTCCTTAAAGGATGTGCTTGGAAACAGCGTTACTACCCTGATTCCTGACTTTATCACCATCACCGCGGTAGTGGTCATCATGGTAATAAAAAATCCGGTACTGACACTGGCAGCCCTGTGCTCCACCCCGCTATTAATGATTGGTATGTTTATCATTCAGAAGTACTCCCACAAGCGCTGGCTGATTTTCCGTAAGAAAAGTGCTAATCTGAATGCATTTTTACATGAGAACATCGCCGGAATGCGTATCATCCAGAGCTTCAATGCCCAAAAGGAATCTGAGGAAACCTTTGACACCCTGGTAAAAGAGCATCGGGAGGCCTTTGGGGATGCGGTACGTATGAACGATGCCTTTAACTCCATCATTGATATCTGCTGGGGTATCGGCTCCGTCATGCTCTATTATGTAGGTATCGTGGTGCTGGGCGTGGACACCGTATCCATCGGTACGCTCCTTGCCTTCGGAACCTATATCAACATGTTCTGGCAGCCGATTTCTAACCTGAGCAGCTTTTACAACCAGCTGATTACCAATATTGCGGCAGCGGAGCGTGTATTTGAAATTCTGGATACTCCTTCTGAGATTACCGATGAAGAAAACTCCGTTACACTTCCACCCATCCAGGGTGCTGTTACCTTTGAAAATGTAAGCTTTGCTTACTCCGATGCACCGGAGGTGAAAGTCCTGGAGGATGTAAGCTTCCATATTAAGCCCGGGGAAACCATCGCTTTGGTAGGTCCCACCGGCGCCGGTAAGACTACCATTGTGAACCTGATTAGCCGTTTTTATGATGCCACCGCAGGCAGTGTAAAAATCGACGGACAGGATGTAAAGGACGTAACCATTCACTCTCTCCGCAGCCAGATGGGTATCATGACCCAGGACAATTTCCTCTTCTCCGGTACGGTGAAGGACAATATCCGCTATGGTAAGCTGGATGCCACAGACGAGGAAATCATTGCCGCAGCAAAAGCGGTAAATGCCCATGACTTTATTATGAAGCTGGAAAAGGGCTACGACACCGAGCTCAGCGAACGAGGCGGCGGCCTGTCCATTGGTCAGAAGCAGCTCCTTGCCTTCGCCAGAACCTTTGTATCCATGCCAAGAATCCTTATCTTAGATGAGGCTACCTCCAGCATCGATACCCAGACAGAGCTTCTGGTGCAGAAAGGTATCGAAACCTTACTGAAAGGACGTACCTCTTTCGTCATCGCCCATCGCCTAAGTACCATCCAAAAGGCGGACCGCATCTTCGTTATTGACGATGGCGGCATCTTAGAGCAAGGTACCGCACGGGAGTTGTTCGACAAGAAAGGTGCTTATTATAAGCTCTATATGGCACAATCACTGTAATATTGAAAAGGACCGCCTCATTCAAAGCGGTCCTTTTCATCACCCAAATAACAAACATTTCCTGCAGAATCAGACAGCATACAGAAAAAACAACCAGCCCTGTCATGCTTCTGTTCATGAACTTATCTATAAACTGCAAATCTTGAAATTTACAGCCCTTTTACTACTCTGAAACATAATTAATAATCATCAGAAGCTCTCCGTCCTCTACCTTGACCATAGCCTCCTTGCCAATGAATTCATTACTGATTCCCACCGGGAAATCATTGGTCAATACCATATTTTCCAGCTCATACTTCATGCCCCGGATGGTAACTCCTCTGGCCTCTTTCCCAAGGGAAAACAGGGACATATAGCCCTCTAAATTGTCCTTTAAGCGTACCTCTTCATTCTGCAGAACACAAATCATACCGCTGCCATCCATCAGATATCCGGTGGCGTTATGATTTTTCAGATACAAAAGACTCTGAATATTGGCAATGGTGTGCTCCAATCTGCCACCGGTGCCACCATAGATTAAGAACCGGTCATATCCCTTTTCCAGACCAATACAAATCGCTGCCAAAGTATCGGTGTCATCCTTCTCACAGGGAAGCTCCACAATCCTTTCGGGAATCTGCTGCTTTAAAAGGGCGATAGCCTCCTTCTCAGCTTCGGATACGGAGTCAAAATCTCCCAGAAGGATATCCGGCTCCAGCTCCAGCACGGAGCAATATCCCAGACCGCCATCCACCGCGATGACAAGGTCGTCTTCCTTTACATTTACGCTGCCGACGGTTAAATCGCCGGCAGCAACAATAATACATCTTCCCATAATTAGCGGTTCTCATCCACATACAGCTGGATACGGCTCTGAATAATCGGCGCTACCTCTGCTGCAGTCTTTGCACCGGAGAAGAAGCTTCCTGCCTCTTCCTCAATAATCTTATAGATTTCCTCATCATAGTAAGAGGTCTTATTTACAGAATAGATAAAGTTACAGATTTCATCCACTTCTTCCTGGGTAAATGGATCTAAGATAATCTCCTCACCATTGATGTAGTAGTAGTTATCATAGTATTCCTTCTCACCCTCATCATTAAGCCAATAAGGTCTCTCCAAAGCTTCCTGTGCTTTTTCCACGAATGCAGATTTCAGTACACGAAGTCCATAGATACCATTTTCTGTGGATGTCTGATATTCCTCAGTAATATATTTTCTCACAAACTGCCATGCACCATCCTGGTATGCAGACTTAGAAGAAAGTGCAAAGGATGGACCTGTGGACTGCAGATAGCTTCCGTGACCTTCCCCTACCGGGAAGCCGATAAAGGTGATATCCTCACCCATCTGTCCCTTAATGGAATAATTCATGTTCTTCACATCATAAATATATACATTGCACATCAATGCCTTGTTATCACGATACATGGATTCATATAAGGTCCAGTCATAATTCTCCCAGTAATCCTCGCTGAACTCCTCGGGAAGAGTTGCTGCGTATTCCAGCGCTGCAATAAACTGCGGAGAATTAAAGTTACAGGTACCGGTCTCCAAATCCACAAACTCATTACCACAGAAATTCATCAACACATTCAGGAAGTTCGCTCTTAACATCTCGTTTCCAAAGGGTGCACAATCCTCTGGAAGAGTCTTGATAAATTCCATAAACTCTTCCATAGTCCACTGGGTACGGTCACCCACAAGAGAAGACTTTGCCATATAAGAGTTTACATTAAAGGCAGATACCAGCTGATACATTTTACCGTCTACAGAGAAAGCATCCCATACATTCTCCAAATATTCTAACTGGGAAAGCTCTTCGTCCTCGGCAATCAGCTTCTTGATATCGGCAAAAAGTCCCTTGGAAACATAGCTGTCCACATTAATATCATAGCCCAGACATAAAATATCCGGTACATTTCCGGCGATAATCTCGTTGTTTAACTTCTCCTTGCCGGCGTTATAATTCTCAGTGGTATTGTAAATAGAATAATCCGTAATCATAATACGATAATCCGGATTCGTCTTATTAAACTCAATAACGTCTTTTCTTACCTGATAGTCCATATAGAAGCATGCCATGCTTAAGACCTTCTTATCCGGGATATCCTCCGGTTTCACATAAGTAAACTTGGCAATCTTCAGCTTCCAGTCGGTGTTGGTGTTGTAGCTGGCAATAAAATTCTGGTCATCAATCATAATCAGATTATTAAAGCTACTGGTATCCACATCGGAATTTACATAGTCCATAATCTGAACCGGTGCTTCGTCCCCCATATTGTAGGTGTATACACCGGAGGAATTGGTCAACACAAAATCCGTAGTCGTACCGGGACGCATATTGTAGGAATACAGATTTTCCGGCATCTCCACAGGCTCAGTAACCTCTCCTGTCTTGGTATCCAGCGTCTGATATGACTGCTTGGTCCAGTCATTGTTATAGGTGGTGAACATGACTCTTCCATCATCAAACACCCATACATTGTTCAGATTATCAATGTTCTCCAGTTCTATCTTCTTACGGCTCTGCTCATTACCTTCCTTATCTAAGGTAATCAGTTCATTATTACCGGAAATGATACAAACGGTACCATCACTTAAAACCTTCATAGTACGGAACCAGATATAACCTTCACCCTCGTTTGCGTACTCCATCATATCCTTCTCCCAGAGAAGCTTACCGTCCGTACCCCAAAGATTTAAGGTGGTCAAATTCTTGTACTCCGGAAATTCCGGATTGGTTTCATCCATGTAATAGGTCTCTACTAAACCGTACACCTTTCCGTCACTGGCAACGGCAGCCTGATTGATATACATATCCATCACGCCCTCTTTGCCGTCTAAAACAACACGCTCCGTTGTTCCGGCTTCCATATCGCTGACAAGTAAATTCATTGTGGATGTATTCTCACCGGTTTCATCATCCCAGCTGTACTGGTACACTACAGAATAGAGCTTGCCATCCTTATAATCCATGGCATTGATATTCGCATTGTCAAATTCCATGCCCAAATCAATGTCCGTAGCACGGAATACATGCTGCTTTGCAAGGCTTGCATCCACAGCCACGGTCTTTCCACCACAAGCTGTCAGTCCCACTAGCATACTACAGCTTAAGATGATGGCAAGACACTTTTTAAATAAGTTCTTCATAATCCATCCCCTCCTTAAGTTTTATCTTTCTTAATCTTCTTTTTTCCAATCTTCTCTCTGCTTTGTCCTTGCAGTGCAAAAATACACTCTTTACGGTCCAGCGCTTCTTCTTCCACATCTTTCTGAGAACCACCAGTACTGTGACTGCCGGATAGGCAAGACACAGCAGCATCAGGAAGGTAAGCAGGGCAAGAATATTTTCATAGCCCCGGGCAATGTTCTCCCAGTATGGATAAATGATTGCCTTACCATTCATGGCACGGGTAGCAAAATCCTTAATCAGCTTCAAACGGTTTAAGAAGCTGAAACGCTCACTGTTCTCCACGACCTCCAGCTCCGTCTCACTGACACCGATATTATCCTTCACATAATTGTATGCATAGGAGGATACCGGATTTGGCATCACGATTTCATAGTGATTGATTCCATGATTTGTGCCATATGTATTTAATGTAGTGTAGGATACAAATACTATCGTACCGGTAATCCCTCCGGCCTCTGCCAGCTTCCCAGACTCCGTATCCACTACTCCGGCAATAATATGGGGTACGCCACCCACATACACCGTCATTCCGGCAATATCGTTACTTCCAAACAGCTTCCATGCTGCATTTCTATCCAGCACTATATAGTCCTGATTTACATCATCACCCGAAAAATAGGAGCCGCCAAGGAGCTGCAATGGGTGAAACAGAAAGAAATCTCCCCCGATTCCAAAGGCATCCGATGTAATACTGGCTCCGCTTTCTGCTGTAATGGTAATCTTACCGGTGGCACTGTAAGCATCCGCCCAAAGCCTTGCCTCCGGATTTAGACTATCAGAATATATGGAGGCTTCTACCAGTGCCGCATCCAGTCCATGCCGAAAGCCTTCTATCTTATCCGGATTTACCCCACTGTCCACAGAGAAAAAGCAACTAATCTGTGCTGCATCTCCCTCCCTGCTCCAGCGCTCCGCTGCATTCTGGGGCAAAAGGTCATTACTCA
>JAFTXD010000049.1 GCA_017461775.1 Lachnospiraceae bacterium
CGGAAATCCATTAGTAGGAGAAGTGGAAATAGGGGGTGCAAAGAATGCTGCACTTCCTATTCTTGCTGCTTCTGTTATGACGGATGATACAGTTTATATAGATAATATGCCGGATGTCCGGGATACCAATGTACTTATTAAGGCAATGCAGGAAATCGGTGTGTTGATGGAACGCACCGGCAGACATAGTGTGAAGGTGAACGCAAGCCAGATTAATAACCTGGTGGTAGAGAACGAAAGTATTAAGAAAATCAGAGCAGGCTACTATTTATTAGGAGCCATGTTGGGCAAATATAAGCACGCGGAGGTAGCGCTTCCGGGTGGCTGTGATATCGGCTGTAGAGCTATCGACCAGCACATTAAGGGCTTTAAGGCTCTTGGTGCAGAGGTAATTATTGAGAATGGTTTAATCAAGACCCGGGCAGAGAGACTGGTGGGAACCCATATCTACATGGACTGTGTCAGTGTAGGTGCTACCATAAATGTGATGATGGCGGCGACTCTTGCAGAGGGTAAAACGATTATCGAAAATGCGGCGAAGGAGCCACATGTAGTAGATGCGGCCAATTTCTTAAACAGTATGGGTGCCAATATAAAGGGTGCCGGTACCGATGTTATCCGTATTAAGGGTGTGGCAAAGCTTCATGGTACGGAATATACGGTGATTCCGGACCAGATTGAAGCGGGTACCTTTATGTTTGCGGCAGCAGTTACCAAGGGGGATGTAACTGTTAAGAACGTGATTCCCAAGCATTTGGAGTCCATCAGTGCCAAGCTTATTGAAATCGGTTGTGAAATCGAGGAATCCGATGATTGTATGCGTGTAGTGGCATCCAAGCCTTTGAAACACTCCCATGTGAAGACCCTTCCTTATCCGGGATTCCCTACGGATATGCAGCCCCAGATTACGGTGGCACTTGCTATTGCTGGAGGAACCAGTATCGTTACCGATACTATTTTTGAGAACCGCTTTAAATATGTGGATGAATTAATCCGTATGGGTGCCAACATCAAGGTGGAGGGTACTACGGCGATTATCGAAGGAATCAAGAAATTCTCTGGAGCAAACCTTTCTGCACCGGATTTACGTGCCGGAGCAGCATTGGTGCTTGCAGGCTTAAGCGCAGAGGATTTCTCTACCGTGGATGATATTCATTACATTGCCAGAGGATACGAGGATTTCCACTTGAAGCTCCAGTCTCTGGGTGCTCAGATTGAATTGGTAAATTCTGAGAGGGATTTGCAGAAATTCAAGCTGAAAATCAGTTGACAGTAGTACGAAAGTATTGTATATTTACAATCGTAGTATAACTAGATATTTTAATTCCTACTTATTCAGAGTGGTGGAGGTGCATAGGACCTGTGAAGCCACGGCAACCCCGTAAGTGGAAGGTGCCAACCTGAGCAAGACTAGTAACTTGAACAATAAGTGGATTTGACTTTTCGAAGATACAAGTCCGCTTGAAGAAGCGGACTTTCTTTATGCGTAAAGATTAAACCACGAGAGTTTCCAAAGGAGATGAAAGAATGGAAAAAGAAAAGTACTTATTTACCTCAGAATCTGTAACAGAAGGCCATCCGGACAAAATTTGTGATGCTGTATCAGATGCTGTATTAGATGCTATTATGGCCCAGGATCCCAACGCTCGAGTAGCATGTGAGACCTGTACCAATACCGGTTTTGTACTTGTCATGGGTGAGATTACCACCAAGGCAAATATTGATATTACCAGTATCGTTCGTCAGACCGTTACCGAAATCGGTTACGACAGCTCAGAAAAGGGCTTTGACGGCAATACCTGTGCAGTTATGGTGGCATTGGACAAGCAGTCCGCAGATATCGCTATGGGTGTTGACAAGGCTCTGGAAGCAAAGGAAAACCAGATGAGCGATGAGCAGATTGAAGCTATCGGAGCTGGTGACCAGGGTATGATGTTTGGTTATGCAACCAATGAGACAGAGGAGTATATGCCTTATCCGATTTCTCTGGCACACAAGCTGGCTCTGCAGTTGACCAAGGTTCGTAAGGACGGTACCTTGACTTATTTAAGACCGGACGGAAAGAGTCAGGTATCCGTAGAATATGATGAGAACGGCAAGCCACTTCGTTTAGAGGCTGTTGTATTATCTACCCAGCATGATGAGAAGGTAACTCAGGAGCAGATTCATGCAGATATTAAGAAGTATGTATTCGATGCAGTACTTCCTAAGGATATGATTGATGAGAACACCAAGTTCTTCATCAACCCTACCGGAAGATTTGTAATCGGTGGACCAAATGGTGACTCCGGCTTAACCGGACGTAAGATTATCGTAGATACCTATGGCGGATACGCTCGTCACGGCGGCGGTGCTTTCTCCGGTAAGGACTGTACCAAGGTGGATCGTAGTGCAGCTTATGCAGCGAGATATGTTGCAAAGAATATCGTGGCAGCAGGTCTGGCAGAGAAGTGTGAAATTCAGCTTTCCTACGCTATCGGTGTAGCACAGCCTACCTCCATCATGGTAGATACTTTCGGAACAGGCAAGCTTTCTGAGGAGAAGCTGGTTGCCATGATTCGTGAGAATTTCGACCTTCGTCCTGCAGGAATCATCAAGATGCTTGACCTTCGCAGACCGATTTACAAGCAGACCTCCAGCTATGGTCATTTCGGACGTAATGACCTTAACCTTCCTTGGGAGCAGCTGGACAAGGTGGATGTTTTGAAAAAATATTTATAAGAGAGTTAACAATTCAGAGTCATGCATTTGTGTGGCTCTGATTGTGTTTGAAAGAGGGAGTGTATATGAAAAAAGCCCGGCTGATGCTTATTATTTCTATGACAGTCTTTGGTACGCTGGGATTATTTGTAAGAAATATTCCGGTATCCTCCGGAGAGCTGGCACTATATCGTGCAGTGCTTGCAGCGATATTGATTCTGGGATATTTGCTGGTGACCGGTCAGAAGATACCATTTGGAAAGATGAAGAAGGAGATTCCACTGCTAATCTTTTCCGGGGCGGCCATGGGATTTAACTGGATACTTTTGTTTGAAGCCTATAAATATACCACGGTGTCCTTGGCAACCTTAAGCTATTATTTTGCACCGGTGATTGTGACCGCAGTGTGTCCGTTTTTATTTAAGGAGAAGCTGACAAAGAAGCAGATTATCTGCTTTGTCATGTCCACGCTGGGGATTGTACTGATTACCGGCATCGGTGACGTGGGAGGCGGAAAGGATTTCCTGGGTATCCTGTTCGGCCTTGGTGCTGCAGTATTTTATGCAACGGTTATTCTGCTTAACAAGTTTATCAAAAACGTGGAGGGAATTCACCGTACCTTTTTGCAGTTTATTGCTGCCATTGTTGTGCTGGTTCCTTACGTGGCGGTTACCAGTGGTGTGACACTGGGAGGCATGAATATGGCGGGCTGGATAAATCTTCTGATTGTGGGTCTTGTACATACCGGTGTGACCTATTGCCTATATTTTTCTTCCTTAAAGGAATTACCGGGGCAGAAAGCGGCTATCCTCAGTTATATTGACCCTTTGGTGGCAGTGGTGATTTCTGTGACCATTCTGGGTGAACATATGGGACTCTGGCAGCTGGTGGGAGGTATTTTAATCTTAGGATTCACACTTTGGAATGAGTTACCCTCAAAAAAACAATATTGACAAATTGTGCATGTGGCGTTATCATGAGTAAAAATTACTGGGAGGACGCCACATGTTTTATTTTCAGTTTGAAAAGCTGAATAGGGACGACGATAGGTAGCGTTTGTATCTGTGACAAATCATAGGTACAAGCGCTATTAGTGTTGTACCTATGTGGGAATAATGGAGAGAACCACATTGGTAAAGGATTCGTATATATCTTTGCTGGTGTGGTTTTTTTATACCCAATTTTAAGGAAGGGTGGTGATCGTATGGGACATAGAGATGATGTCCTTATGGATAAATCAATAGATTGGAACGAAGCATTTGGGGTATATAGATATATTGTGGCTAATAATACCCAAGAGCGAGTACCTTTAAGGAAGTAGATGGCATGTTATGTAAACAAACTGGGTATATAGCAATATTTGCTTTGTTTATACCCACAAAAGTAGTTAAAGCGCGGGTACCATAACAAAAGAAAAGTGCATATACCCAAAGAGTTTACATAACATTAAAAAGTGACGAAAAAAAGGGTATTAGAAGAAGGAGAACTGCTATATACCCAAAAGTGACATAGGGGATAGAAAGGATTAGGAAGATGAAAGGTTTATGTGGAAATATTATAAATAATGAATTGGAAGTTGAAGAACTGGCAGGACGTATTGGTGAAGTAGTGAAGGTTCATGGAAGTATCTACAAGGTGCGGAAGATGAAAGGTTTTTCTTTTGTACTGCTTCGGACCAAGAGAGAAGTGATGCAGTGCATTGCCGAAGAAGCAGTAGTGCTTCCCGTAGAGGAGAGCACGGTGATTCTCACTGCCAAGGTGGTGGAGGAGCCACGCAGCAAGAAGGGCTATGAACTACATATCCAGGAGATAGAGGTGTTAAGTGAGCCCTACGAACCATCGCCCATTGTGATTAACCAGAAGCTGGTGGACACCTCCATAGAGAACATGCTGGACTATCGGATGGTGACACTAAGGAATGAAAAGCAGAGAGCGATTTTTAAATTACAGGAAGGCATTTGTCAGGGCTTTAGAAGATTTCTGGAATCACAGAATTTCACCGAAATTCATACGCCCAAGCTGGTGCAGACCGGAGCAGAAGGTGGTGCCAATATCTTTGCGCTGAATTATTTCGGACAGGAAGCGTATCTTGCCCAGAGCCCCCAGTTTTACAAACAGATGATGGTGGGCGTGTTCGAGAGAGTTTTTGAAATCGGCCCGGTATTCCGTGCCGAGAAGCACGATACCTCCAGACATCTGAATGAGTACACCAGCGTGGACTTTGAGATGGGATATATTCACAGCTTTGAGGAAATCATGGAGATGGAGACTGGGATGCTGAAATTTACGCTGGCGCATTTGCAGGAGTATTACGAAAAAGAACTGGAGCTTTTGCAGGTAAAACTCCCCGTCATTGAAGAAATCCCAGTGGTGACCTTCCACGAGGCCAAGGAAATGGTGTCCAGGGAGTTTGGCAGACCCATTACGGATATGGAGGACTTTGAACCGGAGGAGGAGAAGCTTCTTTATGAGTGCATTTACAAAAAGACGGGCAGTGAGTTTGTGTTTGTAACTCATTATCCCAGTAGTAAGAGACCCTTTTATGCCATGGAAACGGCAGGAAACGAAGAGGTAACGGAGAGCTTCGATTTACTCTTCCGTGGTCTGGAAATCACCACCGGAGGCCAAAGAATTCACAGCTACGAAATGCAGGTGGAGAAGATGCGCCGCAGGGAAATGACAGTGGAGCTATTTGAAAGCTATCTGATGATGCATAAGTATGGGATGCCTCTACATGGTGGCATGGGTCTGGGATTAGAGCGATTTACCTGTAAGCTGCTGGGGTATGAGAATGTGCGATATACTACACTGTTTCCAAGAGATATTCATAGATTGACACCATAAAAGCTATAAAGGAATGATGCCAGGAAGTCGAAATACTGATTGAGTGATTTGTACAGAAGAAGACTTTTTAGTCATGGAGGCGCTTATGAAGATACAAAGAACATCCTTTTATGTGGGTGGCAAGGAGACGGAGGCAAAAAATCATTCCATATTTGGTGGAAACCTGAATCATACCACAGACTTGCTGGCGGAGAAGAAGCAAAGAGCAAAAGAGCAGGCTATGAAAATTGTCAGTGACGCCTGGGCTGGAGAGCAGAAAATAGATGCGGATATGGAGATGCGGCGTGAGCGTGTGCAGGAACTGAAGCGTGAAATTGGTGCCTGCAATAAGGAAATACAGTGGTTTGAGACTGAAAGGACGCGTTTACAGGAGGCTTATGGTGTAGGGCAGGATAGTAAGGAGCAGAAGGATTTGGAGCTTCTTGCCAAGGAAATTGATTCCAAGACTCCTGGAAAGCAGGTATCTCTTACCAAGGCAGAGCGTGAAGAGCTTGTCCGGATAAAGGAAAGTGGGCTGACGGAGTACCAGACCAGGTCTTTAGAGCTGAAAGAGCTTGCACAGGATTATGAGGTGCAAAAATACAAGCTGGGCAAGGAGATTGAGACGGAGAACGCCATTATCTCAGCTACACGAATCGAGCGGTTAAAGAGCAACCCCATGGGGAAGGCTCACAAACAGGCAGATGCGGTAATGGAGGAAGCCGGAGAGGAAATTATCAGTCTGGCATTTGAAGCCGGTGTAGAGCATATCGAAGAGGAGTTTGAGGAGCGGGTAGAGGAAGCCAAGGAACGCGCGGAGGAGAAAGAGCTTCAGGAAGAGAAGCTGGAAAGCGTCAAGGAGCAGAGGGAAAAGCGCCAGGAGAAAATCACTGAAGAAATACTGGAGACTACCGCAGAGTTAACCGATATGGACACCAGGCAGGCCCAGGTACAAAAGGAGCTGCAGGGAACCTTAGATAAGCTGAAGCTCTTGGCAGAGGATATTAAG
>JAFTXD010000050.1 GCA_017461775.1 Lachnospiraceae bacterium
CGTCGGCACTTGGCGAGGTCTTTTCGAGCCTAGTACCGCTACGATTTTTCACTGAGCGAGAGCGGGTCAGCAAAAAGCATAGCATGTCCGTTCCCCATCTGTGCACCTATCCAATCCCTACGGCGCTCTCCCGAAATCCTCTTAAAAACAACTTATAAGACCTCGTACTCGATGCCTTCCTTGGAAAGAAACTGGGTAATGGCTTTGTCCCAGATGGTGTCCGGCTCCTTGTTCATCACAAAGGTGTGGAAGGAGGTGCCGGTGGTGAGAACAGCGCCATTGCCATCGTATTTGATGGTAAGAACCAATGCTTTGACCTGTTCTATGGGGAGACTGCAGTTTCCGGCGGCAAGAAGCTTGCTTACCAACTCCGGCTTAAAGTGTAGCACAAATTTAAAGTAAAGGGGCGTTCTCTTTCCCTTGATTAAGTTGAAGCAGAGTCCCTTCATATCGGTCCAAGTAGCAAAATCATAGGGGAGGGATGCCGTATCATCTCTCTGATAGAATTCTTTATTGATATGTCCGTCCATAGTGTAGGTATTTGCGGTGGAAATAGTGCCCTCAGCCAGAAGAAAATTGTCAAAGGCGCTGCCCACCAGCAGATGATTCATAAAGGATTTCATGGAAGAAACTTTTAGTGCCAGCATGGATAAATCTCCTTAAAAATTACTTTAGGTTGAGTATACAACAGGACACAGGGGAGTGTCAAAAGTAGTAATTTATCTTTACTGGCAAAAGTTCCTGTGCTAGAATTTATGTAGTATTTAAAACTGCTATTTATTATATGCATGTGAAATAAACGGGAATTGGAGACTGGATATATGAGTTATAAGATTGTAGTAGACAGCTGTTGTGAGCTTCCGGAGGAACTGAAAAAGGATCCGCGTTTTGAGAGTGTACCATTAGGCTTGGAAGTAGGGGATTATCATATTCAGGACGATGAGAATTTTGATCAGAAGACCTTTCTGGCGAAGGTGGCGGCCTGTCCGACCTGTCCCAAATCCTCCTGTCCTTCTCCGGAGCGTTTTATGAATGCATATAACTGTGATGCAGATAATATTTATGTGGTGACTTTATCTGCCAAACTTAGCGGCAGCTATAACAGTGCTATTCTTGGGGCGAATTTGTATCATGAACAATTTGGCGCGAAGAATATCCATGTGTTTGATTCGGAGTCAGCAAGCTGCGGAGAAACACAGATTGCGCTGAAGGTGATGGAGCTGGAGGAAGCCGGTTTATCCTATGAAGAGGTGGTTGAGCAGGGAGAGAAGTACCGGGATGAGATGCATACCTATTTTGTTTTGGATAATTTGGAGACTCTACGTAAGAATGGGCGATTGTCCAATGTAAAGGCCATGGTGGCATCCACTTTAAGTATTAAGCCCATTATGATAAGTGACGGCGGTCAAATTGCCCAGCAGGGACAGTGCATCGGTATGAAGAAGGCACTGGCTAAATTGGCAGATTATCTGGTGGCAGAGGTGTCAAACCTTCCGGAGAAGCGTTTGATGATTACCCACTGTAATGCACCTCAGAGAGCAGAGCATATGAAGGAGCTGCTACTTAAGAAGGCGCAGTTTAAGGATATTATTATTCTGGATACTGCCGGAATCAGTAGTATGTATGCCAATGATGGGGGAATTATAGTCACGTGCTAATGATGTAGAACGGCGTATTCATATACAAAAAGTCCGTGCAAACTTTGCGCGGACTTTTTGAAATACAACGCTAAAATAGTAGTTGACAAAGAGTGTACTAACTGGTATATTGAAGTAAAGTGAAAATCTGGGAACCAATCTTGCAGCAAGGCTGCATTTCAAAATTTTCTATGGCGATTCTGCCGTGTGTCAGGGAACCCCTGCGTATTTCACAAAAATAAAAGCAGGTATGACCTGCGGAAGGGAATGAATATGGAAAAGGATTTGGTAGATTATGCGTATCTGTCAGATAATGTACGTTATGCGGATTTGTTTAATGGGGTGCTTTTTGGAGGAGAGCAGGTGCTGGACGCGGAGGTCTTGGCAGAGGCAGATGTTAGAAGTATGTCCCGTGGGAAGAAAAGGAGCAGAACCAGAGATGTGGTGCGGAAGCATGGGAAGAATACGAATTATGCAGTTCTCGGCGTGGAAAATCAGGAAGAGGTAAGCTATTGTATGCCCCTTCGCATACTGGAATATGAGACAGCAGAGTATGCCAGACAGATGGCGGCAATAAGGAAAAGGAATAAAGCTGGGGTCGGCCTATCACCGGGAGAGTTCTTGGAGCGGTATCGGAAGCTAGATAGAATTAATCCCTGTGTTTCCTTGGTGCTTTTCTGGGGAGAGGCCTGGGATGGTCCGGAGACATTAAAGGAAATGATGAATTTAGAGGATTTTCCGGAGCATCTAAGGGATTTTGTAAACGATTATTCCATACATTTGGTAAATGTACGGGAGTTTGAAGATACCAGTGTATTTAAAACGGATTTGAAGTTGGTATTTGATTTCTTAAAATGTGCAGACAGTAAAGAAAAGATGAAGGCGCTGGTAGAAGACAATCCGGCATATAAAGATTTGGATGAGGATACATATGACGTGATGATGGTTCATGCCCATTCTAAGGAACTGCAAAAGTTACGGGAAAATGTAAAGGAGAGTGAAGGAAATATGTGCAAGGCATTGGCTGATTGGGCAGCAGAGGAAAGAGAAATTGGAAGAGAGGAAGGAATAGAACAGGGGATCTTATTATGTGCATATAAGATGATAGCATGTGGAAGCGTCACAGTAAAAGAGGCTCTGGCTGTTTTGAATTTGAATGGAGAAGAGGCAGAGTTTGTAAAGGAGATGCAGGCGGCGGGATATCAGTTACCATAACGAAAATGAGAGGAGTTTTGCACTCCTCCCTAATGATGGTGACCATATTTCTCAAACATCATCTTGGCATATTTCCTGGCACTAAAAGGTAGTGGGAAATTCTTACCATCTATCATAATCAGCTTAAACAGAGAAATATTCTTGATATACCGTCCATTAATTAGTACATGCTCCGTAGGGGCAAAGAAGGTTTCATAATGCTCCCACTGACCAAACAGATTCAGCACGGAGTCACGAATATTTACGATGCGCCCATCTTTAAGAGCCACATTCACGCAGCGTTCTTCCTGAACTGCATAGAGAATATCTTCTTCCGTAACATAGAAGGTTTCCTTTTCCTCTCTGAGCTCAATAAGAGGGATACAGGAGTCCTTGAAGGCCTGGGCTTCATCCAGGGATGCGGCAAGCTCCGCCACCTTGATGGATTTGTCCAGATATTTTACCTGCTTCGGAAGCCCATCCTTCCGGTAGTCAATATCGGAAACACACATATAAATGGGAACCACTACCCCGGAAGCAATCAGGCTTCTGGCCACATCTGTACCGGTGATACCCGGTGTCTTACACATATCAATATAAAACACATCATAGAGCATGGGATGGGAGAGCATAGCCTTTTCATTGCCATAGGCGTCGATAAAAAGTCCTTCACCGGTTTCCTTCAGGCGCTTGTCAGATTCTCTGCCTAAAAGTCGCTCCATTTGCTTTCTGTCCGCTACATTGTCGTCACATACTGCTACGTGCATAATCCCTCCGCTGGTGTACGATATTATACCACGGATTGCTTCGCACAATGTGCTCTCGCAATCCTAAAATATGAGAAATATGCCCTGTTCGGTCTTCTTTCTCATATTTTGAAGGTCTCAAAGTCATGTTTTTTCATGCAAGCATGAAACACATGACTTTTATACCTAGTGTTATATATATTGTCGCTTTTTAGCGAAGAAAAGTCAAGAGTAAGTAGATGAGCAGGCCGTATTCTACGAGGGCAATCAGTGGCATACCGAGCTTAAAATACCAGTGCTTGGTTTTGTGGCGGAAAAAATTCATGCCGAAAGTGGTGCCGATGCCACCGCCTAAGAAGGCGAAAAGAAAAAGCGTTGCCTCCGGGATGCGCCATGCGCCCTTTTTCGCCTTAGACTTGTCCATGCCCATAGCGACAAAACCAACTAGATTAATGATGACTAAGTAAGCGAATATAACAATAATAGCAATTGTGAAAATTCCCATAGTGTCCTCCTGTTCGTGAAATAAAAGAAGCTGCCACTTGTGTGACAGCTCCTTCAAAGTTTTTTCAAAGTCTTATTTGTTGTTCTTCTCTACTTCAGCCATCTTCATTGCACGAACCTTGCAAGAGAGACCGAATAAATTAATGAAGCCTGCTGCATCATGATGATCATATAAATCACCGGTGGTGAAGGATGCGATGCTTTCATTGTATAAAGAGTATGGAGAAGTGGTGCCTGCCTTGATGATGTTACCCTTGTAAAGCTTGAACTTCACTTCGCCGGTCACATATTCCTGAGTCTTCTCAATGAAAGCCTGGATTGCTTCACGCTTAGGAGTGAACCACTTGCCTTCGTATACAACATCTGCCAGCTTGTTGCCCATTTCCTTCTTCAAGGTATAGGTGTCACGGTCAAGGATTAATTCCTCAAGCTGCTGATGAGCTTCCATAAGGATGGTTCCGCCGGGAGTCTCATATACACCACGGGACTTCATACCAACTACACGATTCTCCACGATATCGATGATACCAACACCGTGCTTGCCACCCAGCTCGTTTAACTTGCGGATGATGTCAGAAACCTTCATCTGCTCGCCGTTTACAGAGGTAGGTACACCCTTCTCAAAGGTCATGGTTACATATTCGCCCTCGTTTGGAGCCTTTTCCGGAGTGGTACCTAAAACTAATAAGTGGTCATAGTTCGGCTCATTTGCAGGATCCTCAAGCTCTAAACCTTCATGGCTGATGTGCCAGATGTTACGGTCACGGCTGTAAGAGGTATCTGCGGAGAATGGAAGGTCGATGCCATGTGCCTTGCAGTATTCGATTTCAGATTCACGGGAATCCATGGTCCACTTGTCATCACGCCAAGCAGCGATAATCTTGATGTCCGGAGCAAGAGCTTTGATACCAAGTTCGAAACGGATCTGGTCATTTCCCTTACCGGTAGCACCGTGGCAGATGGCAACAGCGCCCTCTTTACGAGCGATTTCTACTAATTTCTTTGCGATTAACGGACGCGCCATGGAAGTACCTAATAAGTACTTGTTTTCGTAGATTGCGTTAGCCTGTACACAAGGCATGATGTACTCGTCGCAGAACTCATCAATAACGTCTAAGATATATAACTTCTCAGCGCCACAGAATTTTGCTCTTTCGTCAAGACCGTCTAATTCTTCGGCCTGTCCACAGTCGATGCAGACGCAAACTACTTCGTAGTCATAATTCTCCTTTAACCAGGGAATGATGGCGGTGGTATCAAGACCACCGGAGTAAGCTAAAATTACTTTTTCTTTCATAATATGTATCTCCTTTTGCAATTTCTTGAAAGCATTTTGTTTTAATCTGTAACCTACTATACAACATCTGTGTGTATAAATCAAGCATAAATATTGCATAAAAACAAAAAGATTAATGGGAAAACATGCATAAAAATGACTAAAAATACAATTTATAAGGAATAATTATGCATAAATATTCAATATGGGCTTGACGAAATGCATTTTGTGTTGTATCTTATCTTGAAAAGAGTTACACTTTCATATAGAATAAGATGGAATAATTTGGAGGATACTGTCATGATTAAGGTTGGTATTATTGGTGCTACCGGTTATGCCGGAGGAGAGCTGGTTCGTATTTTGATGAATCATAAGGATGTAGAGATTAAGTGGTACGGTTCCAGAAGCTATATAGATAAGAAATATTTCCAGGTGTACAGAAATATGTTTGAGATTGTGGAGGATGTATGTAAGGATGACAATCTCACAGAGCTGGCAGAGCAGGTGGATGTGATTTTCACCGCTACCCCACAGGGCTTCCTTGCGGGAGTTCTTACCGAGGAAATCTTAAATAAGGTAAAGATTGTGGATTTATCCGCGGACTATCGTATTAAGGATGTAGCTGTATACGAGAAGTGGTACGGCATTGAGCATAAGTCACCACAGTTTATTGAAGAGGCGGTATATGGCTTATGCGAGATTAACAGAGACAAGATTACAGAGAAGACCAGAGTGGTTGCCAATCCGGGCTGCTACACCACTTGTTCTATTTTAACTGCATATCCGCTGGTGAAGGAAGGATTGATTGATGCATCTACTTTAATCATTGATGCAAAATCCGGTACCTCCGGAGCAGGACGTGGTGCAAAGGTTCCAAATCTGTACTGTGAAGTAAATGAGAACATCAAGGCTTACGGCGTGGCAAGCCACAGACATACCCCGGAAATTGAGGAGCAGCTGGGCTATGCAGGTGGCAAGGAAGTAGTACTGAACTTCACCCCTCATCTGGTTCCTATGAACAGAGGAATTTTGGTAACCGAGTATGCAAGCCTTGTGAAGAAGGCGGACGGAAGTCTTCCTACCTACGAAGAAATCAAGGCAGTATATGATAAGTATTATGCAAACGAGAAGTTTGTCCGCGTACTGGAGAAGGGCGAGTGTCCGGAAACCAAGTGGGTGGAAGGAAGCAACTATGTGGATGTAAATTTTGTGATTGATGAGCGTACCGGAAGAATCATTATGATGGGTGCACTTGACAATCTGGTAAAGGGAGCAGCAGGTCAGGCCGTGCAGAATATGAATATTCTTTTCGGACTGGATGAGGCAGCGGGCCTTGATTTAATCCCTTGTTTCCCTTAGGAGGAAAAATGAAAACATACGAAATTAAAACCATGACAGCCGGAGACTATGACGGACTGTATAAATTGTGGATGACCATCCATGGCTTTGGAATCCGTAGTATCGACGATTCCAAGGAAGGTGTGGAAATGTTTTTAAAGAGAAACCCAACCACCAGCGTGGTGGCGGTAGCGGAAAACGGAGATATCGTAGGCGGTATTTTGTGCGGACATGACGGCAGACGAGGGTGTCTCTATCATGTGTGCGTAAGAGAGGATTACCGCAGAATGGGTATCGGTAAAGCAATGGTAGTGCATTGTATGAATGCCCTGCGTGCGGAGAAAATTAATAAGGTAAGTCTGATTGCCTTTTCCGTAAATGATATCGGTAATAAGTTCTGGAGAGCGGCAGGCTGGACCAAGCGTGAGGATTTGAACTATTACGATTTTACCTTAAATGAAGCCAATATTACAGAGTTTAACAAGTAAACGGAGGTTAAAGTTATGAAGCAGATTGCAGGTGGTGTAACCGCGGCAAAGGGTTTCCAGGCCGCATCAGCCCAGGCAGAGATTAAGTATAAAAACAGAACCGACATGGCCCTTGTATACAGTGAAGTGCCATGTACCGTAGCAGGCACCTTTACAAAGAATGTGGTAAAGGCAGCACCGGTTATGTGGGATAAGGAGATTGTGTCAAAATATGGTGTGGCTCAGGCGGTGGTAGTGAATTCCGGTATTGCCAATGCATGTACCGGTAAGCCGGGCATGGACTGTTGTAGGGCAGAGGCAGAGCATGCCGGAAAGCTCCTTGGCATCCCCGCGGAGAGCGTGCTGGTGGGTTCTACCGGTGTCATCGGCATGCAGATGCCGGTGGACCGTTTAAAGGCAGGTATTGAGAAGCTGGTAGCTGCAAAGGAAGGCAGCTTGGAGGCTGGTCTTGCTGCTGCAAAGGCAATTATGACCACCGACACCGTACATAAAGAGATTGCATTTGAGTTTGAGGTAGGCGGAAAGACTGCTACCATTGGTGGTATGTGTAAGGGAAGCGGTATGATTCATCCCAATATGTGTACCATGCTGGGGTATGTAACTACAGATGTAAAGATTTCTAAGGAGATGCTGCAGAAGGCACTTTCTGCAGACATCGAGGATACCTTCAATATGGTGTCCGTAGACGGAGATACTTCTACCAACGATACCTTGCTGGTGCTGGCTAATGGTTTGGCAGGAAATGACGAAATTGTGGCAGAGGGAGCTGATTATGACGCATTCTGCGCAGCCTTAAATGCAGTAAATACCTATATGTCCAAGAAGATGGCCGGTGATGGCGAGGGTGCAACGGCTCTCTTTATGACCAAGGTAATCGGAGCAGATACCAAGGAAAATGCAAGAACTCTTGCAAAATCAGTGATTTGTTCTTCTTTAACCAAGGCGGCGATTTTTGGTCACGATGCCAACTGGGGCCGTATTTTATGCGCACTTGGCTACTCCGGAGTACAGTTTGACCCGGAAAATGTAGATTTGTATTTTGAAGGAAAATCCGGCAAAATTCATATTTTTGGGAATGGAATTGCACAGGATTACAGTGAAGAAGAAGCAACCGCTATTTTATCCGAGGAAGAAGTAACTGCGCTGGTGGATATGCATATGGGTGATGCCCAGGCGACTGCATATGGCTGCGATTTAAGCTATGATTATGTAAAGATTAACGCGGATTATCGTTCTTAAGGAAAGAGAAAGAGGAGTTTATCATGGAAAAGGATATGGAAAAGGTACTTCATAAGGCAGAGGTTCTCATCGAAGCATTGCCTTATATTCAGAAATTCAATCGTAAGATTATCGTTGTAAAATACGGCGGAAGCGCTATGAGCAACGAAGAATTGCAGAAGAATGTTATTAAGGATGTAACATTACTTAAGCTGGTAGGCTTCAAGCCCATTATCGTGCATGGCGGCGGTAAGGAAATCAGCCGTTGGGTAGGCAAGGTAGGTAAGGAAGCCAAATTTGTAAATGGTCTTCGTGTAACTGACGAGGAAACCATGGAAATCGCAGAAATGGTACTGAACAAGGTGAATAAGCAGCTTGTCAGCATGGTGGAAGAGCTGGGCGTAAATGCCATCGGTATCAGCGGTAAGGACGGCGGTCTGTTAAAGGTAGAGAAGAAGTACGCGGGTGGCGAGGATATCGGCTTTGTAGGAGAAATCACCGAGGTTAATCCTAAGATTCTCTTTGACATGCTGGAGAAGGATTTTCTTCCTATCGTAGCACCCATCGGTTTGGACGATAAGTTCCAGACCTATAACATCAATGCAGATGATGCCGCATGTGCCATTGCAAAGGCCGTAGAGGCAGAGAAACTGGCGTTCTTAACGGACATTGAAGGTTTATATAAGGATATCAATGACAAGTCCTCCTTCATCTCCAGAATCACTGCTTCTGAGGCAGAGGATTTGATTAACAGCGGATTCATTGGTGGTGGTATGCTTCCGAAGCTGAATAATTGTACCTCTGCAATTAAGAACGGTGTAAACAAGGTGCATATTCTGGACGGACGTATTCTGCACTGTCTGCTTTTGGAAATTTTCACCAATTCCGGTGTAGGTACTGCCATTGTTGCGGACGAAGAGGTGTAAACTATGATGAAAAAATATATTGATGAGGCCGAAAAAGCCCTGCTTCACACCTACAATCGTTTTCAGGTAGTACTTGATAAGGGAGAGGGCGTACATCTTTACGATATTGAGGGAAAGAAATATCTGGATTTCTGCTCCGGTATTGCAGTTTTTGCCCTTGGCTACAATGATAAGAGATATAATGATGCAGTGAAGGCTCAAGTGGATAAGCTGTTGCATACGTCAAATTATTACTACAATGTACCTGCGATTGAGGCGGCGAAGAAGATTAAGGAAGTCTCCGGTATGGACCGTGTATTTTTCACCAATTCCGGTGCAGAAGCGGTGGAGGGTGCCATCAAAGCAGCACGTAAATATGCTTATAACAAGGATGGCCAGACGGACCACGAGATTATTGCCATGGAGCATTCCTTCCACGGAAGAACCATGGGGGCTTTGTCCGTGACCGGCAATCCAAAGTATCGCGAGGCCTTCCAGCCCATGATTGGACATATCAAATTCGCGCAGATGAATGATTTTGACAGTATTTTAGCCCAGGTGACGGAGAAAACCTGTGCCATCATCATGGAGACTGTACAGGGTGAGGGTGGTATCTATCCCGCGGAGGAGGAATTCTTAAAGAAGGTTCGCGCACTTTGCGATGAGAAGGATATTTTACTCATTCTGGATGAAATCCAGTGCGGTATGGGGCGTACAGGATACATGTACGCATGGCAGAAGTACGGTGTGAAGCCGGATATTATGACCACTGCTAAGGCTCTTGGCTGCGGTGTACCGGTGGGAGCATTCCTGCTCACAGAAAAGGTAGCGCAGAATTCCTTGGTAGCAGGAGACCACGGAACCACCTATGGTGGAAATCCACTTGCATGTGCTGCCATAAGTAAGGTCTTGGATATTTTCAAAGAAGATGGTATATTAGAACATGTAAAGGAAACCGCTCCTTATCTGGAGACTCGTCTGGATGAGCTTAGTGCAAAGCATGACTGCATCACCACAAGACGTGGAGCAGGCTTCATGCAGGGACTTGTCTTTGATAAGCCGGTGGGCGATGTGATTAACAGAGCTCTGGAGAAGGGCTTAATCTTAATCAACGCAGGAACCAATATCATTCGTTTTGTACCACCTCTTGTAATTACTAAGGAAAATATTGACGAGATGGTAGAAATTCTGGATTCCTGCATAGAGTAATCCGGTGGCGGCGTCTTTTACCCAAAGTTTGATGGTTTTTTGAAAGGTCTGGGTTATTGCATGCATCGTAGAATTAAGTTATTTAGTATATTGGCACTTGCCGGCATCACTGCCGGCTTGTTTGCGTATAATGGTTTTCTGGAAAGTATCCCGGAGGAAGAGGAGATTGTGGAGATTCCCGGGGTGTTCGGCAAGGAGACCATTCGTTTCTGGTATGCGGAGGAGAGCATGTCGGATTATATAAACAGCGCTGCTGTTGCCTATGGAGAGAAGGAGAATATTCGTGTCATCCCGGAGCTGGTGTCGGAAAGTCAGTATCTGGAGGCTATAAATAACGCCACCATCCGTGAGGATGTGTTCCCGGATATGTATCTGATTACCAATGATTCCATGGAAAAGGCCTATTTAGC
Source organism: Lachnospiraceae bacterium (assembly GCA_017461775.1). Taxonomy (GTDB): domain Bacteria; phylum Bacillota; class Clostridia; order Lachnospirales; family Lachnospiraceae; genus Acetatifactor. The sequence continues at coordinate 10,926 of JAFTXD010000050.1, forward strand.
CGGTCTGGCTACGGAAATTATGGATACGAAGGGTGTGGTGGGAGAGAAGAATTTCTCCCCGGCGGCACTTTCTGCCGTAACCTATCAAGGAGAGTACATAGGATATCCTATGTATTTTGAGACAACAGCTCTTTTGTATAACGAGACCTATTTGCAGGAATGGGCGGCCCAGCAGGAAACACCCACGGCTGCTTCTGTTCCGGGCAATCTGGATGAGCTTTTGACCATGGCGGATACCTTTGACCCCCCGGAGACGGTGGATTCCATTTTTACCTGGGATGTGTCCGATATTTTCTACAATTACTACATGGTAGGTAATTATATCAGTGTAGGTGGGGAAAATGGTGATGATAGGAACCAGATTAATATTTACAATAATGAGGCAGTGCTTTGTCTGCAGAAATATCAGGCATTGACCCAGTTCTTTAATATAGAGTCTTCCACGGTGGATTATGATACCGTACTACAGGATTTTATCGATGGAAAGCTTGTATATACCATTGCTACCACGGATGCGGCGGCAAAGCTGGCCCAGGCCAAGGAGGAGGGCACCTTTACCGGAGAATACGGGTTTGCAATGCTTCCTGATGTGACCAGTGAATTAAAGAGCCGTTCCTTATCCGTGACCGGTGTGCTTGCAATCAGCAGTTATTCGGAGAAAAAGCAGGAGGCCAATGATTTCGCCGCCTTCCTTGTGACAGAATATGCGGATGAGCTTTACGGAAGGTGTGACAAAATGTCTGCCAATATGACGGTGGATACGGACAATGGCGCAGTACAGGTATTCCGGGCAGAATACGCCGAAAGTGCACCCTTAAGTAAGATGATTGAGACCAGCAATCTGTGGATTCAGCTGGAGGTGCTGTTCTCCAAGGTTTGGAATGGTGAAGATGCCGGCATCTTACTTCAGGAGATGGCAAATCAGGTGGCGACCCAGCTGATAAAATAAAAGAATAATTTACCAATCATATGGACATCCTACCCATACATGGTTTATATAGGAGGATTCATATGATTGGTATTTTTATTGCGCTGCTTTCCGGTGCACTGATGAGTGTACAGGGGGTGTTTAATTCCCAGGTGACCAAGGCTTCGGGAATCTGGGCGGCCAGTGCCTTTGTGCAGATTACGGCTTTTTTGGTGTGTATGGCGGCCTGGTTTGTAACAGAGAGAGGAAGTCTTCTGGCACCTCTTAAGGTGGAGCCAAAGTATATGCTTCTGGGTGGGGCCATCGGTGCATTTATTACGTATACAGTAATAAAAAGTATGGAGCTGCTAGGCCCTGCCAAGGCGGTGATGTTTATTGTAATCTGCCAGATTATTGTGGCGTATCTGATTGAGCTTTTCGGCCTGTTTGGAGTGGAAAAAGCGGATTTTTCCTGGAGAAAGGTGATAGGTATGGCTATTGCCATTGTGGGAGTGATCCTATTTAAATGTCGATGAACTTAAGTTTTTCTTAAGGAATACGCCCTTGTAAAATTGTTACAAATATTTTACAATAAAAACATCGCATCTTGAGGCATTCCGCTTCCGAAAGGAAGAGGAAGGATGAGTAAATTTAAAAAATATAATATAATTGTTTCAGTACTTTGTACCATGATATTTTGCGGTTGTGGAAGGCAGGATGGGCTTGTACTTTTGACCTCGGAGGAGGGAAGAGAAAGTATGGAAGCATCGGCACAGACGGCGTCGGAAATTGCTGTGTATGTCTGCGGACAGGTAGAAAATCCGGGAGTAGTGTATTTGACAGACGGCGCCAGAGTGGTGGATGCCATAGATGCCGCCGGAGGATTGACGGAGGCTGCGGATAAAGAGTATGTGAACCTGGCAGCATATGTGGAAGACGGTGAGAAGCTTTTTATTCCGGACCTGACAGAGGGGGAAGAACTGCGCAAGCAGGAGGAAGCCAGAGCTCTGGACTATGTAAATATCAATACAGCAGACGCAGAGCAGCTGATGACCCTTCCGGGCATTGGGGAAAGTAAGGCGCAGGATATTATTGCCTACCGAAACGCGCATGGAGATTTTTCTGCAAAAGAGGACTTGATGAAGATTTCCGGGATTAAGGAGAATCTCTTTGCAAAAATAAAGGATAAAATAATTGTAGAATAGATTTGAGGGGAAAGAAATGGCGATTAAAAGAGCTTTGGTAGTGGATGATGAAAAACTGATTGTAAAGGGAATCCGGTTTTCCTTAGAGCAGGACGATATCGAAGTGGATTGTGCATATGACGGGGAAGAAGCTTTGGAGTATGCGAAAAGCAAGGAATACGACATCATTCTTTTGGACGTGATGTTGCCTAAGCTTACCGGTTTTGAAGTGTGCCAGCAGATTCGTGAATTTTCCAATGTGCCCATTATTATGCTTACAGCAAAGGGTGACGATATGGACAAAATTCTGGGACTGGAATACGGTGCAGATGATTACATTACCAAGCCCTTTAATATCCTGGAGGTAAAGGCGCGTATGAAGGCAATCATGCGCCGCACCGACAGCAAAAAGGCAACCCAGGAAGTGAAGAAGGAGGTTGTCAGCGGCGAGGTGCGCTTGGATTTGGAGGGCAGAAGATGCTACATCGAGGAAAAGGAAATCGGCCTTACTGCCAAGGAATTTGAAGTATTTGAGCTTCTGGTGTTAAATCCCAATAAGGTGTACAGCAGAGATGAGCTTCTTAAGATTATCTGGGGGACGGATTATCCGGGAGATGTACGTACCGTGGATGTACATATCCGTAGGCTTCGTGAGAAAATTGAAAAGAGTCCCAGTGAGCCGAAATATGTACATACGAAATGGGGAGTAGGCTACTATTTCTTTAACTCTTAATCCAAAGGGATACAGGATTATGTTGCAAAAGGTTTTGGCTTTTATAAAGCAAATCATTAGTTTTCGAAGCCTGCGAATCAGGCTGTTCTTTATCATTTTAGTTGTTGGAATCGTGCCCAGCGCTATTATGCGTCATAGTATTTTGCAAAGCTATGAGCAGCGTGCCGTACAGCAGAGAGTACAGGTGGTCCAGAACCAGCTGAGAGTTCTGGCCGACCACCTTGTAAACGACGACTATTTAAGTCGTCCCTACTCTACGGTAGTAAATGCGGAGCTGGAGATGCTTTCCAATCTGTATGATGGCCGTGTGCTTATCATCAACAGTAATTTCAAAATTGCCAAGGATACATATGGACTAAGCGAGGGAAAGACCATTATTTCCGAAGAAGTAGTCAAGTGCTTCAAGGGAGAAAGTCTTTCTAATTATGATGCAGAAATCGGTTATATTGAGATGACTACGCCCATTGTGGATAACCGGAGTGCGGAGAATTCTTCTCAGATTATCGGTGTTATGCTTACCAGTATTTCCAGTGATTATATCAGTTCCACCATGGAAATTTTGAATCGTAAGGCTTTTATCATGGAAGTCATGATGAACCTGGTTATTGGAACACTGGCGCTGGTATTCTCTGTGGCGCTGAGTAAACCCTTTGAACGAATTACCAAGGCCATTAAGGATGTGCGTGCCGGGTATAGCACAGAGCTTTTGTCCGTACCGGATATGGCGGAGACGGTGCATATTGTGGAGGCCTTCAATGAGCTCCTTGCACAGCGTAAGGCCCAGGATGATTCCCGTCAGGAGTTTGTAGCGAATGTGTCCCATGAGCTGAAAACACCTATTACCTCCATGAAGGTGCTGGCGGATTCCCTTCTCATGCAGGAGAATGTACCGGCAGAGCTTTACAGGGAATTTCTGGAGGATATTGTTTCAGAGATTGACAGAGAGAATCAGATTATCACCGATTTGCTGGCGCTGGTAAAGATGGACAAGACTGCATCCCAGCTGAATATCGCTTCCATCAATATCAACGATTTGACGGAGCTTATCTTAAAGAGACTTCGCCCCATCGCCCGTAAAAAGGATGTGGAAGTGGTATTTGAGAGCGAGAGAAGCGTAATCGCAGAGGTGGACGAGGTGAAGATGACCTTGATTATGTCCAATCTGGTAGAAAATGCCATTAAGTATAATCATGACCATGGCTGGGTGAAGGTGGTGCTGGATGCGGATCATCAGTATTTTACCTTTAAGGTAAGTGATTCAGGAATCGGTATTCCGGAGGAGGCTCTGCCACAGATTTACGAGAGATTTTATCGTGTGGATAAGTCCCACTCCAGAGAGATTGGTGGTACGGGACTGGGCCTTGCCATTACCAAGAATGCGGTGCTGATGCACCGTGGCTCCATTACGGTATCCAGCTCAGAGGAGGAGGGATCCACCTTCCTGGTAAAGATTCCCTTAACTCACATTGCGCAATAGAGGAGTAGAAGCAGGATGAAAAAGAAAATAGTAAATATATGTGTGCTTCTGCTGGCTTTTCTGCTGTGCGCATGTGGTCAGGAGCCGGAGCTGGGGGGAACCACATATCCCATATATTTTGTAAGTAATACAGAAACAAAGATTGAGAAAAAGGAAGTAAATGTAAACGACGTGGCCTATGAGGAGCAGCTGGAATATGTGCTGGGTGCGTTGAGTATCATGCCGGAGAAGCTGGATTATAAGGCGCCCTTCTGCATGGGCTTTTCCCTGCTGGACTATGAGGTGGAGGATGGAAAAATTACCTTAAATGTGTCCAAGGAATACCGGAATTTGTCCGTGACTACGGAGGTGCTGGTGCGGGGAGCCATCGTTAAGACTCTGACCGGTATGCCACATATTAACTTTGTATGTATCACAGTGGAGGAGGAGCCACTGCGGGATAGTCTGGGGACCTTGGTAGGTTGGATGAACGCGGACCAGTTTATCGAGAACGACGGCAGCGAGTTCAACAGCTACGAGGAAGTGCGTCTGAAGCTGTATTTTGCCAATGAGACCGGAGACGCCCTTATCGCCACCACACGTACCAAGGAGTACAATACCAACATTGCGGTAGAGAAGCTGATAATTGAGGAATTGATTAAGGGACCCAATGCCGAAGGCGTGTATCCTACCATTAATCCGGATACCAAGGTGGCAAGCGTGGCGGTTAAGGACGGAGTGTGCTATGTGAATTTGGACGAGTCCTTTTTGATTCAGCCAAACAATGTGACGCCGGAGGTAACCATTTACTCCATTGCCAATTCTTTGATTGAAATGAACAATGTTAATAAAGTACAGATTTCCGTAAATGGTGACACCTCCATTCTATATCGGGAGAAATTCAGTCTGACCACGTATTTTGAGCGAAATCTGGATATGATGGCAAATTCCAAATAGAAAGGGGAAGCAATATGCGTAGACCACTTTTATTTGCCTGTGTCTGTGTGACCGCTGTCATATATTTGTATATGTGTATAGTTAACCCGCCGCCCTGGGATGTGACCGACATCCCCCAGGCGGGGGAGTATGTAACAGTAACCGGGCAAATCTACAAAAAAGAAAATCAAAACATCTATTATCTTCAAGATATCTCTATTCAGGGGCATTCTCGCAGCCCATCCATTCAAAACAATATCCGATGTGAATTACAGCAGCATATGGACCTTCCTCTTGGTACCCTTGTCAGATTAGAGGGAACATTTCAGCCCTATGAGTCTGCGGGCAATCCGGGGGAATTCGATGCTGCTGTGTATTATGGAATTCAGGATATCTGCGGCAGAATTAAGGGGGGACAGATCACCCACGCGGGGCAGAGCTATTGGCCGCTTAGGCAGTGGCTTTACGAAACAAGGGAGCTTTTTGCAAAACGCCTTGTGGATGCCTTCGGAGAAGAGGATGGAGGCATTTTGGTAAAGATGCTATTGGGGGACGGGAGCCTTTTAAGCAGCGAAATCAAGACCTTATATCAGGAAAATGGCATCGTGCATGTGCTCAGTATCTCCGGTCTTCATATCTCCATGCTGGGAATGGGGGTATACAGACTACTTAGAAAATGCCGGAGAAGTATTTATACCAGCGCTCTGGCCGGAGCTGTGTTTATACTTCTTTACGGAACCATGATTGGCTTTGGTCTGTCGGCCACCAGAGCCATCGGTATGTATCTGATACATATGCTGGCCGTTATCTGGGGGAAAAGCTATGATATGCTCACTGCCATGGGGGTACTGCTTCTGACCATGATTCTGGAGAATCCCCGGGTGCTTTTTCATTCCGGCTTTTTGTTGTCCTTTGGCTCCGTGTGTGGGCTGGGACTTTTACTTCCCAGACTAAAGGAATATATTCCACGTTTTTCATCTCTTATCGTCAGCCTGGCGGTGACGATTTTTACCTTACCGGTACAATTCTATTATTTCTACAAAATTCCAATGTATAGTGCTTTTCTAAATCTGCTTGTGCTTCCCTTTTTAGGTATCGTGATGGTGATGGGAATTGTTGTGATGACATTGCCTTTCCTGCATCATCTGCATGTGGTTGGCAGTTTTGTGCTGCGATGGTATGAACTGCTTTGCCACCTCTTCGAACGACTGCCATTTCACACTCTTTATGTAGGATGTCCGCCGGTATGGAAGATTGTGATTTTCTATGCGGGACTGGTGTTTTTTATCTGCTATAAGCCTAAGAAAAAAGGAAAGTGGCCACTGTTGATACCCATTGCTCTGACGGTGTTTCTATGTGTCCAGATAGTGCCGCCTTTGCGGATGGTGCTCTTGGATGTGGGACAGGGGGACGGTATCCTTTTGCAGACAAAGTGGGGAAATATACTGATGGATGGTGGCAGCAGTAGTAAAAGTGATGTGGGAAAGTATCAGATAGCACCTTGTCTTAGTTATTACGGAGTAGATTATCTGGACGCAGTGGTGATTACCCATCCGGATAGTGACCATATGAACGGACTGGAGGGACTTCTGGAGAATGGATATGAGGGGAGAATCGGAAGGATTTTGTTGCCGGACATTGAGGTGGGCAGGCGCAGTGCGGAGTTTGGAGAAATCTATGAGCTGGCAAAGGCTTATGAGATTCCCGTGGGCTTTATGGGAGCAGGGGATGGGATGAGGTTGGGAGAGGTACATCTGGAATGTCTGCATCCGGACAACGGCTCTTCCATCGAAGAGAGCAATGCCTATTCCCAGGTGTATTATCTGAACTATGAGGACTTTACCATGCTCTTGACCGGGGATGTGGAGGAGGAAGGGGAAGCATTGCTTTTGGAGGAATTGCAGAGACGGGATATTGAGGAGGTAACTGTTTTAAAGGTGGCGCATCATGGCTCGAAGTATTCCACTAGTGAGGAGCTTCTAGCGCAGATTACGCCAAGGCTGGCGCTGATTTCCTGCGGCGAAAATAATTCCTACGGGCACCCACACGGAGAAACCTTGGAGAGACTTGATGCGGTGGGCTGTGAGGTGCTAACTACACCGGAATGTGGGGCGATTATTATAGAGATGGGGAAGGAGGTGAAAGTGAAAAACTGGAGAAAATCCGACTAGCGAAAGAAAACGCTGACATAGTCGGAGCGTGTAAAGTAGAGTTGCCCGACTCAGGAGAGAAAAAATCCGAAGTGGTCGGGGAATTTGACAACCTGCTCCCCGATTTGGTGAGAAAAAACATCTAATGGTCGGGCAATAGAAGTGTAAGTGGACCGACTGAAATGGAGAAAATGCGAGATAGTCGGGTAGACCAGGAGTAATTTGCCCGACTAAAAGATAGAAAACGTGTCGTAGTAGGGGAAGAGGACAAAAAGGAGTCCGACTAAAATGAGTAATATGTTAAAAAAGCGGAGAGGCAAGCAAAAAATGCCCGATTATAAATGTCAAAATACAAAAAGGTCGGAATTAGCGATATGTAAAATATGAGATTAATGAAAAGTAGGAGGTATTTCTGATGAAAACAGTGGAATTAATGCTTTGTAAAGAGAAGGCTCAGCTTGAGAGGAATGTGCAACAAGTAAAAATGCGGTTGCAGAATGCCCCAGAAGGTCAATTACGCATTTCAAAAAAGCGCAAAGGGGTGGAGTACTATTACAAGAATTCTGATATTAGTAATCAAAATGGAAGGTATGTGAGAAAAGAAGAGAGGGATCTTGTTAAGGGAATAGCTCAGAGAGATTATGATATCAATGTATTAAAACATGCAGAGGAACGAATAAAAGCTATTGAATCTTTTTTAAAGAAATACAAAGCGACAAGCCAGGAAGAGGTATCTAAGAAAACAAATGACTATCGGAAAAGTCTTTTGGATAATTATGTTATGTCTGATGAAGAGTATATAAAACAGTGGCAGGAAGTAACATACCAAGGAAAGGCATTTGCGGAGGATGCACCGGAGATTATTACGGAAAGAGGCGAACGGGTCAGGTCGAAATCAGAGAAAATAATTGCAGATAAGATGTACATGCTAGGAATACCATATAGATACGAATATCCCCTTGCATTAATCGGGAACGTGAAAGTGTATCCCGATTTTACAATTCTAAGGATGCCTGAACGAGAAGAGGTTTATCTGGAGCACTTTGGGTTAATGGACAATAGTGATTATGTTGACAACATGATATTTAAAATGAAAACGTATGAAAAAAACGGGATATATCTTGGTGTGAATTTTTTTATGACATATGAAACCGGAAGGGAGCCGTTGAATACAAGAATGTTGGATGCGTTTTTAAAAAAGCTGTTTTGCAAAGAGTAATACAGACTGGGCGAAAAGATTCCTTCTCGCCCAGTTATTACTAATTACAAAACATAAAACGCGCAGGCACCTGCCGGAAGGGTGGTGGTGCCGGCTTCCATATCTACAGGAGTAAGCTCCGGTAATTCATTGTTTTCGCCCAGGGTCAAAGGTTTGCCGTTTAAAAGCATTACCCTTGCGCGGAATTTGCCATCGCCGGTGAGGACGTAAGCCTTAGCTGCCTTCGGAAGCTCTACCGTGGTAGCTTCTGCGGAGTTGTTGATGACCAGATAGGTGTAGCCCTCCTCGCCATCCTTGCGGGAGTGAGCGTATACATGGGCACCCTCGGAAACCGGACCGCAGTCATATACAGTCTGACCCATTAAACGATTCCAGAGAAGGACTGCAAAGTAGTTTGGTCTGGGGTCAAAGGTTCCGTGCTTAAGGTATCCATAGTCGGAGGATGCCAGCGTATTGTGGAAAATGATACCATCGGTAACAGTGGTATAATCACCCAACTCATTTAAGGTACGGGGAACATCTGCATAGGTGGAAGCCCAGGTATTGCCGCCGCAGCCTGCATCACCGGATTCGGTAACCCAGATTTGACCGCCCGGACAGTACTTATCACGGAGGGTGGTGTAGTAGCGGGCGCACTGTCCTGCCATTGCCAGATAGTTTTCGGAAAGAATCAATTCAAAAGGCCAGTGACCACCCATGGCAGCGCCACGCTCGGAAACACCATTGTAATAATGGTAGCTGAAAACATCGATTTTCTCTGTGCAGTCACCGATAAGCTCATCGGTGGTAACCATCTTAAGGGCGGAAGCAATACCGCCGCCGGTGTTCCCTTCTTTTCCACCGCCCCAGTTCTCCAGCACTTCCTTGGGCATATCACCACAGGTACAAGGACCAACAATCATAGTGCCCGGATAATTTTCTCTTACAAATTTAACAAAGATATCATGGTCGCGGGCATGGTCATCGGCAGTATAGCCCTGTGGAAGACCGCTCATGGTCATCATATTGGGCTCGTTGGTGAATTCTACTGCATCAATAGGCACACCGTGCTGCATGCTGGTGTCAAATAAAAGCTTGGCCTGGTCAGAGTTCCAGGGCTCGTCGGCACTATGATTGCCGGGGCAGTTTGCGAAGGAAACTAAAAGCTTGCCATCCACTGCCTTTACGAAGTCAAGCAGACTGATCCACTGGTCTTTGGTCAGCAGATTCTGGTAACCTTCCGGAACCTGTCCGCCAGTATGACCGTCAAAGTCGTAGTAGGTTTTATTTGCCCAGGTACCGGATACGCGAACCCATGCGGGACCTAGTTCCTTGGTAAGCTTAATCAGTTTTTCATTGCGGGTATCAATAGGGTCATACCACTGCTGCAGGTTGCCCATATTGTGCCAGTCGGTAATCACAGGGAATTCTTCCGTGCCGTCCACTTGCTCCGGAGTATAGGCTTTCCAGAAGGTTCCACCGGTGACCTCTGTCATTTCCACATTGTAGGACACCAGACGCTCGTCCACGGTACGGAGCTCTTTTAAGCCTGTTGTTGAAAGTGTTACCCTTTTTGCCATAATCTACCTCCTTGTTTTGACAGTAAGTTTATTGGTTTTGTGAAAATTTTCTGAAAGTAATATAGGATTATTGTACCATAAATCAGAAAATAGTGGGATGGTTTCCAGGAATATTTAATACATTTTTTAGGGTAAGAAAATAGTAAAGGAATAGGAAGTCGTCGACAGTTCCTTGATAAGAGACAAGTTTTTCACTACAATACAATATATTTTAGGGAAAGGAAGGGATGACCATGTTCAAGTTTTTTAAGAAGCAGTCTCCCGCAAGGATTATTGCGCTGGGATTTGCATTCGTAATTCTGCTGGGCTCATTGCTGCTGATTTTGCCTTGCAGTGTGAAGGAAGGGGTGGAGCTTCACTACATAGATTCACTGTATACTGCTACCAGTGCGGTATGTGTAACGGGGCTTATTGCGGTGGATGCCGGGGACACCTTTACACCGCTGGGGCAGTTCTTTCTGGCGATGCTGATTCAGGTAGGCGGTCTGGGGGTGACAGCAGTGGGAGCCGGAATCATTGTGGCTATCGGAAAGAAAATGGATTTGAAAGGGCGTAATCTGGTGCAGGAGGCCATGAATCTGGCATCCGGCAGGGGGATTATCGTCTTTGTGAAGAGCATATTTAGTACCACCCTTGTGTTTGAAGGCGTGGGAGCACTTCTCAGCTTTTTGGTATTTGTGCAGGATTATCCGTTGCCCAAAGCGATTGGAATCAGCCTCTTTCATTCCATTGCAGCATTTAATAATTCCGGCTTTGATGTTCTGGGAAATCTGCAGAATCTGATACCCTATCAGGACAATGTGCTGCTGAATCTGGTGACCTGTGGTCTGATTTTCTTTGGTGGAATCGGTTTTCTGGTCATCCGTGAGGTGATGGATAAGAGATTTTGCTGGAAAAAGTTCTCCATGCATACGAAGGTAGTTCTTACAATGAGCGGCCTTTTGATCGTAGTGGGAACGGTACTGATAAAGCTGACGGTGGACATTACATGGCTGGGGGCCTTTTTCACCAGTGTTTCCGCCCGTACAGCCGGCTTTTCTACATTTCCGCTGGGAGATTTTTCCACGGCGGGTCTTTTGATTGTGGCGGCGCTGATGTTTGTCGGTGCGTCTCCCGGCTCTACCGGCGGCGGTATTAAGACCAGTACCTTTTTTGCATTGCTACAGGGCATAAAATCTGCGGCGACAGGCAGGTCAGAGAAAGCGTTTCGTTATGCCATGCCCAGGGATGCCTTTCGCAAGGCGGCGGTCATTACGGTGTTGGCAGCAGGAGTAGTGTTTGTGGGGACACTTCTAATGACAATTATGGAGCCCCATCTCCCGCTGGAGGATATTATCTTTGAGGTAATCAGTGCTTTCGGAACGGTGGGGCTTTCTACCGGAATCACACCGGGGCTGGGCGTGGATAGTAAGTTATTGTCCATACTCATTATGTATATTGGAAGACTGGGGCCGCTGACGGTGGCATCTCTCTGGTATTTTTCCAGAGGAGAGAGGGTGAAATTCCCGGATGGCAATATTGCCATAGGATAAGGAGGAGTTGTGATGTTTAGAAAAAGTAAAAATGATAATTTAACATATGGAATCGTAGGGCTTGGCAGGTTCGGATATGCACTTGCCATGGAACTGGCCAAGGCAGATGCAGATTTAATCGTACTGGACGAAAGTGAAGAGAAAATCCGGGAGCTTCGGGAGGTGACGGAGAATGCTTTTGTGGTAAAGAATCTGGATAAAAAGACCCTGCGGGAGACCGGAATCCAGAACTGTGATGTGGCAGTAGTGTGTATCGGAGAGCATATGGATACATCCATCCTAACTACGCTGAATCTGGTGTCCATGTCCATTCCTAAGGTGATTGCCAAGGCTACCAGTGCAGAGCACGGTATCATTTTAGAAAAGCTGGGTGCAGAGGTGGTATATCCGGAGCGGGATATGGCTATCCGACTGGCAAATCGCTTAGAAGCATCCAGAGTTCTTGATTTTGTCCAGCTCAGCGAGAAAATCAATGTCTCCAAGGTACAGATACCACAGAAGCTGGAAGGAAAAAGTGTGGTGGAACTGGAGCTGCGTTCAAAGTTTGGGCTGAATATTATCGCTATTGAAAATAATGGCACTGTCACGGAAATCATAAGTCCGGCATATACGTTCCGGAAGAATGATATCCTTTATCTGGTGGGCAGTAAAGAGGGATTGTTTAAGTTTGGAGAGTGGATAGAATATTAATAAAAAGGGTTGACTCTCACGTTACGTTATAGTTTACCATGTTCTTACACGAGGAGGTAAGCAATATGAGAACCGTAAAAGAGGTAAGTAAATTGACGGGAGTGAGCGTACGCACTCTGCATTACTATGATGAAATCGGGCTTTTGCATCCCACAGAGGTGACGGAGGCAGGCTACCGGCTGTATGACGATACAGCACTGGAAAGGCTTCAGCATATCATGCTCTTTCGGGAACTGGAGTTTCCGCTAAAGGATATCCGTGATATTGTCAATGGCTCTAATTTTGACAGAAACAGAGCTTTGGAGCAGCAGATACAGCTTCTGACACTGAAAAAGGAGCATATTGAAAATCTCATAACCTTCGCTCGTGGAATACAGGGAATAGGAGTGAAGAACATGGATTTTTCAGCATTTGATGCAAAGAAAATGGATGAATATGTGGCTCAGGCCAAGTTGGCCTGGGGTAAGACAGAGGCTTATAAGGAATATGAGCAGAGGGCGGAAAACATAAGTGATAAGGAGAAGCAGCAGCTTGCTGATGAGCTGATGGGTTTCTTCAAGGAATTTGGGCAGCTGGTGGATAAGGCACCCGGGGATGCTGTAGTACAGAAGCAGGTGGAAAAGTTGCAGAATTATATTACGGACAATTTTTATACCTGCACCAACGCAATTCTGCGTGCATTGGGGAAAATGTACAGTGGTGGTGGAACAATTACCGAAAACATTGATGCTGCCGGCGGAAAGGGTACGGCAGAATTTGTGACAAAAGCTATCGAAATTTTTTGCACAGGAAAATAATTTATTACATCGCTTTTGCCCATGGAAAGTTTGTGGTAAACTGAGTAAAGTGAAAAAATAACTCAGTTAAGGTGGAGCAGTTCATGCAGCGCATCAATAATGATATTAAAAGTGGACAATTTAAGCCGGTGTATTTGCTTTTCGGGGAGGAGCGCTACTTGCGCAGGCAGTATCGTGACAAGCTGAAAAATGCCCTCTGTGCACCGGACGACAATATGAACAATCATTTCTATGACGGAAAGGGTATCAATGTGGGCGAGGTCATTGACCTGGCAGAGACTATGCCCTTTCTGGCAGAAAAACGAGTGATTTTCATGGATAACAGCGGCCTGTTTAAATCCGGCGGAGAGCAGCTGGCAGAGTATCTGGGAGGCCAGAACGATACCACTGTCTTCGTATTTACCGAATCCGAGGTGGACAAGCGAAGCAAGCTTTTCAAGGCAGCTTCTGCAAACGGCTGCGTGGTGGACTTTGCGGTGCAGGATGAAAACACCCTAAAACGCTGGATCGCCGGAATGCTGGGCAGGGAAGGCAAAAAGATTACGGAAAACAATGTTCTTCTTTTCTTAAGCAAAACCGGCACGGATATGGAGAATATCCACATGGAGCTGGAAAAGCTGATATGCTACTGCATGGAAAAGGAAGTGGTGGAGGCTGCCGATATCGAAGCCATCTGCACCACCAGAGTATCCAATCACATCTTTGATATGGTGGACGCTGTAGCAGACAAAAAAACGGACAAGGCATTGTCTCTTTACTATGATTTGATAACCTTAAAGGAGCCGCCCATGCGTATCCTTTTCCTAATAGCAAGGCATTGCAACATTCTTTTACAGGTAAAGCAGATGAAGAACAAGGGCTACGCAGCCAAGGATATGGCCTCTTCCGTAGGAGTGCCCCCCTTTGCCGTAAACAAATACTTAGGACAGGCCCAGAAGTTCAAAACGGATGTACTGCGTAGCGCAGTAGAGAAATGCGTAGAAGCAGAAGAAGCCGTCAAAACCGGGCGTATGAACGACGTCATGAGCGTAGAGCTACTTTTGCTCAGTGTATTTTCATAAAATTCAGAACGGTTCGGATGTATGATATGTCCGGGCCGTTTGCTGTGTATATAAAAATATGCCTGCCGGGCTGTGGGGGATGGGGTAAACGAGTGGGAGCTGTGGCGATGGGGGATTATTTTTATCAGGTTCCAATATTAAGTTCTTCTAAGATTTTTGCCAATGTATATCGAATAGCCACGCGTCGGAGGCAATGCGCGTCCATGCGCAGTGCCTCCTAAACCGAGCGTCCATGCTCGGTTTCCGCTGATAGTGAAGCAAAAATCTAAGAAGAACTAAATATTTCCACATTCAAAAAATAATCCCCCATCGCCACAGCTCCCACTCGTTTACCCCATCCCCCACAGCCCGGCAGCATATTTTTTCAAACTAATTTGTAACCAATAGGCCCGGACAAGTATCTAATGAGTGTAGACAAAAACATGGGATATTACAAGGAGGAGTGACACGTGACAAATGAAGAATTTGTGTGTCTTGTGTCGGATGCGGAGACAAAGCTCTATAGGGTGGCAAAATCTATTTTGCGGAACGATGAGGATTGTGCAGATGCCATGCAGAGTGCTATTTTGAACGCATTTGATAAGCTGAGTACACTAAAGCAGGAAAAATATTTTACTACCTGGCTTACCAGGATTTTGATAAACGAATGCTACCAGATATTGCGGAGCAGACGGGAACAGGTCTCCTATGAAGAGTACATGGAGAACCAGGAAAGTCCCCAGGAGGGCGGCGAGGTATACCGGGCCGTGATGACTTTGGAGGAGAGGTATCGCCTGCCCTTTGTACTGTACTATATCCAGGGCTACTCTGTAAAAGAGGTGGCATCCATTTTGGAAATCAGTGTAAGCAACGTGAAAATCCGATTGTCCAGAGCCAGAGGAAGGCTACAGGACATGCTGAAAGGAGAATAACCATGGGAGATAGATTTGATAATGTGAACTGGGAGAAGGAATTTCCACAGGTGCCGGAATGTGTGCATAAGGCAGTAAGGGAGGCAAATCAAAGGATTTTACAAAAAGAGAATAAAAAGGTAAGAAAAATATCTGGAAAGGGAATTTTACTTTTGGCAGCATGTATGACACTGCTCTCCGGTATGACTGTATTTGCGGCCAGTAGCTTGTGGCAGCAGCGTATGGATGCCATGAACCGGGAAGAAGTGGAGGAGTATTTCTTAAGCATTGCAGAAAGCGGTGCGCCGGCCTTTCGCTATAGCCGTGGGCTAAGTGCCAAGGAGCAGGATAATTTTGCCCAGCTATACGTTGCCTATGAGGAAGGGGGGATATTCCCTAAAGGGTGTGTAACCATGCTTTCTGAAGTGGCAGAATATAAAGGAAAGGGTGTGGGCTATGAGCCTGTCAGCAGTACCTTCTTCCTTTCGGAAGAGGAGCTGAGCGATGAGGAGCTGCTGCAGATAGTGGATTTCTATCACAAGGCGGACTACGCCATGCAGAAGGTGGCAGAGCAGGTGACAGAAGACGTCACGGAGCCGGTGGTGGTAGAAACAGAGCCTCCGGTGATGGAAACAGAGGTGTCGGCGGTGGTGATAGAACCGGTGGTTATGCAGGATTTCGAAGCGCTGAAGGATGGGCTGGAGTATTATCAGTTCACTGTTTCTTCCGAAGAATACGTACAGGAAATTGCCACCGGCTGTGAATATATGTATCTTGGTTACAGGAAGGAAATTCTGCGCATGCCTCTGGGAACGGATGAGGCAGAGACCATTTATACTTTCGGAGAAGAAGAGTTTTTGTTTGCCTTGGATGCAGATAAGGAGGACAATCTCTATGTGTCCTTCCGCGAATATATAGCGGAGACGGACAGCTACCAGAACCATCTGATAAAGCTAAGTCCAGAAGGGGAGCTTATTCTGGAATATGATGTGGCTTCTGCAAATAACCTGAGTGAACACTATGCCTATAAGATGTTACCCGATGCAGATGGCAGACTTTATGTGAAGGATAGATGGGCAAACCAGTTGTTAGTATATATTTTCGGTGCAGACGGAGCCTTTGAGGGGACAATTCAGGATGAGGAGCTGGAGACTCATCCGGCAGGAAGCATGTGTCTGGGAGAAGACGGAAGTGTCTATGTGCTGGGCTTTGAGGAAATCATAAAACTGGATACGGAGGAAAAATGTGTGGCAGAGGTATACCCCTATGTCAGCCCGGAAATGGCGGCTGCAGTGGATATCCTTTATCCCTTGGACGAGGACAGCTTCTATCTGCTCAGCTATGACGGCCTCTTTGTAACCACCTTGGGAGAGGGAACCAGCACACGGATTTTGGCTCCTTATGAGCTGGATATTTTTTCTGACGGAATGAGACGTTATCCGGTATCGAAGGATACTCTGGTGGTGGCAAATTATGCGGATCCGGGTACGAAGATAACGTATTTAAGGATGACAGAGTAGTGAAAAATTATACCACAGGTATAGTTGCACCCCTTCAAAAAACGTGGTATAGTGACGATAACAAATGAGAAAGCGGACGAAAAGTCCGGAAAGGAAAAGACATGATGACAGTTAGATTTGCGTATTATTACCAGAATGAACAGAAACTTCAGGCGCTGGACTTTAGTTGGGAACAGAGTCTTCTTGATGTACGCTCATGTAGGGTAAGAAACAGGCGAATCACTGTGTGAGGATAGATTTTGTAGGGGGTATAAAAGGATAAATACCTGCAGAATATATACATGGATTTTAGGGCCGCTTATCTATATGGGTAAGCGGTCTATTTTATTACCAAAAGTTGAGAAGGGAGAAGAAAATGGACGTAATTGAGATTAAAGGACAAGTAAATACCGCCCTCTGCTATGCGAAGGTAGTAGAGGAGGAGGCCATAGAGCAGATTAAGCGAATGTGTGATTATCCCTTTACGGAGGGAAGCAAAATCCGCATTATGCCGGACGTGCATTCCGGTAAGGGATGTACCATTGGCACTACCATGACAGTGACGGATAAGGCGGTACCCAACGTGGTGGGCGTGGACATCGGCTGTGGCATGCTTACCGTAAATATCGGTAAGGGAGAGATTGATTTTGAAAAGCTGGATGAGGCGGCACACTACATTCCAAGCGGCATGAATGTGTGGGAGGGAAAAAGAGAGAAATTTGACCTGCAAGCGCTTCGCTGCTACCGCTCTTTAAAAAATACCAAATGGCTGGAGAAGAGCCTTGGTACATTGGGCGGTGGGAACCACTTCATCGAGGTGGATGAGGCAGGAGATGGTACAAAATATCTGATTATCCACTCCGGCAGCCGTAACCTAGGCAAGCAGGTGGCGGAGATTTACCAGCAGCTTGCCATCGACTTAAATAAGGGCAAGGAGACTTATTTTCAGCAGAGAGATGAGATTATCCGCACCTATAAGGAGCAGGGGCGCAGGGATGAGATTCAGGCAGCGTTGGATGCCATTTCCTGGGCAAAGAGAGAGGCAACCATGCCGGAGGATTTGTGCTATTTATACGGCACTTATCTGGAGGATTACCTACACGATGTGGAAATCTGCCAGCGTTTTGCTACCAGAAATCGCGAACTGATGGCGGAGATTTTACTGGAGAGAGCGGGACTTACCGGCACAGAGCGGTTCCATACCATTCATAATTATATCGATCCAGAGGAAATGATATTGCGAAAGGGCGCTATCGCAGCCCATAAAGGAGAGAAGGTGCTGATTCCGATTAATATGAGGGATGGAAGTGTACTGGCGGTAGGAAAGGGCAATCCTGAGTGGAACTACTCCGCACCCCACGGTGCCGGACGAGTATTGTCACGAACCGCAGCTAAGAAGAATTTAAGTCTGGAGGAGTATCAGAAGACCATGGAGGGAGTATATACCACCTCCGTGAATGCGGAGACTTTGGACGAGGCACCCATGGCATATAAAGCTTTGGAGGACATTATCGATGTCATTAAAGAGTCTGTGGATGTGATTGATATTATGAAACCAATTTATAATTTTAAGGCTACCTGATGCCGGCTTTCATCCGGCCGGGTAGCCGGAATGGAGGCAAATGAAATGTTTACGATTCCCACCATCGATATGGTGAAGACAGGACAAAATATTACTACCCTGCGTAAGAAGGCAGGATTGACCGTAAAGGATTTACAGGATGTGTTCGGTTTTGGCACGCCCCAGGCCATCTACAAGTGGCAGAAGGGAGCTGCTCTGCCTACCATCGATAACCTGGTAGTGTTGGCGGCACTTTTCGGAGTGAAGGTGGATGATATTCTGATTACGGAGGAGATGACATTTGTGCAGGCAAGTGCCTGATATGTGCAGGCTTTCGGAAGCCTGCACGAATTATAGCCCTTTGGTCTAATGGTAGGGCACCAGATTCTGACTCTGGTGATGTTGGTTCGAATCCGGCAGGGGCTGTTATGGATGGGTTGCCTAGCGGCGAAGGCGGCGGACTGTAAATCCGTTACAAAGAAACAACGTAGGTTCGAGTCCTACCCCATCCACTTTTTTGAAAAATAGTACAAAAGAACTAAAATATTTTACCCAATTAGCCGATTATATCTTTATATAGTCGGCTTTTTGGACTTTTTTTGCACGGCTGACTGGTTTGGAGGTGTAGATGTGCATGGACGCGCAGTGTAAGAGACGAACAATATTTTTGCACGGAAGCATTTGGCTTGTTCTCTTTTTTATGATTTTTATCCTGTGTGGAAGTAAAACCCAGGCGGCAGAGGGCCGGCATGTAAAGGTTGCTTTTTTCCCAATGGATGGTTATCACGTTATGAATGCAGACGGAACCCACGGTGGTATGGACGTGGAGTATCTGAATGCCTTGAGTGAGTATGTGAACTGGGAGCTGGAATATGTGGTGTGTGACAGCTGGGAGGATGCTCTTCGCAAGCTGGAAAAAAAGGAAGTAGATATTGTAGGTTCTGCTCAGTATTCCCAGGAAAGAGCAGAGAAGTATCAGTTTGCAGACTTATCCAGTGGATATACCTTTGGTGTCATCGCTACCGTACCGGGCAGCTATATTGCTTACGAGGACTTTGCCCAGATGCAGGGTATCACCTTTGGTATGGTGGAGAATTATGTACGGAAGAATGAATTTCTGCAATATATGTATGATAATGGAATTGAAACTCCAGAGATAGTGGAGTATGAATCCACAGCTAAGCTTCAAGAGGCTCTTTCAGCGGGAGAGATTGATGCTTTTGTACATACCTTTACGGAAGTGAGAGAAGGCCAGCGGTTAATCGGACGCTTTGCGCCCAGACCCTTTTATTACATTACCTATCCCGGGAATGATGATGTTCTGCGGGAGTTAAATGAAGCAATTGTGGATTTAAAAATCAGTCGTCCGGAGCTGGAGACGGAGCTGATGAATGAGTTCTTTTACAGTAAATTTGATAAGGCTGTGCTTTTGACTACGGATGAGAAGGCCTACATCCAGGAAAATGGAACCATTACCATCGGTTATGTGGATGGATATTATCCCTTTTCCTACAATGAAAGCGGGGACTACCGCGGACTTACCAGAGAAGTGTTGGAGAGCGGTCTGGTGGTGGCTGGATTTAAAATCGATTACCGAATGCTGCCAAATAGAGAGGCTGCATATAAGGCGGTAAAAAATGGTGACGTGGATATTTTTGCATATTCTACGGAATCCCAGGCTACGCTGTCGGAGTATGGTCTGAAAGCGGTAGCAGAGTATGCGGAGGTGCCTCTGGTTCTGGTGATGAAGGAAGCAGGCAACAGTAACAATGTGGAGACCGTTGCTACCGTGTCATTTCTGGAGGATTATGCCCGGATGAATCTTTATACCGATTCTCTGGAGGTATATACCTGTGAGACACAGCAGGAGTGTATTGACGCCGTAACCAATGGCACAGTGGATGCAGTGCTTTGTAACGGTTATCTGGCAGAGCATCTGTTGCGTACGGAATTTAAGTATGCCAGTCTGCAGATCAAGAACGTATTCAGTGGTGCTTATTCCATTTCTATGGCAGTCAGGGAGGAGGATAAGCTTCTTTCCGGTATTTTAAAGAAGACCATTTCACCCATTGATTACAAGATGGTCAACGAATACATGCTGAAGGAAAATACCTATCCGCTGGTGAGCTTTACGGAATTTATCAAGAATAACAGTTTGGTTATTATTGCAGTGCTAATCTTAGTACTGATTCTGGTAGTTGTGGTGGTAAGCCACATGCTGAATGACAGTAAGAAGATTCAAAAGCTGATGTATAAGGATTCCAAGATAGATATCTGGAATATGAATTATTTCACCTTCTGGGGTGAGCATCGGATATTGCCGGAGCGCAGACTGGACTATGCGGTGGTGTATGTGAATCTGGCTCAGTTTAGGCGTTATAACGTAATCTATGGCTGGAATGCAGGAGAGCGCCTTCTAGAGAATGTGGCGGCAGTGTTGATTAAGAGTGTGGACTCGGATTCGGAAATCTGTGCAAGGGCTCAGAGTGACCGTTTTGTGATGTTACTCAGCTATCAGGATGCAGATAAGCTGATGGAGAGAATCGGCAAGATTAAAAACGCGGTGGAGAACAATATTTTCAAGACTACGGAAAATCACATGGCACTGCTTATGGGCATCTATCACATACCTCATGATAGCAGTGATATGCGGGGAGCAGTGAACAAAGCCAATCAGGCACTGGATTTTGCCGGTACCGGTAAGAATGATGAAATCATGATTTATGATGAAAAGCTGGAGGTTCTGATTAAGGAGCGTCACGAGAGAGAGAAGCTTCTGGAATCCGTTGATATCAATAAGGATTTCGTGGCATTCTATCAGCCTAAGGTGGATATCCGTACCAATGCCATCGTGGGAGCAGAGGCTCTTGTCCGTTTCAAGGATCCTACAGCCGGAGGAGCAATCCGTGCGCCGGGATACTTTGTTCCGTACTATGAACAGACCGGTAAGATTACGGAGATTGACTTCTTTGTATGTGAGTCCGTCTGCAAGATGCTGAGAAAGCGTCTGGATGCAGGGCTACCCATTGTAACCGTGTCCTGTAACTTCTCCAGAATGCATTTCGTAAAGGATGGCTTTGTGGAGCGTTTCGAGGCTCTTCTGGATAAGTACCAGATTGAAAAACAGTGGATTGAAGTGGAGATTACCGAGACTCTGGTGGTGGAAGAGCTGCAGCAGAACAAGGTTAAGGAAACCATCGATTTGCTTAAGGGCAAGGGAATCCGTATTTCCATCGATGATTTCGGTGCAGGTTATTCTTCTCTGGGAGTATTTGAGCAGATTCCGGCATCGGTAGTAAAGATGGATAGAGCCTTCTTCTTAAACAAGCAGAACCACAACCGTCAGGTGAAAATCATGCGTGGTATTGTAAAGCTCACTGAGGAGCTGGATGCCCAGATTGTCTGCGAGGGTGTGGAGACTGAGGACGACATCCATTTGATGGAGGAAATCGGCGCATACGTGGCACAGGGCTACTTCTACTCCAAGCCTGTGGCTGAGGATATCTTTGAAGATATGCTGGCGGGAAAAAATAAATAACGTGCGATTCAGGGAATCTTGGCTGGGGCTGAGGTTCCCTTTTTATGGGGAAAGTGTGTCAGAATCCGTGGGACGGGCAGTGCCTGGGGGCAGGTAGGGGGATTTTTTCAGACTCCGATATTTAAGAGTTTCTAAGACTGCTGATATAGGTTACGGAAGGCTGCGGGTCGGGTGCAATGTGCGTCCGTGCA
>JAFTXD010000051.1 GCA_017461775.1 Lachnospiraceae bacterium
CCAGAGGAAAGTCCGGCTCCAACGATGCCAATGCAGAATATATTGCTCAGATTCGCGGTGCCTTTGATAAGAGAGGCATTACCTTCCAGACCGCAGAGCTTGGGAAGGTAGATGTGGGCGGCGGCGGAACCATCGCTTACATTCTGGCACTCTATGGTCTGAATGTTATTGACAGTGGTGTGGCAGTGCTGAACATGCATGCACCCTGGGAAGCAACCAGCAAGGTGGATGTATACGAGACCTCCCGCTGATATATTGCTTTCTTAGAGGAAATTTAGAATGAAAAAAAGTGATTTTTACTTTGATTTACCCCATGAGCTGATTGCTCAGGATCCTTTAGAGGACAGAAGCTCCTCCAGACTCCTTGTACTGGATAAGGAAACGGGAGAAGTGGAGCATCATGTTTTCCGGGAAATCATAGATTATTTACAGGAGGGTGATTGCCTGGTGCTGAATAACACCAAGGTAATCCCTGCCAGACTTCTGGGCGAGAGAGAAGGTACCGGCGGAGCCGTGGAGGTACTTCTCTTAAAGCGCCGAGAGGGAGATGTGTGGGAAACCCTGGTGAAGCCCGGCAGAAAGTGCAAGCCGGGACAGCGTCTTTCCTTCGGAGGCGGCCTTTTAAAAGCAGAGGTCATGGATGTGGTAGAGGAAGGAAATCGGTTGGTGCACTTCGAGTATGAAGGTATTTTCGAAGAGGTGTTGGACCGGCTGGGAGAGATGCCACTGCCACCCTATATTACCCATAAGCTTCAGGATAAGAACCGTTATCAAACCGTTTATGCAAAGTATGAGGGAAGCGCCGCAGCACCCACCGCAGGACTTCATTTTACCCAGGAGCTTCTTTCCCGGATTGAAAAGAAGGGTGTCAAGATTGCGTATGTGACCCTTCATGTGGGACTCGGTACTTTTCGGCCAGTAAAAGAAGAAGATATTCTTGCACATCACATGCATTCGGAGTATTATGTAATAAGTGAGGAAGCAGCAGAAATCATTAATGGTACCAAGGAGAACGGAGGCAGAGTTATCTGTGTGGGAACCACCAGCTGCCGGACGGTGGAGAGTGCAGCTACAGCGGAAGGACTGGTGCAGGCCGGTTGTGATAATACAGAGATTTTTATTTATCCGGGATATCAGTTCAAGGTTTTAGATGCTCTGATTACCAATTTCCATTTGCCGGAATCCACTCTGGTGATGCTGGTTTCTGCTCTTGCAGGAAGAGAACATGTGCTTGCAGCATATGAAGAAGCTATTAAAGAGGAATATCGATTTTTTTCATTTGGCGATGCCATGTTTGTGTGTTAAAATCAGAGCAATGCATCATTCGCAAAAGGAAAGTAGCAAAGCTACGGTTTTGCGAATGGTTCTTGATAAAACGAAGATGTATGTTAGGGAGGATTTGTTACCATGGAAGAAAGAAGAAGAACACGAAGAACAGATTTAACTGTCAAGCTTGTGATTAAGCGTCTGGATGACGGCAAGCACACGGATGTGGCAGTAGAAGTTATGGATGTATCCAAGAGCGGTATCGGCTTTACTTGTCCGGAGCCACTTACCATCGGAGCTGTTTATTGAGCAGATTTAAAAATCTGGACAGAAGAAATTATTCATGCATTCCTTTGCATTACCAGAATCGAAGTTCAGGGTAATACCTTTGGATATGGTGCGATTTTCATTGGTATGTCCGAGATTGACGCTGCAAGAATCGGCGTTTACCAGACATTTCATCCGGAAGAGAACTAAATGATAAAGAAGCTGTAGGCTTTGTAGGGCCTACAGCTTCTTTTCGTATATGGTGTAACCACGCTGTCTTAAGGTTTCTGAGGCATTTTTCATGCCGGCTTCATCGTAGAATTCGATTTTCAGGACTCCGGATTCTACTTCTCTGTTATGTACAATTCCCATATTTTTAATACTGATTTGCTTAAGGGCCAGTAACGTGGCGATGGCAGCTAAGGCACCGGTTTCGTCGGTGATGTCCACATTGATGGTATAGGATACCTTGATGGGACCGCTGGAATTGTTTGCAAAGCTGTCGCGGTAGATGCGGGCGCTGTCGAAAAGCTGGTATAATTCATCTTTGTCCCGGGCATCTAGTTGGGCTTTGATATTTTGCAGGGAGGTAATGTAGTCTCCCAAAAGCTTAGAAATGTTTTCTGTATTGGTTAAGCAAATCTGCTGCCACATGGTGGCGGATGAGGAGGCGATACGGGTGATGTCTTTAAAGCCTCCGGCAGCAACCATTTTCATGGTTCCTTCCTCGGAATCAGAGTCTCTGACCAGATTTACTAAAGAGGCTGCGATGACATGGGGCAGATGGCTGATGGCCGCAGTTATATAGTCGTGCTTCTGATAATCCAGTATGAGGGGGATGGCACCGGTTTTTTCTATCAGAGCGCGAAGCTCTGCCAGACGTGCTTCATTGGTTTTTGAGTTCGGTGTCAGAATATAGTAGGCATTTTCCAAAAGGGATGCCTTGGAATTTACGTAGCCGAAGCGCTCACTACCTGCCATGGGATGTCCGCCGATAAAGCAGCTTTCCATATCCAGCTCAACAATATGCTTGTGAATATCCGTTTTTACACTTCCTACGTCAGTAAGAATGCAGGAAGATTTCATGATATTCTTTATCTGTATCAGATTTTCCGCATTTTTCTGCACCGGTGCACATAAAAAGATATAGTCGCAGGATGAAAAGGCTTCGTCAATGGCATTGGCACGTTCATCCACGATTCCTTCCGAGAGCGCCAGTGTGATACTTTCCTCATTCACGTCAAAGGCAGTGATGCGGATGGCCGGGATATTTTCTTTGATGGCTTTGGCAATGGAACCGCCGATTAAGCCAAGTCCGATAAAACCAAGGGTTAAATTATTCATGGTGTACCTCAAATGATATAAAATATTCTAGGAATATTCTAATGGTTTAAAGTATTAAAGTCAACTGCAGAATCGTACAATA
>JAFTXD010000052.1 GCA_017461775.1 Lachnospiraceae bacterium
AAAGCTAATTCTTCGGTATCGATGAAGTTAGTTAAAGCATAACATACTGCTAAGGTACCTACTACGTTCTCCTTTGCGATGAAACCGGTAACAGCCGCTGCTGCTAACTGCCATGCAGCAAATCCAACGATAGGAACTAATAATACTGCAACAGGAGAAGCGATGGTTGCAAGGATGGAGGTATTTTCCATACCCTCTTCCACAACCTGAAGCTGCCAGTTGAATGTCTGCATAATCTGAACTACAGTGTTACATACAAGGATGATGGTACCAGCCTTGACAATGTATGCCTTACCACGGGAGCACATAGAAACGAATGCTCTCTTAAGGCTGGGAAGCTTATATTCAGGAAGCTCAATAATGAAGAAGGACTTTCTGAACTTATGTCCGGTAATCTTGTTTACAAGTAACGCTCCTAAAAGGATTAAAAGGATACCTACAAAGTACATTAAAGTACCAACCCAGGATGCATCTGCAAAGAATGCGCCTGCAAATAACGCGATAACAGGTAACTTCGCACCACAAGGCATGAAAGGAGTCAGCATAGCAGTTGCTCTACGCTCTCTTTCATTACGGATGGTACGGCAAGCCATAACACCGGGGATTGCACATCCGGTACCGATAACCATAGGGATTACGGACTTACCGGAAAGACCCACTCTCTTAAAGATAGGATCAAGTACAACCGTTGCACGAGCCATATATCCACAATCCTCTAAAAGTGCAATGAGGAAGTACATTACCATAACCAGTGGAAGGAATCCAACAACGGCACCAACACCACCAATGATGCCATCTACTAACAGAGACTGTAAGAACGGATTTGCATTTTCTACAAGCCCTGCAACCCACTCCTGGAAGGTCTCAATCCAGCCTACTAAGGTATCTGCAAGGAAAGGTCCAAAGGTGGACTGTGAAATATCAAATACCAGGAACATTACCAGAATAAATACTGGAATTCCGATTACCGGATGGGTAAGGAACTTGTCAATCTTATCCTGCGCATTGGTATCCTTGGTAAGAATCTCACGTTTTTCAACTTCCTTTACGATTTTATTTACAAATTCGAAACGCTTTCTATCTGCTGCCTCAACCTCAGCCTTATTGGTTAAGTCGATGTTCTCCTGCACATAAGGAGCCTTCTGACCCTTACCAGCTAAAGAAGCAGCGGTAGCTACTACGTCCTTTAATCCATTGTCCCCATTAGAAGTAGATACGGTCTTTACCACCGGGCATCCTAACTTCTCAGATAAAAGCTTCTCATCAATCTTAGTATTCTTCTTCTCGTTGATATCGCTCTTATTTAAAGCAACAACCACAGGAATACCAAGCTCTAAAAGCTGGGTAGTGAAGAATAAGCTACGGCTGATGTTAGTCGCATCCACGATATTGATGATTACATCAGGGTTCTCATTTTTTACATAGCCACTGGTAATGCTTTCTTCTGAAGTAAAAGGAGACATGGAATATGCACCAGGTAAATCTACAGCGACTAATTCCCCTGTTCCGCTCTGATAAGCTTTTTTAATCGGGCTTTCTTTCTTTTCTACGGTAACACCAGCCCAGTTACCAACCTTTTCGTTTCTTCCGGTTAATGCGTTATACATGGTAGTTTTACCACTGTTTGGATTACCGGTTAATGCGATTCTCATACAACATCCTCCTTATTCTTGCATTTACTAGCGCCTACCTTTTGTTAGTACCTTCTAACTATATGTCATAAAAAATAGTGATATGCATCACTATTTTTATACGGAAATAGCCTCCGCTAAATCATTGTCGATATTATACCGACCATCCTTAATCGCCACCACACAGCTACTCTTCTTACGGGAAACCACCGTAATCATCTCACCACTGTAGCAACCTAAGGAAAAGAGAAAAGCATTTAACTCTTCATCATCGGTTACGATATCCTTGATTACGTACTCTTCACCTACATTGGCATCTAATAAAGTCATTTCATCCTCTCTTTCACAGTTAGCACGCCCTAACTGCCTTATTGAGTGTAGTACAAAAGTTAGCTGGTGTCAACCATTTTTTTCCATAAAAGTTATCGAAATTTTAAAAAGCACTCCGATTTCAAAAATCAAAGTGCTTTTCACATCTAAAACGCATCAAAATCTTCCATGGAAATATAATCCTGGTACATCGCTTCAATCTCCGCCGCCTCTAATGGCCTATCGTAGAAAATCAGCTCGCATATAATTCCCTCGAAGGTTTTCTTATAAATATCTCCGCCAACCAAAAGTCTCTTAGGGAAATACAGTGCCGGTACATTCTCACAACAGCCGGCCTCTTTGCCATCTATATACAAAACAGCTTTTTCCTTTGCAGAATCATAGGTAAGCACCAGATGATACCAACGATCCGGCTCCAGTGGAAATGCCAACGAATCGCACCACGCATCCAATCGTCTTCTGTCACGGATTCGATAACAGGACTGCCCATACTCTGACAGAGGACAATACTGGAAAAATCCATTTTCATACTCCGTAAATACGGTAGCCGTCCATTCATTCAGCCGGTCCACCTTCACCCAATGGGATACGGAGAAACTGTCATTATGTATAATACCCACCGGAAGCTTCACAAGGTTCTCCTGAGAATTGCCACCATGAAAATGAATTCCCTTTATGGAAGGCGAAATACCCTTTACATAATCACAGCACTCACCCAGAAACTCACCTTCATATCGCTCATCATCTGATACCAGGTTGTCCTTAAAGCTGAATTTAATAATATCCACGGACACCACGAAATGAGATTTGGTAAATTCCTCAAACTCCTTCACCGGAATAGGCTTCGCATAGTAGAAGCCCTGGGCGATTTCACAACCAAAGCTGGTCAAGAACTCCAGCTGGTCTTCTGTCTCCACACCTTCTACCATTACCTTGAATTTAAGCTCCTTACAAAGAAGAATAATATTCTTAATAACCTTCTTACCTCTGTCACTGTTTGTGGACAGCTGAAGGAATTCCTTATCAATCTTAATAATATCTGCCGGAATATCTTTTAACATATTCAGTGCAGAATATCCCGAACCAAAATCATCAATAGACACAAAGAAGCCATATCTCTGTAGCTTTGCCACTACCTGATTCAGGGTAGTTACATCTGCCAGATACACATTCTCTGTAATCTCGATATCCAGCTCCGACGGATTAATACCATACTTCTGCGTAATGGAATAAAGCTCCTCCACAAAATGCTTCCGGAACAAATGCAGTCTGGACATATTGATGGAAATGGGAATGCAGGCAAACTCCACCCCTTGCTTGTACCATTCAGCCTTTAATTTGCAGATTTGCTCAAATATATACATATCCAGCTTCACTACGAAACCGTTTTCTTCGAAAAGCGGAATGTAGGACAGGGGACTTCTGTTACCC
>JAFTXD010000053.1 GCA_017461775.1 Lachnospiraceae bacterium
ATATAGTGTACCCACCCGGCAAAATCCGCTCCTCTACAGTAAGTACAGTATACTAAAATTTGAAAATATTACTAGACTTTAATTTTAGAATGTGGTATGATGCTTACTAGATTTGTGAGTAGAAAAAGCTGTCGGTTTTCCGACAGCTTATTGTTGTTATCTTATTCATTTCAGAAACGCACCCAGACGGTCATTTCACCTACGCCACGGTTGTTCCCTGCGTAGTAGGGTACGAAGGTGAGGGTGGTGTCCTCCTCTATTTCATAAGGAACCTCTTCATACAGCTTTCTTCCATCAGGTATTACTCTTTTTCCCGGTGTTTCCAAGGTAATTATCTTATGTCCCAATTCGTTGTTTTCTTTCAGGGTAAAGCTGTCACCCATAAAGGATTTTCCCAGATCCAGCCTACAGAGGTGTAAATCCTTACCGTTATCGCATTCCTCCAGGCAGTAGGTGATAGGGCCACGGGTTACGGCCAGCTTACCTATGTTTTCGCGGACTCTGTTATTTGCCTTGTATACATGTACGGGCATATCAAAGTCAAGGGTAATTTCATCATCCTGCCATGCGCCGGTAATGTAAAGGTATCCGTCCTTGTAGTAGATGTTGTCTCTACCACTGGGCACAGTTTCTTTAAATACTTCCGTTTCTACCTTTTCTCCTGCGATGGTATAGGTTACGCTGGTAGATTCGGTCCAGGAAGGAATACGAAGAGCCATGGTCATGGTAGTTCCTTCTCCGTGGAGCTTGATGGATACCTTGCCATCCCATGGAAGCTTGGTTTCCACCTTCACATCCACTTCTTTTTCACCTACCTTCTTGGTCAGTTCACTGCCCATATAAAGGTGGGTATAAAGGGTATCCTCACTCTCAGTATAGGCATAGCTTGCCACAGAGCTGACGGTACGGGCGATGTTAGGAGGGCAGCATGCACAGCCAAACCATTTCTGGCGCACGCCCTTCACATGGAGCTTGCGCTCATCACGATCCCAGCCTTCTTCCCATACCTCTAAGGGATTTACGTAGAAGAAGCTCTTGCCATCCAGCGCCATGCCGCTGAGGACGGTATTATAAAGGGCCTGTTCCATCACGTCACTGTATTTTCTGTCAGCCTTAATCTGCAACATTCTGCGGGCAAAGAATACCAGACCGATTGCTGCGCAGGTCTCGGAATAAGCCATATCGTTGGGCAAATCATAAGGATAAGAGAAGGACTCACCCATATGGGAGCCACCGATACCACCGGTGATGTAAAGCTTCTCGTTCACAATATTATCCCAGATGCGTTCACAGGCTGCATAAAGTTCCTCGTCACCGCAAAGTCTGGCAACATCTGCCATACCGCTGTACAGATACACACCACGCACTGCATGTCCCACCGCTTCGGACTGCTCCCGTACCGGCTTGTGCGCCTGATGATACCAGTAGCGGTTTCTGACAAACCAGTTGCCCTCATCCCCGGGCTTATGATATTTTCTACCCTCATAGTTTGCTCTCTCTTCATCCTCAATATCGAAGTAAAAAGGCTTGGTACCGCGTACATCAATAAAGAATTTGGATAAATCCAGATATTTCTTCTCGCCGGTCACCTCATACAAACGTACCAGCGCCATCTCCGCGATTTCATGTCCCGGATAGCCCTTACACTGATTCTCGCCTGGTCCAAACACTTCCGCGCAGTAATCCGCAAAGCGCATAGCCGCCTTTAACAGCTTATCCTTACCGGTAGCCTGATAATATGCTACCGCCCCTTCAATCAGGTGACCTAAGCAGTAAAGCTCATGATGGTCACGAAGGTTGGTAAAGGCTCTGTCCATACCGTTGATAATGTAATAGGTATCCAGGTAACCGTTCTCTAACTGTGCGGCGCACACGATATTGATAGCACCATCTGCAATTTTCTCCAGCTCCTCATCCGGGTGCTGGGTCAGGGAATATCCCACTGCCTCAATCCACTTGGAAAAGTCCGTATCCTGGAATACAAAACCATAGAATTTATCCGGGTCCGGATTGTTCTTATCCTCCGGAAGCGCTTCAAAGCCTCGGAAGGTATAGGTAGGAGCCACATAGCTGCTGCCCTTTGCAGACTTCTCCTTCATCATATTGCCTGCCACCTTGAAATTACGCATACAATAGCTGGGTGCCGCATCCGGAATACGGTCATTTAACGCCTCCCACTGGTAGGGAATCACTTCCTTGCGCACCAGTTCCTGCTCTCTGTGCCAGAATTCATCGGTTACATGAATCTGCTTTAAATCCACCGGAAAACTAAATCTATTCTGTTCCATAGGTCCCTCCTAAAGTTTTTCTTCGTTACTGGTAGTATGTCACACCTTCTCATCCCGGGCAAGAGCCCGGCTTCCATTCCAAAGATTTCAACACCAAATGTGAGATTTTTATACCTGTCTTCTAAAAGAGCCGGATGCAATTTGCAACCGGCTCCTTCACATACTATTTATTCTTTTTAAACATATCCAGAACATCATCCAGCTTATCGGTGTCCAGCTTCTCCACAAGGTCCTCTGCCTTATCCAGCGCCTTGTCCACCTTGTCAAGGTCAATGTTCACGCCCATCTTTTCGATAGCGTCATCCAGCTTGTCCACACCATCGTTCAAGCCCTTCACAAGTCCCTTTACATCGATATCCTTTAAATCATCCAAATCAAAATTCTTTGCCATGCTTCTGGTCTCCTTCCAAATGTAAGTAGTACTATTATACTACCTCCACAGCTTACTGCGCAAGCACCTGTTTGCAGTAATCCAGTACCTCTGCGATGGCCTTGGCATTACCCTTGTAGTAGACCTTGGATTCCTTCGTTTCCATAGTGACAAGCCCCACAGAAAGAAGGGCACTCATATGGTGGGAAATAGTGGCCGTGGTCAGCCCCAGATGCTTGGCCAGCTGACTTCCGTAAGCACTCTTGTCCTTGATGTAGGAGAGAATTTCAAACTTACTGCTGTCGCTGAGCATCTTTAAAACCTTCAGGTTATATTCCTGTTTCTCCTTAATATCAGCCCCCGTTACACTGATTAAGAAGTCGTCATCAAACAGAATTCCTACCGTGAAAACATAGGGTGTGGACAACTGCTCATCCTCCTCTGCCTTGGCATACATAGAGATAGCGCTGGGGCTGAAAATGCCGGGACGCATACAAAAGCCCAAGGGATTGTCCTCTAAGGAAAATCCAATCCTCTCATTGATAAACTCTGCCATATCTCTTCCCACCAGCTTCTGCTCCCAATATACGGCAAAGGCCTCTGCCAATCTTTCCAGTTCTTCGGAATACTTCTGTAAAACTACTATCACATTTTCCAAAAGTTCAAATACCTTTTCTCTATGGGTGCCGGGCTTAAGGAATATGGTCTGCAGCTTCCATTTCTCTCCCTCAGGAAGGTCCATATCCATAAGAAACCGTATTACATCCATAGGATTCTCACAGGCTTTCTGCCCCCACTCATCCTGAATTCTGGATTCATAACACCGTAATGCCATAGAATATCTTTTACAATATTCCTCTTCCGAAATGGTTTCCAGCTCTTTTTTCAGTTCCTCAAGGGACATATAGTTCCAGGGAGCAGAATCCTCCCATAGAATCACCAGGATTGCAAGTCCTCTCCCTTCGCCATCCTGCTGGGAGCTTCCGAAATATTCCTGCACCAAGTCCTCTTTTCCCCGAAGGCATTTTAACGCATCCTTCTCAATATCTATCAGCAGCTGAAACTTTTCTTCAAAGGCAACCGTCCCCACATTATATTTTCTGGACAGTTCCTTCTTAAATTCACCATAAGTTTCCCCACTTCCCATATGTGAAAGAAGCCGCATGGCTTCCGCCAGATAATCCACTTTCCCCACAAAGAATTGCTTTTCCATCTTTATTCGAACTGTACCTTTCTGATTTCTATGTATATAAA
Organism: Lachnospiraceae bacterium; assembly: GCA_017461775.1. Classification (GTDB taxonomy): domain Bacteria; phylum Bacillota; class Clostridia; order Lachnospirales; family Lachnospiraceae; genus Acetatifactor. Next base: position 3,913 of record JAFTXD010000053.1, read on the forward strand.
TATTATAACACAAAACAAAGCACTAACCATCAAAATTTCTCCTACGGAAAACCTTGTTGCCAAAGCACTGATGAGGAAAGAGGTGGCCGGTACAGCCGCGGAGGCTGCCGCGTTAAAAATTGCTCCGCTTCTGGCTAAATATTCCTTGCTGACACATTTCATAAACTGCACATTGAGCGCTCCCATAAAGATACTCACTCCGGCACCCATCACCAAAGAAGAGAGTCCGCCAATCCCATAGAGCATAAATACATTCCCCTGAAAAAATGGCCCTATTGTCAAAAGGGAAAGTCCTACCCCCATTGCGATACCTCCTCCAACCAGCATTCTTCTCACCGAAATACGTTTACTGACATAAGGAAACAGAAAAGACCCCAGCACCGTGAATAGAACCATCACCACTCCCATAATACTCAAAAACTCCGGACCTTGCCCAAATAACTCACTCACAATCGGTCCCTGCAAGGAATTAAAGGGAACCATCAATGCATTAATCGCCACCGCCATCAGACAAAAATTCCGTATCACCGGTTGTTCCTTCACATATGCAATTCCTGACCTTAAATTCTCCAGGTAGGAGCCGGCGCCGCCCCTTTCCCTTTTCTCATTCTTTTCCTTTAGCCTTACGAGGCTTAGGATCACAGCCGCTCCAAAGAAGGTCGCCGCATCAATAAAAATTGCCGTATAAATCCCGAAGGCACCAATAATTACACCGCCCAGAGCCATTCCCACCAGCTCCACCACATTACTTAAGGTAGCCTTTAAGGAGGTGCCATACTCATAATACTCCTGTGGCAAAAGCATAGGTACAATGGCCATCCCCGCCGGCAATCCAAAGGCCTCCACCGTAGTAATCATAAATGTGAATATCACCAAAATCCATGGTGTCACCGTATCTGCGTAAGTTAAGACAGCCAGCGCAGCCACAATTCCCCCTCGTATGAGATAGCTTCCTAAAATCAGTCTCTTTTTCGGCAGTCCCTCCACCAGTGCCCCCGCAAAGGGCTGCACAACAATCTCCGGCAACTGGTTCACCGCAAATACGATAGCGGACCATGCCGCACTCCCCGTCACCTGATACACCAGCCAGGTAAAGGCCAGGGAGTCCACCGAATCCCCAAATCTGGAAATCAGCCCTGCCAGTACCAGCTTTAAATATTCCTTCTGCCGAAAAATGTCTTTGTACCCTATTTCACTTTTTTTCTCCTTCATACGCCACCTCATTCATTATGTTGTTCTAATCATTTGTTAGATGTCAATCTAACTCTATACATATGCTACATCTATTTTAGATTTTTGTCAACACAATTATTAGATATTTATCTAACACATTTTTATAATTACAACCAAAGACCTAACCCTGCAGGGTATATACTCAAAATACTTTTGCAGTACCCCACTTGCTCCTCTTTTTTCTTTAATAACACACGTTATTCCTTTCAAAAAGGAAACTATTTCTGCAAAACACGAAATAATACCCCGATTTTCCCAGAAAGCAGGGTCTCCATAAGTGAAAATACTACTAATACCCTCAAGCCCCTATTATTCCCTTCAATTTTCACTCTTTTCCCACGCAAAAAGGGTATTAGAAGCTACAAAAACTTCTAATACCCCTTTCGACTGACACAGCCCTAATATAGATACAAATATCCCTGTTCCATCAGCTTTTCACAGCCTGCCAGACACATAGCAAACAGAAAAAGTACAATCATCAAAACGATGGCTGTTTTATCATAAACAAACTCCGCATTCTTTCCGGCGTTGGCAAGCAAAACCTCAATTCCCAGAATAATAAACATACATGGCCAAAGACGAAATACAAAATCTATGGGAAATGCAGGTATAAATAACCGACTAAGAAACAATACTCCAAACAAAATCAGGCAGCACCCAAAGGTGACCGTTCCCACCCTGTGCACATATTTTACCTTATCCATTGTGGTCCTCCAAAAGCTCCTGCTTTTTTCCTCTGATCAGCCACATACCAAGAGCCACGATACCAAGACCAATTACAATCTGTGGTAGATAGTAGGATACATTCCAAAGCAAATCACTAATAACCTCAGGAATCATTCCCTGCAGCATCCGGTAAAGCACACGGAAAAGCATCACAGAGCCAAACAAAATCAAAAGCACTGCTACAAGGCTCCGATATCCTCCTGCCAGCTTATTTTTCATAACCTCCATACCATCTAAATGGAACAAATAATCATCCTCCAAAATGGCAATCTCCGAATCCTCTAGGTGGGTAAGATTTCTGGCAGAGAAAAAAGCATACACCCATACAATCAAATCCAAAAACATAAACTCCCCAATATTGAGAAAACTGGACACTGCAATAATTCCCACAGACAGAGCAAATAAACTGACACCGCGCTTCATAAAACCCATATACATTTCCACACACCCCGGTACAAACGATAACCAAAAACTCCAAAACTTACTTTTCTTCCTCTTCATTTCTTAATCCTCCTGTTTTTCCCGTAAAATCAACATATCTGAAAAATCATTTAAACTCTCACACATTGCAGTGGTTTGCTTGTTCAATTTATCTGTAAAGGAAAACCGATCCTTCGCTACCATATCCTCGCCGGACACCACCATGGGTCCTGCCGGAATGGTAAACAGAAGAAAGATAGCTGCTGCCGCAGCAGCACATACCTTCGCACTATATAAATAGAACTGCATTTTTCTTTTCTCTAGGGAAACTCCCGTCTTCTGCAAAATCTCCCCTCTTACGTAGGAGGGACAGCTTAGCATACCACGATTTTCCACATCCTGTATTAACTTTTCCAGCTCTTCATCGGTAAGATAATTCCACTTCTGCTCTGTCATAATGCCCTCCCATCTATATTTTTCTTTCGGTAGATTTCCCGTAGCATGTTCCTTGCCCGGTAAATCCTGGTCTGAATGGTTTTCACCTTTTGCGACTGCTCTCCTGCAATGGTCTCCGCTTTCTTTTCCAGGTAAAAGTAATCCTCTGCAATCCTGTTATAGGGTGGACTTAAAGACCGGCAGGCATTCAGAAGCTGCTGCCTTACCTCCTGCTCCAATGTTTCCTCCTCCGGGCGCCCTATGTGGGAAATACTCTCCGGCAGCTTCTCATCCTCTGTGGGAATCTGTCGCCTTCCTGCATTTCTCATGTAGTCCACACATTTATTGGAGGCGATTCTGCATAACCAGGCTTTTTCATTCATGCCATCAAAATCCGAGGCGTGCCGGAATGCGGATAAAAAGGTTTCCTGAGTAATATCCTGAGCGGCGAAATAGTCCCCGGTCATCCGATAGCAAATAGAAAATACCAGACTCTCATATTTCGTCATCCAGACTTCCAACTGCTCCTTGGAATTCATTTTATCCACCCTCCTTTCCTCTTTTGAAAGCTTTCACTTATATAAACGTAACAAAAAAAGGAAAATCTTCAAGTTTTTTTGAAAAACTAAAAAATTCTCCTTTTTCTTTATTTGAGACGGAACCGAATGGGTACCACCTCCTCCGTCAGCGGCTCCATCTTGTAATCAGGAAACTGCAGGATAATATCCTCAATACATAGAGAGGTATTATAGATGGTATCATGGGCAAGAAGGATCACTCTCTCCCTGTCCATTGCCGTATCCTTAGCATTCTTTACCAACTCCTCGGGAGTAGTTTTCTTCACCGCATCCTCTAAGCTGGCATTCCAGTCAAAGTACACAAACCCACGCTCTGTCATCTCCGTAATAATATCCTTGCAAATATGCTTATTGTATGCATTGACACTGCCTCCGGGGAAACGAAAAATCTTCACCTCCACTCCCGTGTTTTCATATATTACCTGATACGCTTTTTCAAAATCCTCTATATAGCTGTCCACCGTGTCATAGATATCGTCATAGGCATGGGAGTAACAATGAATCCCTATGGTATGCCCTTCCTCTGCAATCCTCTTTGCCACATCCGGGCGCTTTTCCACGTTCTCACCTACCAAAAAGAAGGTTGCCTTAATATTATACTTGGCAAGCGCATCTAAAATAGTATCCGTATACTCTGCGGAGGGACCATCGTCAAAGGTTAAGTACATGGTTTTGCTTTTCTCCGTAACTGCACATAGGTCCGGACCGGTAGTGGAAACCGGCTCAGGTGTGGCAGTAGGAGCCTGGGTAGGAACCGGAGTCTCTTCCGGTGCGATTATAGGCAATGGCTCCGTGGGTCCCTGGGGTTCTATGGGCTGTTCCTGCAGATTTCCCCCTCCTACAGGCTCCGATACTATTTCAAATACACTCTCCCCTGCAGCATAGTAATTCAAGAGCAGAAAGACTGCCCCCAACACCACAAATGTACATAGAAACACCGGTAACACCCAGATATTTCTCCTCTTCTTCACACGATAATATTGAATTCTTCCCGGCATATAATAGCTCTCTGCGTACATCCCTTTCCCCACTTTCCTATGTATTTTATGCAGAAAAAAGTCTCTGCATAACCGTTAATCACAGTTTATACAGAGACTCCGTCAGAATTTCATATTATTCTCATCAAAAGAGCATATTATTTGCATCAAAAAAGCATCATTTGGAAATCTTTAAATACAGCTCGTTGATGCCCTCGTAAAAGCCAATGGTCATAATAGTATTGGCCTCATCCATTCCCTGAAAGGTATATTGCTTAAAGTAGGGTGTGGTCTCGGAGAGAGGATTGGCATTCTCATATACGGTAGGCTTTTCCAGCCCCATGTAATCGCTCCATTTCTCCGCGATTTCATCCGCATCAATATCCTCCCACTGCAGTCCGGTACGGGCATAAAACTCATAAACCTTACCGGTATCCGCATCTATGTATGCATCCAGCAGGCGGTTCTTTTTATCCGCATTTTGCTGGTTTGTGGACAAACTTAGTTTCCATACAAGGACCTTATTTCTGGGTTCTAACACGTCGATGGCGGAGTACAGCACCACATCATAGGCCCCATCCTTAATCGCCTTTACAGACTCGGGTAAAATTCCCAGCTCCTGTAAATCCTTAAGCCCTTCTTTGGCTGCCGCGTATCCTTCTGACTCATCAATTCGGTTACCACCGGAATCCTTCTGGCTTTCCAGAAAGGCATAGCTTCCTGCCAGCTCCTGATACTCTACCACATTGCTTACATTCTTTGTCTTGGCACTGAGTTCACTTTCCAATACCTGCTGGCTTCCCAGAGCCTTGGACAGGATATACACCTTTTCATTGATGCTCAGCAAATATCTATAACCTTCATTACCGCCCTCGGCATCCTCTTCATGTACCACTCCAAGAATCGCCTTATCCGTATACTCCGTCCAGCGCTCCGGTCCCCATACCGATACCCATACAACAGCTCCGGCAAATAAGAGCGCCAGCAGACTAATGATTACTCTCTTCATTTGTATCCTCCTGTTTTTCCGGAAGTAAAAAGCTCATGGTCGTTCCCTTTCCCGGCTCACTGTCAATACAAAGCTCACTGCCATGGAGCCGCAAAATCTCCACGCAAAGTGCCAGTCCAAGACCGGCGCCGTTTCTGCTTCTGGAACGGGATTTATCCACCATGTAGAAGGCTTCGGTAATACGCTGCTGCTCCTCCTTGGGAATGCCCACACCATAGTCCTTCACCTGAAACAGATATCCCTTTTCCTGTTTTTCTCCGGAAATCTCAATGGTAGCACCCTCTCCGGAAGCCTTGCAGGCATTATCCACCAGATTTAAAAGAACGGACTTAAGTAAATCCACTTCTCCATAAACCTCTCCACTGTGTACCTCATACACAAGCCGCTGCTGAGCATGCTCCGCAAATACATCCTGCACATAAGTAAACAAATCCTTTGCTGCCACTCTTTGCAGATTTACACTTCCCCTCTTGGTAACAATAATATCCAGAAGCCGAAAGGACATGGTTTCCAGTCGCTTTCCCTCTGTATAAATATAGTTTGCCGAAAGGAAATGCTTCTCCTCATCCAGCTTTCTGGAACGCAGCATATCCGCATACCCGATGATTGCTGTAAGGGGAGTTTTCAGCTCATGGGCAAACGCACCGATAAAGTCCTCCCGGGAACGGATTTCCTGCTTCAGCTTGTCCACATTCTCTTCCAATGCTCCTGCCATCTTATTGAAATCCTCGGTCAACTTACCAAGCTCATCACCACTGATTTTCTTGGCCCGATAGGCATAATCCCCCTCCGCCATCTTCTTGGTAGCTCTGGTGAGGAGCCGAATGGGTCTGGTCAGCCAGAAGCACAAAAAGAGCATGACAGCGCAGCTTCCTCCCAGCATCAGCAGGGTAACCTGCCGATACATATCAAAGCCCATGGTACGCTCCGTAAACACTCCCGTAATATCCCGCATGGTCTCTAAAAAAAGGGAACGGTTCAAAACGGAAATCTTCATGGCCGTATGCACATAATACTTCGATCCCAGCTGCATTACCTGATAGACAATTGCCTCATCTCCCACACTGCTTAGAAGGGAAATATCCTCCGTAAAGCCGTGACTTACAAACAAGGTGTTACCATCTTCATCCGAGAAGCGAATCAGCCTCTCTCTTCCCTGACCGCCTCGCTCCAGCTGGGCTCCAATCTGAGCCACTGCCCCGTCCTGTAAAATATTATACTTGGAAGGAATGTTCAGCGCTGCCGTTTCAAAAGCAAACTGTAGGATACTGCTTTCATCCATGGCCTGCTCCACCTCACGCTCCAGAGAGGTTTCAAAGACAAAATTCACAAAATAAAACCCACTGAAGCCAAAGGCTGCTGCCATAATAATAATGGTACATAAAAGTATCTTATAGGAAAATCTCATAAAGCCTACTCTCCTGCTTATTCCTCTATTTCCAGACGGTATCCTACCTTGTATACCGCCACCAGTTTATCTTCCCAATTCATTTTCCTACGAAGTCTCTGCACATGCAGGTCAAGGGTCCGACTGTCAGCCAGATATTCATCATCCCAAACCTTTTCATACAGCTTCTCCCTGAAAAGAGCAATGTTCTTATTGCGGATAAACAGCACCAACAAACCGTATTCCTTGTTGGTTAAAACCACCGGCTTTCCTGCCTTGGTGACCGTTCTGGCTTCCACATCCACTACCACATCCCCAGCCTTTAACAGCCTCTGGGTCTTATGATATCTGCGAAGCACTACCTCCACTCTGGCCACCAGCTCCACCACATCAAAGGGCTTAATCAGGTAATCCTCCGCCCCCAGCTTCAGCCCCTTTACACGGTCCTTCACCTCATGCTTTGCGGTAATAAAAATTACCGGAATCTTCAAGGGTCTGATATATTCCATAATGTCATAGCCATCCGCTCCCGGAAGCATGATATCCAGTAAAATGAGGTCAAACTGCTCTGCCTCAATAAGATCCAAAGCCTCCAATCCATCCTGCACCGCTCTGCAGTCATATCCTGCCGCTGTCAGATTGATATCAATCAAATCACAAATCGGCTTCTCATCATCTACAATCAAAATCTTAATCATTTGTTACTTCCCATCCCCAATATTCTCTGATTTTTTGCACCATAATTTCCATGGTATCCGCTTCACCATACCGGTAGTAATTGTGGAAATCCTCATCCACATCAAAGCCACCGGTTCTCTGATAATAAATATCGCATTTGGGGTAAATCACTCTTTCCCCGTTTTCATCCACACCATTATATCTGGTAAGTACTACCAGATCCTTCATACCATCCCCATCCATATCCTTGCAGGAAATCCCCTTAAAGGAGTAGAGATTGTCATAATCTCCCATGGGCTGGAAGCAGTACACAATATTCCCCTCTTCATTCACCAGGTAAATCATAAAAATGGTATACTCGGCAACCTTCAGCGTTCCCGGTACCACAAGAAGTCTGCCCTGCTTTTCAAAATTGCGGTAATAGGTCTGTTCCGCTACTTTAAAGCCCTGCTCCTTAAGTTCCTCCAGCGTCTGCGCATTGTAAAGAATTTCTGTGGAATGTCCATCCCGTACATAGGCTATAATAAATTCCACACTTTTATTCATGCTGAATCTGTTTATTTTGTCAGAAATACGGTAATCCCTGTAAAAGCTGCCTTCCCTTTGAAAAAGCACATCTCCCACCTTGTAGGTCTTGCCCGCGTATTCTCCCTCCTCATTCACACATTCCGTAATGAGGACAATATCCGTCAGAGCATCCTGGTTCACATCATGGAAGCCCACGGCCGCGATACCCTCTGTGGGCTGCTTCAACTGACCGGTATTGTGATAATTGGTCTCTAACTGATTGGTCTTATACAACACTTCTCCGGCTTCGTTACAGATAAATACAGCAAGTCTGCCGTACCGTTCATTCAGGGCAGGTACAAAGGTCACCTCCACCTCACCAAAGCTCTCAAGAAGCACCGGAAACACTTGGTCCTGTATGATGGTAAAGCCATTATTTTCAATATCTGTTATATTCTCTATTGCCTGAAAAGAAGCCTCATAGCGAACATAATTGTCCCGAAGGAGCGCCAGCTCTACCCCATCTGCCGCATAAATTTCGCTGCCGGCACAGATGCACAATGCCAGGGACAGCATCAGTCCTATGAATGTTCTTCCCTTCTGTTTTATCATTTGCACATTCCCCACTTCTTTCGCACGATGACAGAGTCATAGTAATAATAGCATAATCTTATATCTCTGGTGCATCATTTTTGCATCAAAAAAGGGGCTACCAAAGATATTCTCTCCGGTGCGCCCCACTTTCATTACTTTAACTTATAATGCTCCTTTATGGATTTTCCGCAAACTACTTTGCCCTTCACAGAAATATTCTCCACTACCGCAAAGAGCTTCTCTTCCGCAATCGCCTCATCAATCACCAGAACGCCATAGCCACTGACCTTCATTTTACGTCCGCTCCCATAGCAGTCCTCAATGTCTTCCACATTCAGACCACCTACACCGATAAACCAAAAATCAGCATCCTTTTCCGAAGTCTTCACATTTTTCTCAATAATCCTATCCAGTGTACTTTGGTGCTTCTGAATGCTTTCCCTGAGAGACTGGTTGATAAAGTCACTTCGGTTAGAATAATACCCATTGTCCACCAGCAAATCGATGTTTGATAGAGTGGAGGAATTGATGTTTACAGATACCTTTTCGCTTAAATTTTCCATTGCCATAGTTTTACGCCCCTTTCTATACATGCTCCACCTGGAGCATATATAGAATATCATAAGAGCATGTACTATATCAACACATTGTTATAGAAAATAATCAATACCACGGCTTGTACTCAGAATACGATATAGTACACTCATCCAGTTCCAGATAATGTGTCTCTATACTATCTTCTCTAACCTCAGTCACCACCGCTTTCTCTCTTTCACCATCATAGGAAGTAACCTCTACCTTAATAGCATCCTCACTGGCCTCGAACCAGCCACACTCCAAAAAGCCGCGGACTATTTTTTCGCCATTCCTTTTGTATACATATACAGCTTGTCCACCATCTCCGCTGTAGAACAGGTTACAGAGAAGCTCCTTCGTTCCATCTCCATTCACGTCGCGGTTAAAATTCCCCTTCTCCGGGTCATAGCCCCAGCATTCCGCAATCTGAACGATTTCACCATCCACCCAAGCATAATAATCGGTGATAAGGTTATACACTAGTCCAAATTCATATATATAAAACGCATCGTATCCCAGCACCTCCCCAGCTTTTGCAATCCGTATCTTAGCAGGGTCACGCTGCCATTCCTCGTACAAAAGGGACAAGGTCTCCTTTTTACCATCCCGAAGCACAGCTACCTCTAAGGGACCGCCGGAAAAAACGGTATAATCCTGAAGCACCACTTCATATTCTCCCATATCCAGTCTGTTATGTACTGTCTCCGGGAACATTTCATGGCCTCCTTGGGTCATCAACGGCCAAAACTCCGCAACCACCCAGTTATAGCCATCCTTCATACACTTGACCAGGAAGGATGTCATCTCTTCCTCATTATTTCCGGCGCTGACGGTATACATGATTTCATCCCCAATGTAGTAATGCAGGATTACGTCCGTATATAATTCATATTGTGTTGGAACGGAATCATAAGCTGTTGTGTAAAGCCTGCCATTCTCTTCCTTGAGGAGCGGTAACTCCCCACCAAAGAGATTATTGTATAATACATCTGCCCATTCCTTTGAGCTAAGGCTTCGGATATGGTTGTACACATCTTCTGCGGAAGAAAGTACCTCCATATCCACCTGCCAATACCTTTCGCCATTATAATCTCCCGGCAAAGAGGTAGCATACAAATTGTCCATCTTCATATACTCAGTAAACATTTGAATGGCAATTTGCTCCGCCATCTCTGGGGAAGTACATTCCCCCAGCCTTACCGGTGCGCCATATTTTTCCTCAAAGAGAGCCTGAGCATTTTGGGACGCCCTAAAATCGCCAAACTCAGCTTCCAGAGCCTCCAGCTGGGCCTTCAGATTCTCCGCCACCTCTGCCATGGCCAGTCTTTCCGGAAGGACTTCTGCTTCCATACCTTCTACTTGGTTTAGCTGTTCTACCAGCTGCTTCTGCTGCTCCGTGATTGCTTTCGTATAGTCTGACACAGGAATCGTAAACTCCACCACGGGAGCCTGCTTGCATCGCTCCAGCATCTCTGGGTAGCCTTCCTCTTCCTCAGAATAAACGGTGGTCTTTAAGTGCCTTTCTCCATTCTCCTCTACGAGAGAAAGCACAGTAATGCTATGACCACTCTCTAAATATACCGCTTCATAATCCCCGCGGATGGGATAGGCAGTGCCTCCTGTATTAATGCTTCCCACCTGACCAAGCAAGCAATAGGACGCAAAGAAGGATACCTCCGCATTATCAAAGGCAGGGTCCTCATACACTCCCTCTGCCGCCAAAAGAAGAGGCTCTGTTGATCCCTCTAAGGGCAGGGAGGCAAGTCTGGCATTTCCATCCAGATTTTGTATGAAAAGAAGCTGGGCATCTGTCAGTAACTGCTTATCCTCCGGAATATTATCTACTACATATATAAATTCCACAGGTGTAGCCTTTTCAAACTGCTCCCATAGCTTTTCATAGTCTGTATCCGTCTTTGCATAGTGTATTTGCTCCAGGAAGGATAATCCGGTAATAGGACTCACACCTTCTCCTACATACATTAGCTGTATACCCATATCATTTGCCAGATACAGACCATTTTCATCCCAGCGTAGCTCACAGGGGATACCGGTTGTTGCAATGTTTCCCCCTGTTTCAAAAATGTAGGCGTACATGCTAATACGGTCTATCTCACTTTCAAATACCTGATTATCCCAATCATCATTGGTAGTTAGAAGCAATGGTTCCTCTGAATTCTTCATGGGTATGATGGCGTATCTGGTTCCATCTGCCAAAGTCGCCAAATACTTTTTCTGAGCCTCTGTGAGGGAGGTATCCGAAAGCTGTGCTGCCTTGTTGCTTGTCATAAAAAACAAAGCAACGATAAGAAGCACCAGAACGGAAATCACACGGAGAATCACTCCCGGCTTCTTATAGGAAAGTACGTTTGTAATACGCTTTTTCACATCAATTTCTCCGAAGGCTAAAGGATTTGCCAAAAGGTAATGCTTCTCCACACTGCATAAAAGCAGAGTCTGGGAATAGGCCTTCTTCTTTTCTTCTCCAAGGCTTCCGATGACCTTTTCATCACAGGCCATCTCCACATCCTTGCAAAACAGCACATAGGCCACCCACACCAGTGGCTGAAACCAATACACTGACAGTAAAATATATCCTATCAGCTTAGTGATATGGTCCCCTCTTTTAATATGTCCCATCTCGTGGGCAATGATATACTCTCTACGGCTCTCATCCACGAAGAAGGGTATGTAGATTCTGGGCTTTATATATCCCAGCAAAAACGGGGTATCGATTCTGTCGCTAAGCCAGATATTTCCCTCATGATGCACTGCATCCCGCACCTTGAAACGCACTCTGATATAAGTAAATGCACCATATCCAAAAAGCACTGCCATGCCAAACAGCCACAGATAGGTCACTAAAAGACGTGGATTAAAGGTTTTCTTTGACTGAACTGGCTCCGTTTCATAATCTCTGACTAAATTACTGCTTTGACTCGCTGCAATGCGCTCCTTGATATAAGCTTCATAAAACTCTCTTTTTTGTTCCTCAACATTATCACCGGGAATTTTATCCCCTAAATCAATGGATATCTCCACCTCCGGTAATTCCACTATTTCCGACGACTGCTGACTTACCTGCGTCTCCTCCGAAAATACATTCTCTATGGTACTGCGTGCAGGCACCAAACTATATGCACTCTCGATGGACACCGGAATCAGGAGCCTGAGGGCTGCCATACACCATAAAAGACAGATATACTTTCGTGGTATCTTCTTAAACACTCCTCGAATAATGATAGTGGCCAGAATCAGAAATCCAGCCTGTACACTTAATATTAACAATTTACTAAAAATACTCTCCAACATGGGTTTTCCCCCTAATTATCCCTTATAATCATCAATCATTTTCTGCAAAGCCTCTATCTCTGCATCCCCCAGCTTTTTACGCTTGGTAAAAGCCGCAATAAACTGGGGCAGGGAGCCACCAAAGGTACGCTCCACCAAATCGTCGATTTCCGCACACTGTACCTCTTCCTGACTTACCAGACTCTTAACGATGGTATTTTCATTTACCACCACGCCTCGCTCGGAGAGACGGCGGATTACGGTATACGTAGTAGCCTTACTCCAGCCCAGTCCATCCTTGCACAAAGCCACCAGCTGGGTTGAGTTTATTGGCTCATTCTCCCAGAGAATCTGCATGAAACGATATTCACTTTCAAATACTTTTGGTGTTTCCATAGTTTTCACTCCTTTACTTGGTTTAACGCGTTCAACTTAGTTTGAGTTTAATACGTTAAACCTTGTTTGTCAATACTAAAAAACCGACATAGTCACTCCTTGACTACATCGGCTTCATAGACTTATTTATGCAGTTCCCTTTATCCCTCTATCAGCTTGCACACATCAATCCAGCCAAGACAACCGGAAAGTAGCTCCAACTCTTCACAGGTGAGCTTTACCGCGCTATTTGAGCTGCCGCAGGCAGGATAAATGGTATCGAAACGCTTCATGGATTCATCCAGATATACGGATACTCCATCCTTAATTCCAAAGGGACATACGCCTCCTACCGCATGCCCAATCAGCTCCTCCACCTGCTCTGCTGTGAGCATCTTCGCCTTAGTGTGGAACATTCCCTTATATTTGGAATTGTCGATTTTCACATCTCCAGCGCAGATAATCATTACCGGCTTATCCTCCACCATAAAGGTCAGAGACTTTGCAATGCGGGCAGGCTCCGTGCCTACAGCAATGGCTGCCAGCTCCACGGTTGCGCTGGATACCTCAAACTCTTTCACTCTGTCTCCGAAACCCTTTTCATCCAAATATGCTTTCGCTTTATCAAATGCCATATCAATTCTCCTCTTTTGCACTTTAATTCATTCCAGTATAAAACTTTCAATAATATTTTGCAACCAAAAAAGCTCCGGTTTCCCGAAGCTTTTTCATGATTATTCCTTTATGCTATCCTGCGTGGGATAAGTCTGCCACAAAATCATCCAAATTACCGTCAGAATAAAGATAATATATCTCACCATCTAAGGTTTCAATTTCATAGAAACACTCCCCTTCTTCCGAAGAAGAAAAGACTTTGTTAAAGCAAATCTGCTCTTCGCCGGCGCTTAACACCACCGTATTTGCAGATAAATCCCTTTCTGTATAGACCTCAAGATTCTGAATTACCTTGTGAAAATCCCGGTATAGGTAAACATATTCCTCCCGTGGCAGTTCTTCAAAACCACTATCCTGCATCATATAAGTTTTCTCCACCACGTTATTTTCCGGTGACCAAGTACGTTCCAGCACGGTCACTGTGCCATCTCCATGTATCCTAAAGGAGCTCATAAATCCCAGGGTTCCGATTCTTCCCATGTATTTCAGTTTTGCACCGGTAAGCTGTATCACATGCAGGCCCGGGTCCCCACTGGGGCCATCATCATACACGATGATTTCCCGGCTCTCATCCTCGGTATCAAAATCCACTACCGCATACCAGGTGGTAGTGGCAGAACCATCTTCTATGTAAAATGCATCCTCCAGCATGTGAGAATAAACCATATCGCCAATGATCAGTGTATGATTTTCCCCATCCGTGTCAAAAAGCACGGTTTCCTGCGCACTTTCCTGCCATAGAAGCTTCTGTCCAACCACAGCTGCCCTTGTCCACATCAGACCATACTGGGGATACATCTCCTTATAATAGGCCAGCTCCCACAGAGCGTCACCGTAGGGGCCATTCTCTGTAACCCATGCATGTTTGGCGATTCTTCCATCCGCAAAATATGTACTCATTTCCGCATGTTCTGCCGCTGTTTCTTCTACGGTCTGCACATCCGTAGGCTCACAGGCCATGGGCACATAAGTCACACCATCCAGCACATAGGACTTGCCGATATAAATAGCCGGTACAGCTTCCATTAATTCTGCGGCAAACTCCTGCTCTACAAGGGAAATGGTTCCTAAAAGACCAAAGCCATACTCCAGCTCACTGGTCTTTGTATGGTATACCCATACACTCTTGCCATCTTCATGTTCCTCAATATGCACCTTTCCGGTCCACTCTCTGGGTAAATCTAAGGTAAAATACTTGGTTGTAAACATGGTTTTGCCAGCTAATGTATAATAATCCTGTCTGCTAAATACAGAGCCATAGTACTTCATATACCATACGGGACTTTCGGACGTAGAATATTCCACCCATTCCATATCCCCATCCCAAAGATTCACATCGGCGGCAATGAGAAGAATACCATTTTCGTCATACCATTTGCTCAAATGCTCCTGAAAATCCGGTACCACCTCGCTTCGGATGGGCAGGTCGCTACTCAGCCATGAGGCCTCATCCTCTGACTCCGCAAACTTAAAGGAAACCGAATATTCATCTGCAATCTGCTCTTCGCCATTTTCTGTTAAGGAAAGAACCTGATACCAATAGTTTGCCTCTCCTTGCTGCTCATGCAGGGCACTGATTAGAAGATAATGCTTTTCCTCCACTTCCAAAAGAGATACCTGATAATTGCCCGGTCTGGAGGTCGAAATATCTCCGAGGCTCCACAGTGCCTCCTCTTCATAAAAATCGCCTCCCAGCCCCTTGTATACGGATACCTTTGCCAGATAGGCACTTCGCAAAAGAGTAATCAGTTCGGATGTATTCGCATCCTCGGGGAACACATCCACAGAAAGGACCACTCTCTCCGATATATCATCTCCCGTCAAATCTGCGTAAAATACACTGATTTCTTTTTCCACCATCTCTCCATCCTCTGCCACAGGTGCCTTCGTAGGAGCCAAGGTCACAGTGGGAGCTTCCGTAAAAGTCGGTGCAACAGTAGGCTGTGTAGCTACGATACTTTCACTGAGAGCATCCTCTTCTTTGGGATTGGTCAAAAGGCACAGCGCTAAAACGACGCACAATCCCACCGCCAATACCGATATCCAGAACACCGGCTTTTTATAATTCATTACATTTTTGATACGCTCCTTCACATTGCCTTCCCCAAATGCCAAGGGAGCCATGGCAATCACTCTCCGCCCGGTAGCCAGATTTAATAATGAACCAGAATATTCCTGTCGGATATCCTCTGTAAATTCCTTCATCACCGCTTCATCGCAGGACATCTCCATATCCTTACCGGCCAGAATAAATGCCAGCCACACCAAGGGATTGAACCAGTGGATGCAAACGGTCAAAAAAGCCACGATCTTGATGATATGATCCAAACGCTTTATGTGGCGCTTTTCGTGGGCAATGATATAACCGGCTTCCTTCTCCATAAGCCCGGTAGGAAGGTATATTTTTGGAGCAAACAGCCCCAGGGTGAAAGGGGTATCGATGTCCTCGGCTATGTATACATTCCCCTCTTTTTGCAGGGAAATCTCCACCTTGCGGTAAATCTTTGCCAGTGAGAAAATGCTGTAAAGCAGAAGTAAAACTACACCACCAAGCCAAATGCCTCCGGCAATTTCCCAGCCGGACAAGACCTCCTTTCCCTTCTCTACGGGCTGTTCCGGAGTTTCCTGAGGTTTCGTCACCATCGCCGTTAATCTGTCTAAGCGGTACTGTGTCTCATATGGCAGTTCCTCCCATACAGTTTCTGTAGTTATCTCCGTATGGTGCAGTTCCACCGTTTCCATGGACTCTACACCTGCCACCTCTCTGGGTATCAATGAAAAGCCACTGCTAAGCGTCACTGGGCAAAGCAATCGAAAAAGTACCAATGCCCAAAGCATATAGGAATATATCTTTGGCGCCTTTTTCAGTAGCAGTCTTGCTACTAAAACAAATAGAATCACAAAGCTACCTGTGACACTCATCCGTAAAATCTCTTGAAATAAACCTATCACATTCACCCCTCCTAACCCTTCTGCTCTCTGATAATTCGCTCAAGCTCCGCGATTTCCTTATCCGTCAGCTTCTTGCGGGTGGTAAAGGCTGCCAAAAATCCGGGCAATGAGCCGGAAAAGGTCTCCTCCACAAACTTCTCGCTCTGCATGGCGTAGAACTCTTCCTTGGAAACCAGAGAAGTCACTATGCCATCCACATTCTGAAAAAGGCCTCGCTCACACACCCTCTTAAGAACGGTATAGGTGGTGGACTTTTTCCAGTTCAGCTCCTCACTGCAAAGCTCCACCAGCTTCCCGGAGGTCAGAGGTTCCCTGCTCCAGATAATGTCTGCAAATCTTTTTTCAATTTCTCCTAAACGATATTCTGCCATCGCTCCACCTCTCACTTATTCATAATTCTCTATCACATAGATTGCTGTTTGTATTAAGGATTCCATATCCGCATCCTTCTTAAGCTCACCGAAAATCACATAATTAAACTCTTGATATGACCAGGAAACCAACACCGTCTTTTCTTCCCCGGAGGATGCCCTGGACGATACCTGACACTTGATAACCACGTCCTCATCCTGCGACAATGTAGTATAGCTGCGCTCCTGCTCTTCGTCAAAGGTAATATCATAAAGGTAGGAAAGCTCTATCGGGTCTGCCTCTCCATAACGAAGCATCAGGGATGCATCTGCCAAGCCATCGTAGTATTTGATATGTGCTATGGGATAATCCGAAAGAAGATACTGGGGATTCTGAATCCATTCATCATTCTGTGGCAAATTCACCTTGGGACCCAAGCTATCTACTCTCACCTTCTCGTCCAGCATACGCTCCCAAACCAAATCATAGTAATAACAAGCTGCATAGCTCTGTGTCGTAGAGGATACGAAAATACCATTCTCCGCTCTTTCATTCACATCCGTAGCTACAATGAGTACTGCATCATCCGTCCATTTCTCTAATCTCTGCTTAAACTCCGGTACTACCTCCTGACGATATTTTGCCGTAGGTCTTGCATGGAAATCATCACCGGAGGTTACAAAATATATCTCATAGCTATCCACAAGTTCTTGCTCTGTGAGAGAATATACTTCATAAACATAATACCCATCCCCCATCTGCTCATGGATTTGTGTAGAAATCATATAGTGGCTACCATCTTTCTCAGCATAGGAAATCTGCCGGTTTGCCAGTCTGGCATGGGCAATGTTTCCAGTGGCAAAGTTAAGCTCCCCTGTTGCTCCATCCACACACTGCACAATTCCTATAAAAGGTGCTCGTAAAAGTTCATAGCCATCCGTGACCCCCTGGTATTCTTCATAGGCAGCATCTATCTGTATCACAAAGGAAATTGTATCCTCCGTGCCATCCCCATTGTAGTCCACATTTTTTTCCCAGACGGTTACATACTGAAGCATTACTTCCTCCGTGAACGTCTCTGTCTCCTCGGGTGTCATCCATTTTTCTTCACTACTATTGGTAGCGTCAGGCACGAAAGTATTCTCTGCCTTTGGATTTGCACAGAGGGCGGTTCCCAGTCCAATACAGGCTACTGTACAAAGAATTACAATCCAAAAGGAAGGTCTATTGTAATTCATAATATTCTTAATTCTACCCTTTACCTTCCCCTCACCAAAGGCCAAAGGTACAAAGCTTGCATTACGATGCCCCGTGGATAAACGTAGCAATGACATGCTGTAAGCCTGGCGAATATTCTCTGTAGCACCATCAAGCACCGCTTCATCACAGGACATCTCCATGTCCTTTCCTGCAAGAATATATGTCAGCCACACCAGTGGATTGAACCAATGAAGGCAAAGTGCTGAATAAGCAAATAATTTTATGACATGATCCCATCTACGAATATGGTGCTTTTCATGAGCAATGATGTACTCTGTTTCTGTCCCAGACAAATCCGAAGGTAAGTAAATCTTTGGTGTAAAAACGCCCATAATAAATGGTGTTTCAATATAATCACAAACATATATATTTTCTTTAAGACACACCGCACACTTTATCTCTTTTTTCAGCTTCCTCGTCGTAGCTATCGTATAAATAATCAGTATCCCAACTCCCAGCGCCCAGAGACTACTCCACATCCAATCAGAACCTTCCGGCTTCCGTACAATTTCGATGTTTTCCTCTACCAACGATTCAATGATTTTATCTTCTTCCTGAGATAACTGTTCTTCCCAATCCTCAGACTGGGATAAGACACCGATCCCAGACGTCTCTGTACCGCCAGTGGACTCACGCTGTATCACCTGTGTAACATTCTGTATCATTATCGCTTCGTTAGGAATCAAAGACCATTCACTGGTAAAGGATACCGGACAAAGAAGCCTAAAAAACACAAACATCCAAAGAAGATATGAATAAATCTTTGGCACCTTACACAAAACAACTCTTGCTACCAGCACAAACAATATGACAATACTCCCCGTAATGCTCATCTGTAAAACGGTTTTGAACAACTCTTCCAACCACATATGGACTCCCCTTTTTATTGGTCTACTCATTGTAGATTCACTATTAGTTTACATATAGTAGACCACTATGTCAAGAAAAAAGTGCCGGATTTCTCCGACACTTTTTAATATACTTATTCTGTATAGTCCTCTACAGCTTTATCGTTACTCTGCACACCCATGGTGGCCGCCTTACCGGTTAAGAATCCTGCAAGGATGGAGGTAAGGTCCACACCGGTGGATTCCTTAAGACCGTCTGTTACCTGATTTACAGTATTCATAACGTCCTTCATCAGCTTAGTGTTATTGCCATCACCGTACATGGTGATTCTATCCACCTTCTCCAGAGGTGCTGCGGCATTCTTAACCACTTCAGGAAGTGCCTTGAAGTACATTTCAAGGACAGCAGCCTCACCCATCTTCGCCATAGCTTCTGCCTTCTTCTCGATACCTTCTGCCTCAGCTACAGCCTTAGCCTTGATAGCTTCTGCTTCTGCAAGACCCTTCGCGCGAATAGCTTCTGCCTCCTGCTCCATCGCATACTTCTTCGCTTCTGCCTCAGCCTTTAACGCTGCTGCTTCCTTCTCCGTTTCGAACTGCTTCGCCTCTGCTTCACGCTGACGCTCGTATAACTGGGCATCTGCCTTCTGCTGTGCTGCGAATTTCTCTGCTTCTG
>JAFTXD010000054.1 GCA_017461775.1 Lachnospiraceae bacterium
CTTCCTCGTCGGATATTTCTTCGATGATGTCATCCTCTTCATCTAATCCGGCAAGGTAATCATCCTCATCCTCGTTATAATCGAAATCCGGATCAGGCCCCATGTTCTGGGTATCCTTTGACTTGTTCTTCTTAAGGAAGAAGAATCCACCTGCGCCACCAAGCACAACTAACACAACCAATAAAAGCAGACCCGTCTTATTGCTTTCTGTAGGTTCATCTGCAGGCTCCTCGTCCGTCGGTGGTTCTGTAGGCTCCGGTGTAATCTCAGGAGTAGGTGTAGGAGTTGCTTCCGGCTCTGTTACCTCAGGCTCTGCAGTAGAATCAATATACTGTTTAGCTTCCTCTTCATCCATCAGAGAAAGCAAATCTGCTTCATCCACTAAATTGAGGAAATGCACCGTCTCATTTCCTTCATCATCACGGTCAATGATGATATAAAAATAATTACCGGCCTTAGTCGTTACCGTAATGAACTGCTTGCCACTCTTATCCGCCGAACCATAATCGTCCACCAAAGTAAGATTTCCATCCGGAGTTAATGCAAAGTTTACATCCTCCGTATCATTCATGCTATCCATAAACATCATCATGAACATCTTAAGGAGTGCCGCATCCGTTTCGTTAGTTGCAGTCTCCACCACATCCAAATAATTCTTATGCACATATCCGGTCTTCTCAGGAACGATGATCTGATACCAGTTGCCTTCGGTGCCAATGACCGAAACCGCCTCGCCTGCGCGAAGCTGGTCGATAACCTCATAATCCATCCCGGCTCCTGTTCTCACATTCAACCTAGAAACTCCGGATGCAACAATTCCTGTAGGGTCTTCCTCCTCGCCATAGACATATTCCTCTCCATTAAAATTAAATACAACACTGCCATCCTCATTTACTGTATAACTGTAAGGCAGCTCTGCATCTTCCGGTATCTCTACTTCCACACTGTTATCAGAAACGCTGTCTTCAATTGCCACCACCTCTGTTTCCGTAATGGTCTGCGCAAATGCAGTCATCGGTGATACACCCACCAGTAATGCTGTCGCAAGAGCAATCACTCCGCTTGCCTTTTTACCAATGCTAAATTTCTTCATCATCAAAATCCTCACTTTCTTCGTAATCATCATTTTCCTCTGTAGCCGATACCGGTGTTGCACTTACCACCGGATTACTCTGCGTCGCAGGTAATTGTCCACTTGCTGCCAGCTGCAGAAACTGTGCCAGTTGCTCCGGTGTAAGCTTAAGCGCACCTACATCGGCCAAAATCTGCGAGTTCTCAGCTTCTCTTAACTTCTGCTCCAGCTGCTTTACCTTTGCATCTGCATCCGCTCTGCGTTGCTTTGCCCGGTCTAATTCAGCCCGAAGCTTATCTAACTTTTCATACATGCTCTTTTCTCCTTCCACTTAATAAGCTCCCAAAATCGGGAGCCTCGTTAATTGATTTGTATTTATATATCCCTGCCAAACAGATATGACTTATTGCCATAAGTAGCAAGCAGCAGCTCATACTGTTCCAAATCGTCTGCAGACAAGCCATAGCTTCGCACCACAGAATCAATACCCACATTGGTAAGTACTGTTTTTAGAATGTAGTAGTCATATTCCACTTCTACCTCATACTCAACCTCTACCCAGTAATAAACAGTCACTTCATAAGTGTACTCCTCCAACAAATTACACTCTGTAGCTTCATCCCACACCTCTCTCGTACCAGTCCTGGTTTCCACTCTGCTTCGCTGCTCCCACCTGGTTCTCGTTTCCGTCCTTGTTCGGACCTCCACAATCTCTGTGGTAGTAAACTCATACTGAGCCTCGAAGATACTCCGCAATTCACTTTGTACCTCACGCTGCGTATAATCCTCGTACAGCACTGTCAAAAGAGATGCCAGCTGATACGGATTATGACCGATGGTTGCCAGCTCATATCGATACTCATCATATCCCGGATAATCGGATTCAATGGAATTTACCTCATCCTGCAGTGTATCCTCCAAAGCAGTATAGTCCGCATCTACAGCAAGAATCACATCGTCCTCTGCAGTGTAGCTGGTCACAATGGTGGAGTTATTTACACCGCCCATAAATAAGGCGCAGGATGACATCGTACACATTACCACGATCAGCAACAAGCCAATGATTCCAACAATAATCCATAGCTTAGGGTCTTGTAATACATGCTCCATAAGATATTCTCCGATACGCTCCACCATATCACTAGCCTTATCTACAAACTTTTTGCCAAGACTGCCTGCTCCTCCGGCTGCTTCCTTCGCCTTCTTTTTCTGATAAGCATCAATGGCCTGACGCTTTGCTCTACTCTTTTGAAGAGACTTCGCCGTCTCCTTGGAGGTCTCCTTTTTGACAGTTTCCAGCTTTGCGGATTCCTTCTGTGTACGCTTATGAAGCTTCTTACCATACCGGGCCAGTTTTGCCTTTTCCGCAACCAGACTAGTTGCCTCCATGCCAAAGACTACTGCCTGAGTTCCAACATTCTCATCCTCGTTGCTTTCTGCAATCTCTCTGCGAATGCTACGGCTGACCTCTGCCTCAGCACGAATCTTGTGTCTGCCACGCTTTCTTTGCTCTTTCAGCTTCTTTCTCTCCTCCACGGTTAAGGAATTATCCTTCTTACCGTACCTTAGCTTCTTTCTGACTGCCTCTCTGGAACTCTGTTCATTCTTGAGCTTCTCTCCCGGCGACTTCTGTGATGTCGCACGGGAGGACTTCTGAGTACCTGTACTCTTTTTCTCTTCATTCATTTACGCCTGCTCCTTCTTTGCTTCCTGTACTTCATTCAGCTTGGTTGTCATGATGCGATACAGCTCAAGGTCAGTAGGGAATCTGTCCACAAACGGCAGGATTACATTTCCATAAAATAAAAGCCCTTCACCTTCTCCCGAATGTGTTACATACGAAAGCTGATGAGGACTGATATTTAACTGCTTTGCTAAGATTTGTCTGTCTCCCACTGCCTGATTGAGCATATATATAAAGTCAGAGTTTTCAAAAATATTCTCCACTTCCTTTGATGCCAACAGGTCTTTGACGTTCTGCGTGATACCGGTTGGAATACCACCCCATTTTCTAAATCGCTTCCAGATTTCCACGGTGTAAGCTGCGGTCTGCTCATCACGGAGCAAAAGATGCATCTCATCCATGTAGTATCTGGTGGATTTACCAGCGGAACGGTTCTCCGTTACTCTGCCCCACACCTGGTCCTGTACAACCAGCATACCAATCTTTTTCAGCTGCTTACCCAAGTCCTTGATGTCATAGCATACAAGTCTGTTGGTAATATCTACATTGGTACGATGATTAAATACATTTAAGGAACCATGCACATAGATTTCCAGTGCGGTTGCCACATGCTTTGCTTCAGATTCCTCCTGCGCCAGTAACGCATTATATAAGTCCTCCAAAAGCGGCATATTCTCAGGTACCGGATTCTCAAAATACTTCTGATAAATCTTTCTGATACAACGGTCAATCACCGTTTTCTCAATAGGCTGCAGGCCTTCCTTTCCCCCTACGATAAGCTCACAAAGAGACAAAATAAAATCTGCCTTAAGAGCAATCGGGTTATCATCATCTGAATAATTCATATTGATATCCATCGGATTGATAAACTGTGAGCTGGTAGGACTGATTTTGATAACCTGCCCACCGAAGCGTTCTACCAATGAACTGTACTCTGACTCAGGGTCACAGATAATTACATCATCATCTGTTACAAGGAATGCATTGGCAATCTCTCGCTTGGCTGAGAAGGATTTACCGGAACCCGGCGTACCAAGAATAAGTCCATTTGGATTTTTCAGCTTCTTTCTATCTACCATAATTAGGTTATTAGAAACAGCATTCAAACCGTAATACAGCGACTCCTTATCCGGCTGGAATAACTCCTGTGTAGTGAATGGTACAAAGATAGCTGTGCTACTGGTTGTCATACCACGCTTAATATCAATCATGTTGTGTGCCAGTGGCAGGCTGCTCATGAGCCCCTGCTCCTGCTGATAATCCAGTCTGATTAAGTTGCAGTTATGCTTCTGAGCAATACTGGATGCCTGAAACAGATTGTTTTCAAGCTCCTGCTCCGTTCTGCCGGTATTCATCACAAGGAAGGTCAAAAGAAACATTCTCTCGTTCTGACTCTGCAACTCCTTAAGAAGTGCTTTCGCATCATTACCATAGGTTGCAAGGTCAGAAGGGATGATGTCCATATCGTATCCGGCACGGACTGCTTTCTTCTGCTCCTCAATCTTACTTCTGTCAAGCTCCGTAATGGTGTGCTTCACCGTCTTAATTGCCTCATTCTGATCCACTGACTGAATGTGCATGGAAATAATCAGGTTAGACTCCATGCCAAGGAAATCAGCTAACATTCTGTCACTGATATCCGATGCCGTAATGGATAAAAACGACATTGCTCCGTATAAGCCTCCCATCTGAAAGGTTCTGCCGTTCTTGAAGCCAAATCCGCTAGGAGCAATAAAGTCCTTCACATTTAACCCGGTTCCCGGAAGCCAACACCAATCAAAGCGGAATTTTTCGTTATCTCCCATGTGAAACTGCGTGTGCATCAGTTCTAATCGCTCTGCACCATTTAAGCTTTTGGCACGTACACCTAATCGCTTAAAGTTATTTAAGATATCCATCTCAATGTGTGTCAGTCTGGGCTTCGCTTCCTTCATGGATGCTGCCTTAATACCAAAGGTCAGATATTTTGTCTTTGTAAGTCCGTTATTACCTGCCTGCATCTGCCCAAACAGCATGGTACTGTACTCATCTCTGACACCATTAAAGTCATCCTTCTTATGCGGAATCGCAATGCTCTTTTCAAAGCTTTCTGCATCCGTGGTCATATTCATAAAGGACAATTCAAAGTGTACAGAGCTGTCAAAGAAGTTAAGGAACGAACACCATTCCTCAAAAATCTCTGTCTTATCCTCCTGCAATGCAAGCTGATAATTGATGTCCTGAAACTGAATTGTCTTTGAGTAATAATCATTACCCACACGGCAAATACCGTTCTGAAACATTCTCTCAAAGGGAATACTCTGCTGGGCAGTTCTGGGAGTACCATCATTTTTCTTTACCTTACGAATGACTTCCTTTACCTGTCGCTTTTCTTCCTTTGTGAGATGCTCCGGCAACGCCAGTTCCACATCCTTGTCTTTCTTTCGAACTAAAAACAATTCTTTCTACCTCCTTCTGTGCTTCTATTTGTCGCATAATCGTTGCGTAATCATTATCCGTCTCATACGGACGGTACTTTGGACGAACAAAATTCGCCTGAATAAACTGGTTCAAAAATACTTCCAAGGGCTGACCGTTCTTCTCATACATAGCAAGAAAAAACAGTGGCATCATAACCACCATCATTCCCATTGCAGCCATGCTTGGACTGCCCACCATTTTGAGCAGAAAAAAAGACGGTACTCCTAAAAGTGCCGCCAGCGAAAAACATATCAACTGCCTCTTTGTAAGATTGAACATCACTTTACTCTTTACCTTCGTTAAGTCACGAGGTACTGATATATATGATGCTGCCATGTGCTATCCTCCTCTTTTAATGTGCATGCAAAATAGATTTTGCAATTGTACCGGTCTTAAACAATGTAAATGCCAAGAGCACAGTATATCCTAATACACTCCACAAGGAACCCGTAATATCAGATGTGAATGCCACATGGGTAATCAACACCGCATAGATACCAACACAAATCATAATAAGGAATCCCTGGAATGCCAACGCAAACAGAGAACGTAAGTAATTCTGTCCCATCATGCTCTGGTCCTTATTCCCAAAAGTTGCAAACGGAATCGGTGCCATGCTTGCCATAAGATAAATCTCAATCATACGACCGTTAATGATAACAAAAATCGCAATACTCAAAATATGAATGCCTATCTGCACAATGAATGACTGCAGGAAGATGCCAAGCAGTGTCCCGGGACCTAAGGTTTCTAGTGTACTCCGCATTGTTGCAAGTGTACTGTCATCAATGGCAGTGCTTCCGGATATAATACTTCCGCTTCGTTGGACAACCCATTGCCCCACATCAAATACCGCCATCGTAATGTTAAAGGTATTGGAAATCAGGCACACCGCCACAAAGGTTTTAAATACCCACTTCCAAAATATCCATGTTTCAATATTCGCCAAATTATTATGGCTAATGACTAGCTGTATCAGCTCATAACAGGCTATAAATGTCAAAATAATTCCTGCCACCGGAAGTATCACATTCTCTGAGATATTCCTGATGAGTGCGTACACACTCGGCAAGAAGCTTGCCGGTGATGTACTCACATTAGCTGTAATCTGCCCGACCTGCTGATTCACAGAATCAAACGCGCCGGACAGATTATCCATAATTCCTGATATGAGCACCTCTTTCAGCCAGTCCTCGATCGACTGAAATAAGCTGTCCATTTATTACCTCCTGCTTCTTAGAACAAGGTTGCAAGAACAGGAACCAAAGTGGTACCGATAAGGGCTACTCCACCACCAGCCATAAGCTGCTTCATACCCTGAGACTTTGCACCAGGGTTATCATTACCGTATCCTTCCATAAGGTTGATTGCACCCCAGATTCCAAGACCTGCTCCAAGTGCTACTACTAATGTCTGTAATGTTCCAATTGCGCTCTGAAAAAATGCCATGATTAAAATCCTCCGTTTTCTTTTTTTGTGTTAGAGCCGGAGTCTCTTGCCCCGGCTCTGTATGATAAGTTACTATTGCATGGTCCTGCCACGCTGTCTCTTAGAAAAGAGTTGCAAGTACAGGCACTAAAGTAGTACCGATAAGCGCTACACCGCCACCGGCCATAAGCTGCTTCATACCCTGAGACTTCGCACCCGGGTTATCGTTACCGTAACCTTCCATAAGGTTGATTGCACCCCAGATTCCAAGACCTGCTCCAAGTGCTACTACAAGTGTCTGTAATGTTC
>JAFTXD010000055.1 GCA_017461775.1 Lachnospiraceae bacterium
CACATCATAACATGAACCGCTTCTATTAGCTAGTGCTTTTTAGCGTTAAAACAAAAAATAAATCCCACAAACCCTTCCAATATATGGTATAGTTATTTTAGTATTTTTCATTAGGGAGGCTTTTATGACAACACAGATTATTTACCCCTCACAGCCACCAAAGCGGGACCCGAAGCCGGAAAAGGGTCAGCCCTTTAACCCACCCACAACCAGTCTCTGGTTCGCTCATGACCCGGCTCTTTTTCGCGATCCGGTAAGCGGTGACTATTTTGTATATTGCACTTAAGCGAAAGCCAGACGTTCCAAAGATATGATTACATGGTAAAAGCTTGTAAAAGTGTTAGAATGCCCTCCTTCTGATGCAAAGGAATGGACAAACAGCGATGCTATCTGGGCACCGGATATTGTAAAAGTCGGTGAGGAATACCGTCTTTACTGCTCTAACTCCTCCTGGGGAGTTCGCCAGTCCTGCATCTTCCTTGCTGTTTCTGACAAACCGGAAGGACCCTTTACTCCCAGAGGCCTTGTCTTTCGTTCCTCTGATCAGATTCCGGTAAATGCCATTGATGCCGGTCTGGTTACAAATCATATCACAGGGCAGATGTATATGGTATACGGCTCCTTCTGGGGCGGCTGTCATATTATTGAACTGGATCCGGTTACAGGACTTGCCTTAAATGGGCCGGACGATTACGGCAAATGCCTTGCCCGCAGACCTCTTTGGGCGGATGGCGCCATCGAAGGTCCATACATTGTTTACAATAAAGAAACTGAATATTACTATCTCTTTGTATCTTACGCTTCTTTAAAAAGCGATTATAACATCCGTGTAGGTCGGAGCAAATCTGTTATGGGACCTTACTTGGATCATAATGGAAGGGATATGACTGATTTAAGTGACGTGGATAATACCTTAGGTTATATGATTTGCTGCGGTTACAAGTTTGATGATGATGCAATCTGTTGGATGGGACCGGGACACAATTCCGTCTTGGAGGATTTCGATGGGCAGTGGTATCTGGCAAGCCATATCCGACCTAAGAATTATAAAGAAGGACAGCCCTCCACCATGCATATCCGACAAATGCTCTGGACAGACGATGGTTGGCCGGTGGTTTCTCCGGAAGAATATGCCGGAGAGTATGTGCAGGCTGTGACCGCCAAGCAGTTGGTTGGTGATTATGAACGTATCCGCCTGCAGCCCATGGTTCCTCAAGGGATGCTGACAAGCGTCAAGATGACACTCCGCGCAAACGGTACCGGTATGCTGGCAGACTCTGTTCGCTTCAAATGGCAGCAACTGGACGACATCACCATCCAGATTACCTATGCTGCAACCACCGAGAAATTAAAAGTAATGCCGGCTTGGGATCACGAGGCTTGGAAGCCTACATTAATCCTAACCGGCACAGATGATAAACATATTTGTATCTGGGGCAAAAAGTATTAATTCAGCAAATATACCCCAAAGTTTAAGTATGCTGCAAAGGTTAACAAATCAGATATGGTATCAATACTTTCCCCGCCTTTGGTTCGATTTCCGCAAATGCCTTTATTGTGGCAAGAACCAAGAACCACAGTATAAGTAACCAGGCAAACGCGAACAAATACCATCTGAGATTGAAAAAGATAATAGACCAGAAAAAGTTAAAGAAAAGCTGCGCGAAATATATCATTCGTGCAGTTTTTTGGTCTCCGGTTCCTTCCTCAACCACCAGAAAGCTGGCATATCCCATCATTACATAGAGAATCGTCCACACTACTGAGAAAACCCAAGGTGGCGGCGTCAATGCCGGCTTTGTAATCTCCTCTATGTAGTATTTCATCCCGTCTCTTGTAAGAAAAGCTGCCAAGCCCCCCACAATCAGTGGTATAGCGATACATTTTATTAATGTTTTTGTATCAGATCTCATCCTCATACCCCCAGTACATCCTATTACTGATAGAGTATGCGTTTTTTCACGAAATATTCCTTAATCTTCAATCAAGCGAAGTCCCGCCGTATCTGTTACAGGAAGAGAAAATACCACGGATTTTGCCTTGGAATCCAGACCTGCATTCTCCATAATGGCTTTCATAATACTGTTCTTCTGGGCTTTCTGGGTAACGATGAATATCATTTCCTTCTCCGCCGCAATAGACACGCCCATGAATTTACTTGCTTCCTGGGTTCCGGTTCCCTTGGCATGGATCACCGTTCCGCCATAGGCTCCGGCCGCTCTGGCACAGTCCATAACTAAATCAATATTTCCCTGTTCTGCAATAACAATGATAAGCTCATGTGATGTATCCTTCAAAGTTGATTCCTCCTCTTTCTGAAATGGACGATTCTCTGTCAAAAACTGAAGTGCCTTATTCCCTCCGATACTGCTTAAGGGGATGGTGAATGCAATACCGTTACCCGGCGCATCAATCTTCAGCTTCTTTTCCAGCTGCTTCTTCAAATTGGTCCAATAACCTTATTCCTGCACAGAAAAGATAATAACCTTCTCCGTGTGGTCCAGTCACAGATAATCAAGTACATCACTGGTAGCCGTA
>JAFTXD010000056.1 GCA_017461775.1 Lachnospiraceae bacterium
AGCTGTATAACCGGGAATCTGCCCTGTATAAATTTGAGGGGGAAGTGGTAGTTCGCAACAGCGAAGCTATGATTGCCGATTATAAAGAGCTTTGTGAGAAATACCCGCTGGTATCCATTGAAGATGGGCTGGATCAGGATGACTTTGTGGGCTGGAATGATTTGACAAGAGAGCTTGGGGATAAGCTGCAGCTGGTGGGAGATGACCTTTTTGTAACCAACACAGAAAGACTTTCCAGAGGTATTGAAGAGGGATGTGGAAATGCTATTTTGATTAAGGTAAACCAGATTGGTACGGTTAGCGAAGCCATGGATGCCCTTCATTTGGCTCATAAAGCGGGATATCATGTGGTGGTTTCACATAGGTCTGGTGAGACGGAGGATTCCTTTATTGCGGATTTGGCGGTGGCAACTAATGCCGGGCAGATTAAGACCGGAGCACCATGCAGAAGTGAACGAGTTTCTAAATACAATCAGCTTCTTCGTATTGAAGAGCATCTTAATGAGAAGGGAAGGTATCTTGGGAGGGATGCCTTAAATAAGAAATAAAGCTAAGTAACTATTGACATTACCAACTATCTAATTTATCATACTTTTAAATATAGTTTTAAAAACTATATAAAAAGATGTGAAAAACGTGGGGAAATGGTAATGAAAAGAAAAATTGTTGTGGATTCAGCTGCCAATATGAGAGCTTTCGAAGGCGTAGATTTTCAATCTGTTCCGTTGGTAATCAGAACTGCTGATAAGGAATATGTGGATGATTCCAATCTGGATGTAATTGATATGGCAGAGACCTTAAGTACTTATAAAGGAAAGTCCGGCACTGCTTGTCCGGGGGTGGGAGATTATCTGGCTGCATTTGAAGGGGCTGATGAGGTATTTTGTGTAACCATTATCAGTACCTTATCCGGAAGCTATAATGCGGCAATGACTGCTGCGTCCCAGTATATGGAGGAGAATCCTGAGAAGAAGGTATATGTATTGGATTCTTATTCTGCCGGTCCGGAGATGAAGCTTTTGGTTGAAAAGATTTATGAAGGAATCAAGGCAGAGAAGGATTTTGATACCATTTGCAAGGAAACGGATGCATATAAGGAGAAGAACACAGCACTTCTTTTCTGTTTGGAAAATATGAAGAATCTGGCAAATAACGGACGGGTAAAGCCCACAGTTGCTGCTATTGCAGGACTTCTTGGAATTCGTGCGGTTGGCGACGTAAGCGAGGACGGGCAGATTCATCCGGTGGAGAAGTGCCGCGGTGAGAAGAAGGCAATCGCCAGCATCTGTCAGATTATGAAGAAGATGGGTTATCAGGGTGGTCAGGTGATTGTAGATCATTGTAATAATCTTGGTGCAGCCAGTGCCCTAAAGGAGGCAATTCTTACAGAGTTTAAGGATGCTAAGGTACGTATTGAGATGACCATGGGCCTTTGCAGCTTCTATGCGGAAAAGGGTGGTCTGATGATTGGATTTGTGAGAAACTAAAATAAAAAGGGACGTTGCAATCTGTAAATGATGTGAAGTGGAATGCTGTGCGGGGATTACCTCCCCTACGTTTGC
This sequence comes from Lachnospiraceae bacterium, assembly GCA_017461775.1. Lineage (GTDB taxonomy): Bacteria > Bacillota > Clostridia > Lachnospirales > Lachnospiraceae > Acetatifactor. The sequence goes on from JAFTXD010000056.1 coordinate 1,563, forward strand.
AAGGCTTAGAAAAAATGCGTAGTAATTTCCAAAGCTGTCTTTTGCGTTCGAGTTGTGTTTTTTCCACGCGTTAGACACTCTGCGTATCTGTCCTGCATAGGGCGGATTCCTTGAGTAAACAAAAGTGCCGGCGCTCGTTGGGATTATGTCTCTGTATTTGTAAGCTGTTCGAAACTGCTTAAATTTCACAAAGTAGGGAACTGCGTTTTATGATTAGTTCATGTCTGTTCGAGCTTCGAGCAAAATAAAAGAACTGTTCGTCTACAATAAGAAACAATAAAACTCTGAAAAATTAGAATAAGATCTACTTTTCAGAGTTTTATTATTTCTTTTGTATCCGGACAGTTCTTTCATTTTGTCGAAGACGCGCCCCGACACGAACGGTCACGCAGTTCCCTACTTTGGAAATTTCTACGCACTTTCTCTAAGCTTACAAATACAGAGACAAAATCCCAAACGAGAGCCGGCTACAAAGTTCTTCTATGGGAATCCGCCTAATATGCGGACCGATAGCAGAGTGTCTAACCTTGGAAAAACACAACAAATCGAGGAACACAATGGTAGCTTTGTGAAATTCCAGCATTTTTGAACAGTCTGCAAACGTAGGGGAGTTACTCCCCACACAACATTCCCCACAATCAATGCTTGTACTTGCAACAGCTTCTTCTTTATTCTACAGTGAACAGATGTCGACCAGGGATGCTCTGTCAGGTGTGAAATCCTGTTTTAGGAGTTTTACAAGGGCAAGGGCGGTATCCAAGCTGGTTAAGCAGGGAATACCAAGCTCTACGCTTTTTCGCCTGATTTTGACGCTGTCACGTCTTGGTGAGCGTCCCTTGGCGGAGGTGGATACAATGTAGCTCAGCTTACCGCTTTCTAAGAGGGACATGGTATTCTGATCGGACTCATGTATTTTAAATACTTTGGTGGCATTAATTCCTGCTTCACGGAGTACCCGGGCGGTTCCTTCCGTTGCATAAATGTGGAAGCCCAGATCCGCAAAATGCGTTCCGATTTCTGCGATTTCATCCTTGTCGGAATCTCGTACGGTAAGAAGTACGCCACCCTGCTTTTGCAGCGTATATCCGGCACCTATGAGACCTTTATACAGTGCTTCCGATAGGGTAGGGGCAATACCTAACACTTCTCCGGTAGATTTCATTTCCGGTCCCAGCATGGTGTCTAAGCCTGACAGCTTTTCAAAGGAGAAGACCGGAACCTTTATTGCGGTATGGGCTGCTGTTTTATAAAGTCCTGTGCCGTAGGGCATATCTCTTAATTTCTCACCAAGCATAACTCTTGTAGCAATATCAATCATAGGGACTCCGGTAACCTTGCTAAGGTAGGGCACGGTACGGGAGGAACGTGGGTTGACTTCAATGACATAAATCTGGTTACCACTATACACGTACTGAATGTTAATCAGTCCTTTGGTGTGTAAGGCCAGTGCCAGCCTGGTGGAATAGTCCACCAGCTTGTCTTTCTGGGATGGACTTAAGTTCCATGCAGGATAAACAGCAATGGAGTCACCGGAGTGGATTCCGGCACGGTCAATGTGTTCCATGATGCCGGGAATCAGCACATTCTCACCATCGCAAATGGCGTCCACCTCAAGCTCAGTACCCATCATGTATTTATCGATGAGAACAATGTTGCCTTCCATATTGGAAAGGATAATATGCATATACTCCTGCACATCTGCATCAGAGA
>JAFTXD010000057.1 GCA_017461775.1 Lachnospiraceae bacterium
GTTACCTTCGGATTCACCGGTGCTGTGGCGATGTTGCTTGCTTCTTTTATACCAACATTGCTGATCTATGGTACAGAGGGCTTTGATGTGGCACTACAGATTTATTCTCCTTTTGCCCATTGGAATATTACCATGGGAGAGGCTGTGATCATTATGGCTTTATTATATCTGGTGGTAGCAGTATTTTACAGTATTCTTACCATGTTCCTATCGGAAGCTCTTCGTAACAGCGTGGCGGTAATGGGGATTATGTTTGGTGGTATGTTATTTACCCTTTGTTATGCACCTTACACGGAGTTTCGGATTTTTAACCAGATATATGAGCTGCTTCCTACCATGATTTTCGGTATGTGGGAATTTCTGGATTTGCAGTTGGTGAAGATTTTCGGTGTGTATTTCAGAAATCTTCAGATAGCCCCCATATTGTATATGGTGTGCAGTGTGATATTAGTGGTCGCAGGAAGAAAATTATATAAAAACTACCAGGTGAGCGGTAGATAGAGAAGAAAGCTGTAAAACGCGATTGTGTTTTACAGCTTATTCTTTTATAATAGTACTATAGAACCAGGAGGACATTATGATTTACTATAAAGCGCAGATATATTCAATGTTTGTTATAGGTGCTCTGTTTTTGATGTGTTCCTTTGGAATCAAGGAGAAGGATAAGGAGAATAAGATTTTCATCCGCATATTGATATGCGGATTTATAAATCTTATTTTTGATGTTGTAACCAATTATACGGTAAATCATCTGGAGATTATACATCCGCTTTTGAACAGGATTGTACATTTGTGCTTCTTCAATTCCATGGCAGCAGTGTTTACACTCTTGCATCAGTATCTAGTGGCTCTTATCGAATCAGAGGTGGGAAGGGAGCTAAAGCGAAAGGGCTGGACGATGATTCCTTATTTTGTTTTTACAGTGATGGATTGCTTCTTACCACTTTACTATGTGGAAACAGAGAATGGGAATTATTCCTATGGTGTAGCGGTCTTTGGACTGTATGCGTGTATAGGTGTTTATCTGATTCTGATTATAGAACTGATAATGCGGTATCAGAAGGATATTTCTAAAAAGAATAAGGTGGCGGTGGGGTTGGCACTGGCTTCGTCTCTGGGAGCGTCCCTGTTCCAGGTATTTTTCCCTGCGGCGCTTACCTCTAGCTTAGGCATTGTATTGTTTTGTTTATGCACTTATATGACGGTGGCAAATCCGGATGCTGTATTGGTACGTCTATTAAAAGAGGAAACAGCCCGTGCGGATGCTGCGAACCGTGCAAAGTCCGATTTTCTTGCCAGAATGTCCCACGAAATCCGTACGCCGATTAATGCGATACTGGGTATGGATGAGATGATTCTCAGAGAGGGTACGGAGCCGGAGATTAAGAAATATGCCCATGATATTAAGAGCTCCGCCAGTGCCCTCCTTAGCATCATAAATGAGATTTTAGATTCCTCTAAGATTGAATCCGGTAAGATGGAGCTGGTGAAGGATAATTATGAAATCAGCAGTCTCTTAAATGATTTATACAATATGATTAGTGTGAGAGCCAAGGGAAAGGGACTTTCACTGATTTTTGATATTGACCCTTCCATTCCTACGGCGTATTACGGGGACGATTTGCGAATCCGCCAGGTGCTTGTGAATCTTCTTACCAATGGGGTGAAGTATACCAAGGAAGGTAGCGTTACCTTAAGGATTACGGGAAGAGTGGAAGGAGAGAATGCTGTTTTACATTTTTCCGTAAAGGATACGGGAATCGGTATTAAGCCGGAGGATTTGGGAAAGCTGTTTGCCAGATTTGAGAGAATCGATGAAGCAAAGAACAGGCATGTGGAAGGTACCGGTCTGGGTATGAGTATCGCCATGCAGCTCTTAAATCTTATGGACAGTGAGCTTAAGGTAATCAGTGAATATGGTGTAGGAAGTGAATTCTACTTTGAACTGGTACAGAAAGTGGTAAAGGAAGATCCGCTGGGGGACTTCCACGAGAGGGTGTTGCGCATTTCGGAGGAATATGAGTATGACTTAAACTATACTGCGCCGGATGCCCGCATTTTGATTGTGGATGACAATGAGATGAACCGAAAGGTATTCTGTAATTTGTTAAAACAGACACAAATCAGGATATACGAGGCCGGAAGCGGCGAGGAAAGTATCGGCCTGGCCGGGCAGCAGGAGTTTGACATCATCTTCCTGGATTATATGATGCCCAACATGGATGGTGTAGAAACCCTGCAGATTATGAAGGAAAAGAAGCTGTGCGAGGCAACTCCCGTGATTATGCTGACGGCAAATGCGGTGGTAGGAGCCAGAGAGCAGTATTTAAATGCGGGCTTTGACGATTATCTGGCAAAGCCCATTGCACCGGAGAAGCTGGATAAGATGATTTTGCAGTATCTTCCCAGAGAACTGGTAAGAGAAGGTGCTCCTGTTGCAGCGGAGCAGCCTGTTTCGCAGGAGGCAACACTGCCGCAGCTGGAGGAGTTTGATTTTGCGTATGCCATGAATTTGCTGCGTAGTGAGGAGCTTTTGCGAAAGACGCTGGAAGACTTTTTCCACCAGCTGGGGGGCCTGCCGGGAAAACTTTCGCCCTTGTATGAGAGGATAAATGAGGAAGAGCAGTTGGCACTGTACCGAATAGAGGTACATGGGCTAAAAAGTACCGCTGCCACGGTGGGGGCATTGCTTCTATCCAAGCTGGCAAGGCTTTTGGAGGTGGCGGCCATAAATGGTGATATAAAAAGAATTATCACACTGCATCCGGTTCTGCTAGAGGAGATGGAGAAGCACAGAGAACGAATAGGGACGATGATGCCCAAGGAAGAAAAGACGCAAATCGGCGCTATGGAAGAGATTCTTCCCTATCTGGATATGTTACAGATGAATCTGGAGAATGACGATTATGCGGCAGCAGATTATGTGTGTGAAGTGCTGAAAAAGTACCAATATACAGAAAAAATACAGTTCCTCATGGAAGAACTTTGTACACAGGTGATGAATTTAGAAGCAGAAGATGCTATAATAACTATTGATAAGATAAAGAAGGAATGTGAGGGATAAGCATGAAGAAAATTTTTTTCATTGGTAAGATTAACGCATTATATAAAGATATCAGCAATTATCTGAGCCAGAACTTTAAGGTGCAGATGTGCGTGGATGATCATGAGATGGTGCGTGGGATGCTGAAGGTGGAGCAGCCGGATTTAGTAATTATCAGCCTTGTGGGTCTGGATGTGGACAGCGGTAAGATTTTCAGTGAGTTAAAGTTCAATTATTCCCGCGTTCCGGTAATCTGTATAGGTACCGAGGGTGAGGTGGAGTCTTTTAATGAGTTCTTTAAATTGGAGCAGTTCAGTTTATTAATCCGTCCGCTTAAGAATGAAAAGATTTTAGAAGAAATCTGTACGAAGCTGGAGTTGGAATATAGTGAAGAGGGTGTTGGTGCTACGCCGGAAGAGAAAGGCCGTAAGAAGGTGATTCTTTTAGTAGATGATAATGCCATGCAGCTTCGTACCTTGAATGAGATGTTGAAGCAGACCTACGATGTACAAATGGCTACCTCCGGAATGAAGGCTCTTACACTGATTGGTAAGAAAAAACCGGACATCATTTTCCTGGATTATGAGATGCCCATGTGTGACGGTAAGATGACGCTGGAGATGATTCGTGAGGTGGAAGAGGCGAAGGATATCCCGGTAGTGTTTTTAACCGGTGTGAATGACAAGGAGCATATCGAGGCTGTGCTTAGACTGAAACCAGCGGGATACTTACTTAAGCCTGCCAGTGCAGAAATGATATTTAATACATTGGACAAATTTTTAGGTTAATACAGGGCTCCGGAAATGAAGGTTTTCGGAGCTTTCTTTTTGATACTTGACATAATAAGTCACATGAGATTATAATGAAACAAATGTTATGTAACGACTGTTGCAAAACGTTGCGAGGGAATTTGAAATGCCACCAAAAGCCAAATATACCAGAGAGGAAATTATACAAAAAGCCTTTGAAATAGCTAGGGAGAAAGGAATGGAAGCGGTAGTTGCCAGAGATTTGGGGAAAGCCCTGGGGACATCTTCTTCGCCGATATTCACTGCCTTTAAGAACATGGAGGAGCTGCAGCAGGAGGTTCGGAAGGTTGCACTGAAAGAATTTGAATCCTATGTAAGTGATGCGCTGAATTACACACCGGCGTTCAAATATGTGGGAATGAAAATGATTGAGTTTGCCATGAAGGAGCCTAAGCTGTTTCAGATTGTGTATATGTGGGAGCATGACGAAAGTGAAAGCTATTCCATGCTGATTGGTGAGCTTGGAGATACGGTGGATGTCTGCATAGAGATTATGCAGAAGGCGTATGCTTTAAACCGGCAGGAAGCGGAGCTTTTGTTCCGGCAGGTGTGGCTTCATACCTTTGGAATATGCGTGCTTGTGGCCGGGAAGGTATGCCGTTTAACACCGGAGGAAGTATCAGAGATGCTGAGTATGGAGTTTCAGGGAACCCTAATGCTGATAAAGTCCGGAGCATTTAAGGTGGAGCCGGTAAATGAAGTGAGAGACTACTTATAATAGAGAACAGAAGAGCCAGACGCATAAGACGCAGAGCGAATAGCATTAAGATAACGCTTTGCGTTTTTTTACTTAAGGAGGACTTATGGATAAGGGAAATAATGTTGCGAGGCTTTTGTGGTGGAATTATGCTCTTGAGGTGGTTGGTGAAGAGAAGTCCAGGGTAGGAGCCGGATCGGATACCTGGTTTGTAAGTTGTGCAAATGGAAAGTATGTGATGAAATATCCGGCGGAAAGTGAAATAAATCACCCGGAGCAGGAGCCTCTATTGTGTGAGTATCTGAATGAGTGTGGGATACCGGTTTGTCAGTTTGTAAAGAACGTGCAGGGAAGCTATTTGACGAAGGATGAGCAGGGTAGGATTTTTCATGTTCAGAGATTTATAGAGGGAAAGACGTATGAGTGGCACAGTGCACCGAAATGGTTACTTGCAGAGATGGCACATTTATTGGGAGAGATACACCGGGCTTTAAAGGATTATAAGAGGCTGAACGTAGGAATTGGAGAAGCTTTTTTCAGAAACATGACACCGAAGTCTGCACTGAATTCCTACCAAAACTCTCTTTCCATGGCGAAAGAGCGAGGAGAGGAGGAAATTGTAGAGGACCTGGAATATAGGATTGGTCTGATGCAGCGTTTCCCGGAGTTTTCCTTTGATTTGGCAAAGCTTTCTTGCCAGAGTACACATGGGGATTATTTCATCAGTCAGTTCTTATGCGGAGAAGGGAAAATCAATGCCATAATTGATTGGACAACCGCATGCGTTCATCCGGTTGTGTGGGAGATTGTCAGATCCTATGTTTATGGGGCAACCTCCTGCAAGGATGGTCAGATGGATATGAATGAATTTGTCTGGTATGTGAAAGAGTACTGTAAGCATGGGAAGCTGAATCGATACGATATGGAGTGCATGGTGGATTTATTCTATTACCAGATTGCGGTGTGTGATTATTATGGTCAGTATTATGCCGCAGATGCTGAAAACCGGTATATTTATTTGGAACAGGCAAAGCTTTCTACAAAGCTTCTGAGATGGCTTGAAAAAAATAGAGAGCAGCTGAAAGAAAAGCTTTTAGAGATGTGGGGGGAAGTATAAATGTCTTTTGATATTTTTAAGGATACTATGGTAACAGAGAATTGGCAGAAGATTGAAAAAGTGGCAGAAAAGGCAGTGCCGGTATTATTTCCACTGGGAGTTATTGAGGAGCATGGACCGCACTTACCCCTTGGCTGTGATATTTACTGGAGTGTAAGCATGTGCCAAAGGGTGAAGAAACAGTTGGAAGCTATGGGCAGGGAATGTGTGATTGCGCCGCCATACTATTGGGGAGTCAATTACTGTACCGGAGGTTTTCCGGGAAGTTTTTCTTTAAGGCCTGAGACCATGAGGCAGGTGTTATTTGAGTGCTTTGAAAATCTGAAAAGCTTTGGCTTTTCAGATATATACTGCTTCAGCTACCATGGGGATTCCAAGCATGTGAAGTCCATCGTGGAAGCTGTGCAGAGAGCAAACAAGGAGATTGGTGTTTGCGCAAAACTGGTGCTGGAGTCCATGGATTTGCAGCTCTATGGCTGGAAGGGAGATGAAGACTTTTTACTTGTTTCTAACCCGCCTTATCCTATGGAGTGGTTTGAAGAGCAGGAACCCGGGGAGAGGGGACTTTTGGATATTCACGGTGGCGCCTTTGAAACTGCAGTGATAAATCAGTTCTGTCCGGAGCAGGTGGATTTAGAATTGGCAAAACAGCTGAAATCATCTTCTTTAAATCGGGAAGGGATGAAGAAATGGCTACAGGGCGGCCAGGCTACCAGAGAGGTGGTACCTCTTGGCTACGCAGGCAATCCGGCAGGGTATGAGGCTGTGAGTAAGCATGTAGAGGAGATGCTTGCTTTGCAGGTAGAGGATATTGCGGAAAGAATTGTGAAAGGGTGATGAGACAAATGATGATAAAAAAAGTATATAGAGATGATAAGGATATGCTGGATTCCTTCAATGAGCTGACAAGGAATACCTTTGGGTTTGATTTCACCGGCTGGCATGCAGCAGGGCATTTTGGTGAGATGTATGTTCCACATGTAATACTTAAGGATGGCAAAGTGGTTTCCAACGTCTCCGTGAACAAGATGCAGTTCGATGTGGATGGAGTGATTAAAAATTACATACAGCTTGGCACTGTCATGACGGATGGGGGATGTCGTGGTCAGGGACTGAATCGTGAGATTATGGAAGGGATTTTGCAGGAGTATACCGGAAATGTGGACGGAATCTATCTGTTTGGTAACGATAGTGTGCTGGATTATTATCCGAAATTTGGGTTTGTTCCATGTGAAGAATATGAGTACTACTTACCATATGAAGGGGAAAATGATGTAGTGCCATATGAACTGGAAAAAGTGGATATGAGGGACACAGAGCAAGTAAGCAAGTTAGATGCTGTTGTGAAGGATTACTTTCAGGATAAAGAGGTATCTAATGAAAATGATGCTTTGTATATGAGTGAGAATCTGGATTTGTATCACTTCTGGTTGGATGCTGAGTATCCGGACAGTATTTTCTATATTCCGGAAGCGCAGGCATATGCGGTTTTAGCCATAGAGGACGATAAGCTTTATCTTTACCAGATTTTTGGAAAGCAGAAGGTGGATATTAAGAGACTGGCTAAGGCCATGGAAGGTAACTTTTCAGAGATTGTGTTGGGATATACCCCGATACATAAGGATGATTTTGGCGTAAGGGTACATAAGGAAGAGGATTGTACCTTGTTCATCTTGGGGGATGATTTAAAGTGTATAAGTGAAGGGAAGATGATGTTCCCGCTTTTGTCACATGCGTAAGAAGATGCTATTTACACAGTAGATTTGGAGGAAACTATGAATGTAGAAAAGAACATGTATTGGGCAGTGAGCTTAGAACTGATAAGCTCTAAAGAGGCTGTTACATTTTATGCAAAGAAATGATTTGGGGAAAGGCCTTGTGTTTGGGATGGTCCGGGGATGTTCAAAATGATTCGATGAAATGTGACAGAGCGAATTTGAAGTTGTAAAAGGGAAAGGAGGTGTTCGGCATGAGAACTACACGCCGAGATAAAAGAGAAATGATGATGAAGGTGAATGACGAATATTAACAGGCAGGCATAAGGTGCCTGCAGAAAGGGTACTATGCTAAAACTAAAATATTTATTTGAGAATTTTGAACTGGCAAGAAAATGCGTGGAGCTTTATGACTGTGACACGGATTCTGTGGATGAGATGTTACGGTATTTAAGGATTTCATCAAATGCCATTTACCCGTTTCGAATGAAAAAGGATAACAGAATCTGCTTTTTAAGATTGTCCCCGGTAGAGGAAAAAAAGCTTTCAGATGTGGAGGCTGAGATTTGTTTGATAAGATGGTTGATAGAGAGAGGCTTCCCTGCTATGCACCCGGTGCCGATGAAAGACGGAAGGCTTTTCGGACAAATCAATACGGAGTGGGGAGCTTATAATGTTTCCTGCTTTGAAAAGGTGGCGGGAAAGAGTCTTGAAGATACAAATGGAACGCTTCAAAGTGTCAAAGGATACGGAAAGACGCTGGGGGAATTACATGGGCTGCTGAAGGAATATCCTTATTCTGAACAAAGGCGCAGCCACAAGGTTCTTTTGAACGAAATTGAGGAAAGAATGCAGAAGTATGGTGCTTCGGAAATTGTAAGAAAAGAGTTTGGGGATGTGTGTAAGGAATTAGAACAGCTTCCGTTGTCTGCATCTGACTATGGTGTTGTTCATTATGATTTCGAGCCGGATAATGTATTCTATGATGAAAGGGACGGTTCTTTCAGCGTTATTGATTTTGATGATGCAATATGCTGTTGGTATGCATTGGATGTTGTAAGAGCTTTAGATGCCCTTGATGAGGTTGTGGAAGATGTGGATATAGAAGAAGCAACACGCTGTTTTCTTGGGGGGTATTGTAGTGTGACTGCTATCACGGAGGAGCAGTTACAGTCAATGACGTTAATGAGAAGATTTGTCCGTTTGCAGGAATATACGACCCTTTTGCATGTATTGAGTGAAGATGTGGAGGATATGCCGGATTGGATGAGTAATCTGATACAAAAGCTAACGTTTAAGCTCCGTAGGTTGGAAGAAGCTATGGGCGAAAGATGAAATTGAGAAACGCTGGGATGAAATATGGGAACTGACAGACGAAATAATAAAACACCTGAAACAAGCACCTGTTTTTTATCCAGGCTATGAATTTACAGAGCAAGTATACAAAGAGTTTTTTATGGATTCAGAGACGAATCTTCATATCGCTCTCTCGAAGGACAATAAAATAATAGGAATGATAGAAAGTAATGGTGAATCAGATATGTTTGCTTTTCAAAATACCAAATTGGTAAATGTAGGGGAAGTATATGTGATTCCGGAATACAGAGGAAGTTCTCTCTCTAGGGACTTACTTCATTTTGTTATTGATTATGAAAGACAAAAGGGTGCCAGATATCTATGGGTTGGACACGGAACGGCCAACCCAAATGCACGAGGATTCTGGAATAAATATTTTAAGACATATCAATATGAACTTGTAAGAAAAATCGAAAAATATTAAGTTTACACATTTATCAGTCTTCCAAACTGATAAATGTGAAGTTGATTGAGGATATTTGAATTTGGTAGTGAGGTAGTATAATGATTAAAACTATGAAATACAGTGACTTAGCACAATGCGGTATGATTTATGCAAAAGCATGTCCAATGGAACATTGGGGGATAGACTGGACCACAGAAAATGCAACAGAATATCTTCAGGATTTTTTTGAACAGAAAAGATTTGTCGGATATGTTTATGAAGAAAATGATGAAGTGCTAGGTTGTATATTCGCGCTTCGTAAGATTTCAGGAAGCAAAGAAGAGATTTACATTAATGAGATGGCAGTACTTCCTGAACGCCAAGGTCAAGGAATAGGTAAGCAGTTATTAAATGCTGTTAAAGATTACAGTAAGGGCAAGGGACTAGCGGGTATTGTTCTTTATACAAGTGAGTATGCGCCGGCGGCGAAGTTTTATGAAAAAAATGGGTTTAAATTATCAAATGGAACTATATGTATGTATTGTGAGTAATTAAGGTGTGTTCAAATGTTAGTCTTGGGGAGAGAATGAAGGCATGTAATTGAATATATAAAAATGGTTGGCTATGATAAAGTGTATATAGTAAGCGACCACGAGAATTTATATGAAAAATATGGTTTCCGTGTAATGGATTGTAAAACTTCCCCATGGGCTTTGAAGAAAAAATGTATATGCAGGAGTTTTGAATTGATGGAGGTTTAAATGAAAATTGAAAAAGTGAGAAACGAGGGGGTTCTAGATATTAGCCTAGACAATTTTAACCGCCAACAGAACATTACAAGAATATATGTCAGAAAAGGTGAAAAGTATGTGCTCGAAGAACAGCTTGGGGTGATGGATTGGAGTATTGATAAAAAAAGGGAAGTTGCTCATGACCTTGTTGATAGTAATTATATTTCCTATCTTGCACTTGAGGGGGATCAAATTGTTGGTTTTATGAGTCTTGTGAAGGAATTAGTATCCGAACGGATGATTCTTGATTTAATTCAGGTGGACATGAATTTTCGTGGTCAGGGCATCGGGCAGTCATTATGGGAAAAAGCAGTGGAAGAAGCATGTTTAAACGGAGCAAGAGAGTTGTACATCTCAGCCTGTCCATCGGAGGAGACAATCAATTTCTACAGAGCAATGGGGGCTGATGTTACTGACAATCCGATTATATCCATTGCAAATGAGGAACCAGACGATCTTCAGCTTGTTTATCAAATTGTGTAAAAGTCAAATTCACCAGCACATTTTTATTTCATACAAAGCAATTCCAATACTGATGCAACCGGTGGTTGCAAGTGCTGGTACAATAGCAACACTAAGTTGGTTCAATAATCCGTATATTATTGCTATGATTATGAAATGAGGAGGTGTTAAGAATGGCTTTAGGAGACAATATACAATATATACGCAAGGTAAATGATATTACCCAAGAGGAACTTGCAGAAAGACTTTCTGTTTCAAGACAAACTATCTCTAAATGGGAAATGAATCAGGCGTATCCGGAAATACCAAAACTTATAGAAATAGGAAATATATTTCATTGCAAGGTGGATGAGCTGTTAAAAGAGGATATGGATAAATGCAAGGACGTTTATTCAGAGATAACAGTTAAGGAAATTCCCGGATTCCGCATGGGACGATATGTTATTATTTCGTACAATCCGGAAGACGATGTACATGCCTACATGGATAGATGGGCTGAATCAAGTGGGTTAAATGCATTTATAGATTATAAACCAAAAAGGATAGGATGGGATTTCCCGTTTGTATCCGCAGAACAGCAAAATCGCTTTGGATTAAGGGGCTATGTTGCTGCTTACATATTACCGGATGGGTTTGAACCAAAGTGTGGTGGTGTAGAAATCGCCAGTCAAGGAGCTGCTAATTACGCTTGTATAACCATTTGTGACCCGTTTTCAAGAGCATTTGAATATATTCCCAATGCGTACAAAAAGGTTTTAGAATACTTGAATGCAAACGGATTTAAAGAAAATGTAAGCGGTGAATACTTGTCATGTTTCGAGTATGTATACGAAAAGGACAATACTACATATATGGAAGTATGTATTCACGTGGATTCTGTGGGATATGCAAATTTATTTACGCCCTTGAAATAAAGTGTATTGGAACGGAGGCTATTATGGAGCTTATTATGCAGCCAACAAGTGTGGCGTGTGGTCAGGCTTGTATCGCCATGATTACAGGAAAAAGTATCGAAGAAGTTATACAGACCATGAGAACGGATGGACCGACGAGCATAGGTCAACTGATAGAAGCATTAGATTTTTATAAAATAAATCATGCGGAAAGGAATACTCGTATTTCTAAGAAAAATCCTGTTCCGTATAAGTATTCTATTTTAACTGTTCACACAGATGCAGGTTATACACATTGGACATTGTTATATGATGGTAAATATTATGATCCTGAATGGGGGTTGATTGAAGAAGAATATACACACGGAAAAATTACTTCTTTCCTGGCGATATATGAATAGTAATTTGTGAAAGGGTATTCAAATGAATGAGCAAGTAAAGGCTTATGTAGAAAAGTATTCCGGTGAGATTATTGATATGTACAATAATTTGAGGAAGATGATTTATGATAGTGTCTCATGTGAACCTGAGGAGACATTGTGGGCAAAGTTACCAAGCTATAATATGGGAGAGAAGGTTGTGAGACTTATTCCGTTTAAAGACCACATTAACATTGAAGCAAAGGCGATAATTTCGCATAAGGAAGAATTAGCAGGTTATAAAATTACTCCTAAAGGAATGTTGCAGGTTTATTTAAAACAGGATATACCATGTGAGGTTTTGAAACAGATATTTGCAGAAACTTTAGAGTGAAAAGAGCAATTAATAGATAGAGCCAGACGCAAAGACGCAGAGCCGGTGAAGCTGTGATAATCACAGTTTATCAGCTCTGCTTTTTATTTTGGGGAAGATAGACAGTATCTCTTTCCAGTAGACATTGTTTACGGTACTGGCTGGGAGTTAGCCCGGTTCTTTTCTTAAACTGGGCGGAAAGGTATTCGCCGTGGCAGTATCCTGTTTCGTGGGCAATGTCCATAATGGATTTATTGGTGGTAGATAATAAAATCTGTACCTGCCGGATTTGGATATTATTTAAGTAGGTGCTGTAGGTCATCCCCAGCTGGGAGTGAAACAGTCTGGAAAAATAACCGGCAGAAAAGCCTACATACCGGGCAACTTCCTCCATGGAGGGCTGCTCCCTGTAGTGGTCCTCCATATACACAATGGCATTGATAAGGGGAGGAGAAAGTGGCTTTGGATTCATGGAAAACTCTTCGGGCAGATGCTCATCAAGGACAGTAGTAAAAAGCCTGAAAAGCATCCCTTGAAGAATGAATTCTTTGTAGGGGGAATCCTTTTGATATTCCTCGTAAATATCGAAAAACATTCGCCGAAGCTTGTCCTGTGATTTTGGAGAAAAATGATACACAAAGGTTTCATATAATCTGGTAAAAACCGGCTGACCTACTACCTGAATAAAGGGTTTTACAAATTCCGGAGAGAATTTTATCATGATGCGCTCATAGGGTTCGTTATACCGGGCAAGAGTGCGGTGGAGAATAAAGGGCGGAAGCAGTGCTACGTCCCCGGCCTGATAGGAATAGGAGTAAAGGGGCGTGACGGTTCTACGATGTCCCCGGATGGTAAAACCGATATTGTAATGATCCGTGGCCATTTGCAGAGAATCCATATGGTAGGGTTCGTTTATGCAGATATGGGTCACAACGATGTGTTGTCCCTGAGGTAATGGTGTAGGCATGTGAAATCCTCCTTTGTATCGTATAGTATGTCATAAAATCTCAAATTTCACAAGGGATATATGATGATAACAAATGAAAAACTGCATTAATTTTACTACAATGAAGTAAATAGATAAAAGGGGGAGTTTGTATGGATGGAAATCAGTGGCTTCTGTGTCCTGTTTGCAAAAGCAAAACAAGGATACAGATACGAAAAGAGACAGAACTTAAATATTTTCCTCTTTTTTGTCCCAAGTGCAAGAGGGAGACACTTATTCATGTGAGGGAGCAGAAGATTTCGGTGGTAGAGGGAAAGTGAATATGAGCAAGAAGCCAGACGCTTAGACGCAACTATAGAAGTAAAGCCGATGGACATATAAAATGTGTTTGTCGGCTTTTTCTGAATGGAGAAAGGAGTGATTACGTTGCAGGGAAATCCTGTATTGATAGAGAATGAGAAGCAGGCAAATAAAACAGTGGCAAAGGTGATGGGAACGACCTTTATCATTTTTACCATAGTGTTTTTGATGAATTTGCTTGGGGTATTTGTCATTGAGAACGGTATTATGATACCGGCGTATGTAGGCAGCAGTATTTTGCTTTTGCTGCCCATGGTACTTACGTATGTGGGAAAGCTGGAGAATAAATATGTAAAGTATGTGAATGTATGCAGCTCCGTACTGTTTGTGACGCTGATAAGTGTGGCTTTGACCTATCATGTAGTGGTGCTTTATGTGTATCCTATCGCTATCGCCAGTCTCTATTTTTCTAAGAAGCTGAATATATTTGCCACAGCTCTTACTGTAGTGGGCACATCGGTAGGGCAGTTATTGGCCTATTATCTGCCGACGCAGAAGGATGATAATTTCTCGAATTTATATGAAACCATTGTCTGGGGGATTATCCCCAGGGCCATGGTGCTTATCGCAGTGGCGATTATCTTTACCATGCTGTGCTCCAGAACGGTGGCACTGCTGGGGAAGCTGACCAGAGCAGCCCGGGAGCTGACCCAGTACCATGAGGAAATGGTTATGGGCTTTGCTACACTGGTGGAAAATAAGGACGGCAGTACCGGCGGTCACATTAAAAGGACCACCATGTATGTAAAGCTGCTGGCAGAGGAGCTACTTCGGCGAGGGGGCTATGAAGCGGTTCTGACAGAGGAATATATAAAGAATCTGTGTATGGCGGCACCCATGCATGATATCGGGAAAATCGCCATACCTGATGTGATTTTGCAAAAGCCCGGGAAGCTTACCGCAGAAGAATTTGAAGTGATTAAATCTCACGCTGTCAGCGGTGGACGGATTATTGAGGAGACCTTTGGGCATCTGGGGGATGAGGCCTACACGAAAATGGCCTATCAGGTGGCGAGGTATCATCATGAAAAATGGAATGGCAAAGGCTACCCGGAGGGATTAAAACGAAGGGAAATCCCGTTGGCGGCAAGGATTATGGCCATCGCTGATGTGTTTGATGCTCTGTCGGAAAAGAGGTGCTACAGAGAGGCGATGCCCCTGGACAAATGCTTTGACATTATTTTTGAGGGGAGTGGACAGGACTTTGACCCGGTGCTTACAGAGATTTTTCTGGATATCCGGGAGGAAGTAGAAAAGGTTCATGCAGAAATGAGTAAATAGACCAAAAGGAGAATCGTTATGGAACTACTTAAGAAAAATGAAAAAGAAGCAAATGTGATTGTTGCCAAGGTGATGCGGGTTACCTTTATTATTTTTACACTGATTTATATCTTAAATGTAATCGGTATTTTTGTGGTGGATCAGACTATTATGACCGTTGCTTATGTAGGAGGCAGTGCCACGCTGTTGTTACCTACGTTATTGGTGAAGTTTTTGAAAAAGGATGGCGTTTACATCAAGTACATCAACATAATATGTGCATCTATATTTGTAACACTTCTCAGTATTACCCTGACCTTTCATGTGGTTGCCATCTATGTGTATCCTATTGCTATTGCCAGCCTCTATTTTTCCAGGAAGCTGAATATCGTAGCAACGACACTGACGGTAGTGGGGGTATCTCTGGGACAGTTTCTTGCTTTTGAATTACAAACATTGCAGGATGATAATTTTACAGAAATCTACGGGGTAATCATTTTCGGTATCATTCCCAGAGCATTGATTGTTATTGCAGTTGCGGCTATTTTTACCATGCTCTGCGGAAGAACAGCTTCCATGCTCTCTAATTTGATGGGTGCAGAGGAGCAGAAGGAAATGCTTGAGCGCATGACCAAGATGAAGGACAATGCTGCAAAGACCTCTAAGTCTCTTCTGGATATGGTAAATGAGCTGGCGGGAATTGCGCAGACTTCCCTGCGGGCAAATCAGATGATTGCAAAGGAGTCAGAAACCCTGCTGATCGGTTCTACGGACAATGCGGCAGCAGTAGAAAGTGCACAGCTTCGTATCAGTGATATTTCTAAAGAACTGGAGGAGCTTAGCAGTATGAATCATAAGACAGCTTCCCTGACAGATCGGATAAGTGAGCATACCCGTGAGAATCAGCAGCGCATGGATGAGGCAACTTCCAACATGGAGCAGATTCATAAAAGTACTACAGAGTGCAAGGAAATTGTAAGTAATCTGGGCGAGCAGTCCAAGGAGATTATTGGAATCGTGCAGACCATTACCAGTATTTCCAGTCGTACCAATATTCTGGCATTGAATGCTTCCATTGAGGCTGCAAGGGCAGGAGATCATGGTAAGGGCTTTGCGGTAGTGGCAGAGGAAATCCAGAAGCTGGCAGAGCAGACCAGAACAGCGGTGGAAAGCATCGGAAGCATCGTTCATGAGGTAGTGGAAAATACGGAGAGTGCGGTGGTAGCTATGGAGCAGAATGCAGCATATACAAAGGATGGTTTAAGCAGTATTCAGAAGGCCAACGAATCCACATACCTGATTACCTCTTCTAATAAGGAGCTTACCCAGCAGATTCACGCCATTGATGCTACCGCAGAGACCATTAAGGAGAAGAGTGAAGAGGTTTCCGGCAGTATGAAGCTGATTAGTGATAATACCCAGCAGAACTGTGGTGCGGTAGAGCATGTAACAGAGGCAACCCAGGAAAACAGTGCCGGAACGGAAGGTCTTGCGGACATTGCAGAGTCCATCAAGGGACTTTCCCAGCAGTTAAACCAGATGGTACAGGAGTAGTTTTTCAGAGCTTTCTCTTTAGGATTGCATTGCCCCCCGGATAAAAAAGTGATATCCTTAGGATAATCATGATATTCAGGGGGAGATGCAGTCATGAGCTTAGCAGAGATATTTAATATATTAGGAATAGAGCTTACGAAGGACGAGGCGGCCATTAGAGCAGCCTATCGTGAGAAATTAAAGCAAAACAATCCCGAGGACCATCCGGAGGAGTTTAAGCGTTTGCGTCAGGCCTACGAGGAGGCACTGGCATATACAAAAGAAGAGGATAAGCCCGCAGAGGAAGAGGATATGACCCTTTCCGGAAGGTGGGTACAGAAGGCGGCTTCTATATACAGGAGTCTTTCTTTGCGTTGCAGCACGGACGCATGGAAGGCACTGTTTATGGAGGACGCCTTTCTTTCGTTAGAGGAGGGGGAAAACTGTAGAAAAAAGCTGCTTACCTTTCTGATGAAGTATTATAATATGCCCCATGAGATCTGGCAGCTTTTGGATAAAAAACTTCGGATTACCAAAGAGAGGGAGCAGTTAAAAGAGTTTCTTCCGGCAGACTTTGTGGGATTCATAGTGCGTAGATGTAGCCATGAGGTGTTTAACTATAAGCTCTTTAGCGGACCGGATGAGGGGGATTATGATAGTTTTATAAAGCTTTACTATTCTGCACAGGATGCACTGAATGAAGGAAGGGCAGAAGAAGTGGAGCAGATAATAAACCAGGCGGCAGCACTGGGAATCCGTCACCCGTATATGGAGGTTCTTAGGGCGCAGGCATATTCCATGCAGGGAAGGGATTCGGAAGTACGGACTATTATAAAAGGGCTGACGGAAAAACACCCGGAGGATTTATGGATTCTTTATCATGCAGGGGAATACTTTGTGGGAAAAGAAGAATGGGAAAAGGCATATCCGTATTTTAAGAGAATACAGGAGCAGAAAAGTGACCATTATATGGCAAATGTGCGGCTGGCACAGTACTACGAAGGCAGAGCGGAGTTTACTGCTGCGCAGGACTGTATCCGCAGGATTCCCCAGATAAAGAATGACATACAGATGCAGGAGCTCCTTATCCGTTTAAATGACCAGAAAAAACCAAAGCTGGAGAAGGCGTGGAAGGAAGATAGTGACTGTGCAGCAGCCCTGGGGCTTGCCCAGCTTTTATTTGATGAAAAGAGCTATTTTGCAGCTTTTAGGGTGCTGGAGAGTGTGAAAAAGCAGCTGAAGGAGGAGCAGAGAAATACATACTATCGTCTGCTTGCCGGTGCGTACATGGGCATGGCAGAGTTTGACCGGGCCGTGGATGCCTTGGAGCATTGCGGTGAGGAGGGATTATACAAGCCCAAGGTAAAAATCAGTGCCTATCATAATATGGGGCGTGGCTTTGCCAAGTATTATACAAAAGCTGTGGAGGAATATGAAAAGATAAAGGACGATGCTTCCAAGGATATAAAGCTTCTCATCGAGATGGCGCAAATATACCAGGAAATGAAGGAGTTTGAGAAATGTCTGGACCTGGGAAAGAAGCTGTGGGAGGATTACGGTATTTCCTATGGCTGGATACTGATGATGAAGGCCTATGCAGGAATGTATGATGGGGGAAATGTGATTTACTGCGGAAGACAGTGTATACAGGCCTATCCGGATTATGCATATGCTTATGAGGAGATGGCCAAGGTATATTACCAGACCGGACATATGGAAGAGCTGAAGGAACTGCTCATTCGGGCCAAGGAGAATGGTGTAGAGAGTGTGTATTTGGACTATTTACCCTATCATGGGGAGGAGATACCGGAAAACTTTGACATTGACGGAGAACTGAAGAGCTTCCATACGTTTTATCATGAGCAGCTAAAGCGTAATGCAAATTTAAATTCCTATAAGTATGGCTACCCGGTGATAACGAAATACTTGCGGATGTATCCCTGTAGGGCTCTGTTGAACCGGAGAGGGCTCTTTAGCATGGATGCTAAGGATATAGAAAAGGCAATGGCAGATTTCCGTAAAATCTTAGAGGACGATCCGGCGGATCCCTTTGCCCACAATAATATTGGATGCCTATATAAATATATGGAGCAGTATGAGGAGGCGATAACCAGCTTCCAAAAGGCTATTTATTATATGTACCGGGAGGACAGACCGGAGCCCACCACAATCCATTATGGGAATCTTGCTCATACCTATGAGCTTATGGGAGCCTATGATTTGGCATTGAAAATTTATCTGCGGATTGCGGAGGAGTTTAGAAAAGTTAATGAAACCATGGACGATTTGATTGCCAACTATGGTAGGTGTGGGCAGCTTGCTCCGGCGAAACAGCTGATAGACCAGCATAAATTTCAGGATGTTAACAAGTACAGAAGGCCTCTTTACCACTATCGTCTGCACATGTATGCAGGGCAGTGGGAGGAAGCGGAGCGTTACATAGAGCAGTATAAGCAGGTGATTTTATACTATGCGGATTCGGACAGAACCAAGTCCTATTGGAGTAGGTATTACCACATGCTGGCATGGAATCTGATGGGGAAAAAGCAGTATGACAAAGCCATGGAAGCTTTAGAGCAGGCCATGGAAAAGATGAGGACACCCTCCAGCAGCAAAAAGGAAAAGCTGGATGTGCTGATAACCAAGCTGTTCTTTTTATCCTTAAAGGATATGGAGAAGGAGGAAAAGGTGCAGGCAGAGCTACCCAAGCTGTCAAAAAGTGCTCTGTTTTGGAGCAAATTGAAAAAGAAGAACACAACTGCCGCAGAGGAGAAAACGCCTGTGGTAGATGAGGCAGCGCTACAGAAAGCAAAGGTAGATGAGACCTATCAGGCCATGAATAAGCTTTTAGACCAGCTGTGCAGAAAGCAGTTAAATGATGGGAAGCCCAGAAATCCCATTGCCACACCGGACTTTTTCTATAAGGAGCGGTATGTGAAGTTTGTAGAATTTCTCTTAGCTCTGCAGCAGGAGGGAGAGGCAGCCCGGGAAGCCCTGAAAGAAATGGAGAAGAGCCCCAGATGCCGGTTGTGCAATCAGGGGGGGTGTATGAGACTTCAGCTGGCCAAGGCACTTCTTTTGGAGAAGGAAAAGAATGCTCAGGAGGCAAGGATAGTCTACGAAAAGCTTTCTCAGGATATGCCTTATAATGCCTTTGCAAGGATGAAATTATTGTTTATGAAATAGAGAGAAATAGGAGGAAGAATATGCGGGAGATAACAGAGCAACAGATTATCGCCATGGCGCCCAATCAGGCAGCGGTGGCCAATGCAAAGAAGATATCCGCAAAGGGGGGCTTCGTAAAGCTGGAGCGCTCGGCGGATGATACCTTTTACATGGGAGAGTGTAGTGGAAGCGGGAAGAGTAATTACATTACCTCTGTGGATTTTATCGAGGAGGCGTCCCCGGTTTGCAGGTGCAGTTGTCCCAGCAGACAGTTTCCCTGTAAGCATGGGCTGGCCCTGCTGTTTGAGATAAATGCAGGAAAGAACTTTGGCGTGTGCGAGATTCCGGAGGATATCCAAAAGAAGCGTGATAAGAAGCAGGCCAGGGCAGAAAAAGCCCAGGGAGAGACGGCAGAGCTTTCTGAGGAAGAAAAGGAAAAGAAAAAAGCGGCTTCCGCAAAAAGTGCCAAGGCTGCCAAGGTAAAGAAGATGAAGAAGCAGTTAGAGGGCCTGGAAATGGCAGAAAAGCTGGTGCGGGAGCTGATGAAGGCAGGACTTGGCACTATGGGAGGCACTGCGCTGAAAACCTACGAGCAGCTTTCTAAGCAGTTAGGAGACTATTACCTCCCGGGGCCCCAGAGACTTCTTAATGGACTGATACTGGAAATCGGTGCCTTTCAGAAGGATGGGGACGAGAAGCATTACGAGGCGGCCATCGATGTGCTGGAGAAGTTCTGGACACTGATAAAGAAGTCCAAGGGATATCTTACAGAGAAGGTGGAAAGTGGGGATGTGTCCCAGGATGACAATGAATTATATGAGGAACTGGGCGGTATCTGGAAGCTTTCGGAGCTGGAGGAAATCGGCTGTAGTAAAAAGGATGTAAGCTTGATGCAGCTTGCTTTCTGGGTTAATTTCGATGCTTCCAGAAAGGAATATATCGATACGGGATGCTGGGTGGACCTTGCAAGTGGCGAGATCTCCCTTACCATGAATTACAGACCTTTAAAGGCGCTGAAATATGTAAAGGAAGAGGATACCACCTTTGGCGTGGCGCAGGTGCCCATGGCAGCATATTATCCGGGGCAGGGGAACCGCAGAGTCCGCTGGGACGGGGCAAATATCCGTCCGGTGGAGAAGGGGGACGTGGAGGTAATCAGAGCCTTTGGTGTTACCACTTTGACTGCCAAAGCAAAGAAGGTGAAGAATATTATCAAGAATGCCTTGGCAGACCCCATACATTTTAGTCTTGTTTCTTTTGAGACTATTGGAAAATGCGGAGAAAATTATGTGCTGAAAAATGCATCCGGGGAAACCATCATGCTGGGAGACTGTCCCTACCTGGAGGAAAGTACGGAGCGTATCGGCCTTTTACCGGATGGAACGCTTTTGCAGAATCAGGTTCTGTTAGGTGCGTTTTATTATGATGGCACGGATAAGAGATTAAAATTGCATCCGTTAAGTATTATTACGGATACGGATATTGTTAGATTGTTGTATTAAGGAGGAAAGCAGAATGAATTTAGCACCAATTTATGAATTACGCAGCCGCCTGAAAACAGCAATGATTGCAGGAACAGGTCTGCTTGCAGAGGATTTTCGTTTAAAAAGAGCGGCTCAGGAGATAGAACCCTTAAAAACTCTTTCTCCGGTGTTTGCCAAAATCGGACAGCTGGTGGAGCTGCTTTTATCGGAAAACTGTGGGGATAAGGAAGGAACCTTATTGGACGCTCTTACGCTGGTGGATGCTCTTTTGTGTACCCAGGGACAACTGACTGTAGAGGGAGAAATAGAACCTTTGGCAGGAGGCAGCTGGGGCAGTGTGATTACTAATGCGCCATATTCTCAGGTAAAGGGATTGGTAGAGGCTCTGACCACATCCGGAGAGGGGCATTACAGCTTTGTACTGGAATCTCATAAGGAAAGACCGGAGCTTTTTAGTGATTACCGGGTGAAGTCTGCCATGGTAAGAGCCTTGGGAGCCTCCTATAGTGAGCTGGCGGAGCAGGTATGTAAGTGGCTGAAGGAAGAGGGCGAGGAGATAGTTCCTCTTTTGCAGAAGGGCTTTGATCCGAAAGGGAAAAAGGAAATGGTACGCCGTGTGCTGGTTATGGGAGCTGTTGCCGGCGATAAATGCAATGATTTTTATGTAAAGATGATTCCTGAAGCAGAGAAGGATGTGAAGAATGAGCTGATTTATGCTCTTCGTCATAGTCAGAAAAACGTGGAGCTTCTGCTGGAGCTTGTGAAGAAGGAAAAGGGCAATGCCAAGAAGATGGCTTATTATGCGCTGGCAGAGATGGAGGATGAAAGAGCGGAGAAGCTCTTTACAGAAGTTTATGCGAAGAAGCCGGCAGATTGTATGAGTTATCTGAGTATGACCACCAGGTCATGGGCATCCAAGCTGGTAGGGGAAAAGCTTGTAGAACAGCTTGCTCTTTGCAGGGAGTCCGGGTATGGCAGTGGGGATATGGTATATACCGTGGAGCAGACAGAAACTCTGCGCATGACATTAGAGGCACTTCCTGGAAAAAGCGGAGATGCTATTTGTCGGGCATTTGAGACGGCCTATGGAGTCAAGGATATTTATTATAAAACAAACAAGGATGATAAGATTTTGTCCTTCGCCATGCATGTACCCGGAAGAAGACAGGGCTACCGTATGGAGACAAGGAACTTTGCAGGGGCTGTGGCGTATTTCCTAGAAGCGGCTATAAGAATGGGCGGCGATGAGCAGTTATATGCACTTGCCGATTCTTTGTATGAAAGAAAGAGTCAGAATAACAGGGGAGTGCATTATTTTCCGGCAGCCTTTGTGGCAAGACTTCTGGGAAAAGAGGATGTGAGTGAGTGGCTGCAGAAGCAGTTATTTGTAAAGCAACTCTTTGGCAGGAAAAAGAATGAGGCTCTTTGTAAGTATCTTGCCAATGCTTTGAAGGGGCTGGTATATGAGGAAAGTAGCCAGACCTACCTTTTGAGAACCATGGTCAGGGATGATGCCAACGAAGAGATAAGTAATTGTGAGAAAACCATTACACAAAATATTTCCGGGGACTTTATGGATGTACTTTTAGAGTATTCGGAGATGGAGATTGATAAGGAAATTATTCATTTTGTTAATCCGCAAAACCAGCTTCTTTGCAGTAAGCTGGAGGAGTATTTCTACAAAAAGGCAAGAACTACCCTAGTGGAGAACCGACGAATTTACTGGGAGGGACTGGTAAAGTGCAGAAGCGAAAAGTGCGAGGGGCTTTTGGTAAGCTATGTGCAGAAGAGTAATAATCTGTCTGCCTGGGAGGTATATTCCAGATTGTGGGAGCTTCCGGGAAGTGTAGAGAACTTTGAAAAGGAAGCGGAGGAAGTCCGCAGGCTGATAGTGGATGGTAGAGTGAAGGTTCGTTATTTTAGCGAAGAGACCTATCACCAGTATGTGGAAAATGTAAAAGAGAAAAAGCGCAGTAGACCATAGGAGGAGTAGGAATGTCAGAAGAAATTTTAAGGCTGCCTGCGGAGCAGCTTTTCCAGAAAGAGATTGATGCACTGATTGCAGCGGAGAAGGATCCCATCCCCACGGGGTGGAAAATGTCTCCCCGTTCCGTGCGTACTTATATCTGTGGGGGCAGAGTGGGGGATATGGTGATTACCCCCAAATACATCGGGCACGAGAGACTGGTGGAGATTGCCATTGCCACGCTGGTAACAGACAGGGCCCTTTTATTAATCGGGGAACCGGGTACTGCCAAGAGCTGGCTTTCGGAGCATCTGGCAGCAGCCATTAATGGAGATTCCACTAAGGTGATTCAGGGAACGGCAGGTACTACGGAGGAGCAGATTCGTTATTCCTGGAATTATGCCATGCTGATTGCCCAAGGACCATCCAAGGAGGCTATGTTAAAGAGCCCGGTATTTACCGCTATGGAGACCGGAACTATTGCCAGAGTGGAGGAGATTTCCCGGTGTGCTTCCGAGGTACAGGATGCGCTGATTTCTCTTTTGTCGGAAAAGAGAATTTCTGTGCCGGAGCTGAATATGGAGGTACCGGCGAAAAAGGGCTTTTCCATCATTGCTACCGCAAATACCAGGGATAAGGGTGTCAACGAGATGTCTGCGGCACTTAAGAGACGTTTCAATATCGTGGTGCTCCCTACGCCGGCGGATTTAGAGGCGGAAATGGAGATTGTAAAGGCCAGAGTGGAGCAGCTTTCCGCGGGGCTTGATTTGAATGCCGCTCTTCCGGAGGAAGCTACCGTGGAGAAGGTATGTACTATTTTCCGGGAGCTGCGTAATGGAGAGACCTGCGATAAGAGCCAGAAGGTGAAAGCAACTTCCGGTGTACTTTCCACCGCAGAGGCCATTTCCCTGCTTTGCAACAGTATGGCGCTGGCAGGTAGCTTTGGTAATGGGAAAATCAGCGAGAGTGACCTGGCAGCAGGCTTACAGGGAGCGATTATCAAGGAAGAGGAAAAGGATGCCATTGCCTGGAAGGAATATTTGGAAAATGTGATGAAGAAGCGTGGCTCAGCATGGAGTGGTCTGTATAGGGCATGTAAGGAGTTGTTGTAAATGAGTAAGCCATATATTTTTGGTATCCGGCATCTTTCCCCTGCCGGAGCATGGCATCTTCGAAGCTTTCTTGACCAGAAAAGGCCAAGGCTGGTACTGATAGAGGGCCCCAGTGATTTTGATGACCAGATGGAGCATATCACGAATCCGGCCACAAAGACGCCCATCGCGATTTTAGCCTATACAAAAGAGGCGCCGGTGCGTACCATACTGTATCCCTTTGCGGAGTATTCGCCGGAGTATCAGGCCATTCTCTGGTGTAAGGAGAACAGGGTAGCGTGTCGTTTTATGGATTTGCCCTCAGAGATTTTTCTGGCACTCCCTTCCAGGTATGAAAGTGAAAACAAAGGGGAAGAGGAGCGAATGAATGTCTATGAATTGCTGGATAAGCAGGCCGGCGAGGATGGACATGATACCTTCTGGGAAAGGACGCTGGAGCATGCCAAAGACATGGAAGGTTATCATTTGGGAGCCAATACCTTTGGAGAAAATATACGCGAATTGAGCCAGGGACAGGAAAGTGACTGGCCCGAAATTCTGGTGCGGGAAGCCTATATGCGGCGTAAGATACAGGAGGCGATAAAGGAAGGTTATCAGCCGGAGGAAATCGTAGTGGTGACCGGAGCGTATCATGTGGCAGGGCTTTTGGACGAAGAAGCACAGGCCATGACGGATGAGGAGCTAGGGAGTATTCCATCGGTGGGGGCAAAGCATACCCTGATGCCCTATTCCGATTATCGTCTGTCCACCAGGTCAGGCTATGGTGCGGGAAATAAGGCTCCGGCCTATTATGGTATTCTGTGGGAGGCTGTTTGTAAGGGAGACTATGCTTACACCGCGGAGTGTTATCTTGCAAAAGTAGCGGGCTTTCTTAGAAAAAGTGGAAATCCCGTTTCCTCTGCAGAGGTGATTGAGGCCGTGCGGCTGGCGGATTCCCTGGCAGTGCTTCGGGGCGGCAGATATCCGGCGCTTCGGGATCTTCGGGATGCGGCAGTGACCTGTCTTGGAAAGGGCAGCTTTCCGGCTGTCAGCCTCGCCGTGGCGGATACGGAAATCGGTACCCGTATCGGTGCTCTGCCGGAGGGCGTAAGTAATACCAGTATTCAGGAGGATTTTTACCGGAAGTTAAAGGAGCTTAAGCTGGAAAAATACAGGGATATGGTGGAACAGGATCTGGCTCTGGACTTAAGAGAGAATCGAAATGTGTCCACGCAGAAGGCAGCCTTTCTGGATTTGCATCGTTCCTTCTTTTTACATCAGCTGAGAATTTTGGGAATTTGCTTTGCCAGACAGGAGTTGGTGAAGCAGGATGCAGCCACCTGGGCAGAGAACTGGGCTGTGCGCTGGAGCCCGGAGGCAGAGATAGAGTTAGTAGAGGCGGCCCTTAAGGGAGATACCGTACTTTTGGCAGCCTCCTTTGTACTGAAGGAAAGAGTGGAAAACGGGGGAAGCATCAGTGATATTGCGCAGGTCATTGAGGACGCTTTCTCCTGTGGTATGGCGGAGGCGGTGGCCTATGCAACTGCAGGCTTACAGGCTATGGCAGTGGATGCGGCCTCTATTACGGAGCTGGCAAAGACAGCCCACAGACTTTCCACGGTGCTTCAATATGGTAATATCCGATTGATTGATACCGCTCCCCTGGTGCCCATACTTACCCAGATTTTTTATCGGTGCTGTCTGATTTTGCCGGGAGAATGTATCTGTGATGATGGAGCCAGCAAGGAAATGGTGGAGGCCATGGAAATGTTAAACAGTGCTGTGCTTGCCCATGATTTTCTGGAGGAAGAGACCTGGGTGAATACCTTAAAGGAAATCGCGGACAGGGATGATTTAAATACCAAGCTTTCCGGCTATGGTGCGGCGGTGCTGCTAGAGCGGGGAAAGATGGATAACGACAGACTGAAGCTGGAGGTCAGCAGAAGACTTTCTAAGGGTGTTCCCGCGGACTTAGGAGCGGGCTGGTTTGAAGGTCTTGCCATGAAAAACCGCTATGGACTGATTGCCAGACTTTCTCTGTGGGAGAGTCTGGATACTTATCTGGAAACGCTGGACGAGGAAGAATTTAAGCGGGCGCTGGTATTTTTGCGCCGTGCCTTTGCAGATTTTTCTGCTATGGAAAAGGATGAAATTGCAGAGAATCTGGGCGAAATCTGGGGGCTGAACGGCCAGCAGGTCAGTGAAGCAGTAAATGCAACCTTGGGAGCAGAGGAGCAGAAGATGATAGAAAGTCTTGACGACTTTGATTTTGACTTTTAGTGAGGAAGCTGTGTATGGATGAAAAAGAACATATTCAAAGGTGGAGATTAATACTGGGAAGCGAAAGTCAGAGCCGTTTTGAGAGTATGGGTGGCGTATCGCTGACGCAAGGGCAGGATCTTATGGACCAGGCACTGGCAGCCATCTACAGCCGCAGGGAGTCCGGCGGCTTTGGCTCCGGTAGGGGAGCCGGAAATGGTCCTTCCAACCCACAGATATCCAAGTGGCTGGGAGATGTGCGAAGCCTTTTTGATAAGGAGCTGGTGACGGTAATTCAGGGAGATGCCATGACCAGATGTGGGTTAAAGCAGCTGCTTTTTGAGCCGGAGCTTTTGGACAATCTGGAGCCGGATGTGAGTTTGGCATCTACTATACTTATGTTAAAGGAGCAAATTCCACAACGGTCGAAAGAAAGTGTACGCGCTTTTATAAAAAAGATTGTAGAGGAAATCAATAAGCTGTTGGAGCAGGATATCCGCAGGGCGGTGACTGCTTCTTTGAATAAAAGAAAGCATTCCCCCATTCCTTCTGCGGCGGCCATTGATTATAAGATGACCATTTCCCGGAACCTGAAAAATTATAACAAGGAGCTGGGAACCATTGTGCCGGAGCACTTTTATTTCTTCGACAGAACCAGTACCACAGCGGCCAATAAATGGACGGTGATTCTGGACATAGACCAGAGTGGTTCCATGGGAGAGTCAGTGATTTATTCTTCCATCGTCAGCTGTATTTTGGCTAGTATGTCCAGCTTAAATACCAGAATCGTAGCCTTTGATACCAATATTGTAGATTTGACGGAGAAAAGTGATGACCCGGTGGATTTGCTCTTTGGCTTTCAGCTGGGTGGCGGTACCAATATTGAAAAATCCCTGGCCTACTGTGAGCAGTTTGTGGAGAATCCATCGAAAACCCTGTTTTTCCTGATTTCGGATTTAGAAGAGGGGGGAAACAGAGCCGGGATGCTGCGGAGATTACAGGAGATGAAGGAGTCGGGTGTGACGGTCATTTGCCTTTTAGCACTGGCGGATGGGGGAAAGCCCTATTACGATGCCCAGATGGCGCAGAAGATTGCCGCAATGGAGATTCCCTGCTTTGCCTGCAATCCCCAGATGCTGCCAACGCTCCTTGAGAGAGCGCTAAAGGGACAGGATTTAAAGCAGTTTGAAAAAGAGTTTCAAAAAAGAAAATAAGGATAGGTCCCTGCAAAGAGAGCTTATTTGCAGGGGCTTTTCTATGGATAAGATACAAAAAAGATACATCTTTATTGCAAAATGGAAACAACGTTTACGATGAGGGAGTTTGGTTTGTTATGCTGAAGATATTAGTTGCAGAGGATGAAGAGGCTATCGGAAATCTGATTAGGAAGAATTTGATGAAGGCGGGATATCAATGTGTGCTTGCTACCGATGGTGTGATGGCGGCGGATATGATGATGGAGGAGGCCTTTGATTTGGTGCTCCTGGATGTGATGCTTCCGGGAATTGATGGGTATGAGCTTTTGGATTATGCCAAGAGACTGGGCTTTCCTGTGATATTCTTAACAGCACTGGGCACTACGGAGCATAAGGTGAAGGGACTGAAAATGGGTGCGGACGACTACATGGCCAAGCCCTTTGAAATTGTGGAGTTGCTTGCCAGAGTGGAGGCGGTACTGCGCCGTTACAACAAGGTATCCACCCTGTTGGAGGTTCATGATATTGTGATTGATACGGCTTCCCGGACGGTAAAACGGGGAGAGGAAGAGATTTCACTTACCATGAAGGAATTTGATTTGCTGCTTCTTCTGGTGCGGAATCAGAATATTGCCCTTTACAGGGATGTGATTTACGAAAATGTGTGGGGCGGCGAGTTTTTAGAGCAGAGCCGAACCGTGGATTTACATATACAGAGACTGAAGAAAAAGCTTCAGTGGGAGGATAAGATTGCCACCGTATATAAGGTGGGCTATCGATTGAATGTATGAAATTTGCAACCAAATTATTCTTTGCCATTACTGCGGTGCTGACCATCATATTTACGGTATTTGGAAGTTGGATGATGCTTTCTTATTTCCAGAAAAATCTGGATGGCGAGTTTGAGCAGGCACAGCAGGAGGGCAGGATTTTCCATAATCTTTTTGATATTGTGTATGACTCCATGGCAGAGTATGGGCATGAATATGGGGTATATAGCGCTGTGGAAAGTGCTGCCGCCAGCGTGGAGCGGGATGGTAAGAAGTGCTTTATCTGGTCTGGGGAGCAGGATTATTATGGGGATATCAACAGGGCCTATTACCAATTTGAAGAGGTGAAGGCTCTTTCCCAGGAGATGGCGGAGAAGGAGAGCTTTGTCAGCGGGGTGCGCCCGGTGGAGGATAAGTATTATCTTGTATCCGTGAGTAAGTACGAGGGAATCTCGGAGCTTCTCTATCTGGGAATCAGCCGGGATATCAGCAGTATCTATGAGGATCGGCAGAATCTTCTGAATCAGTACCGTCTGGCACTGGTGATTTTACTTATGGTGGGAACAGTGAGTATTTATTTTCTTTCCCATTATCTGACCAGACCTATCCGGGAGCTGGATGCGGTGATGGAGCAGATTGCCGGGGGAAATCTGATGGAACGTTCGGATTATGAGAGCGAGGATGAAATCGGAACTCTTTCCAGAAATTTAAATCATATGGCGGACCGTCTGGTGGAGCAGATGAAGGAAAAGGAGGAGGAAGCCAGAGCCAAGGAACGATTTACCGCAGCCTTTGCCCATGAGTTAAAGACGCCACTGACCGCTATCATCGGCTATGCGGACATGCTGAATACGGTAGGGATGAGCGAGGAGGAGTGCCGGGAGGCTTATTATTATATTTATCGGCAGGGAAAACGACTGGAGAGCTTGTCCCACAAGCTGCTGGAGCTGACCAGCATGGAGCATACGCCCCTAAAGAAGGTGCGGATATCTGCTAAAGAGCTGGAGGAAAATCTGCGTAAAACCATGCGACCGATATTTGAGAAAAAGAATATCAAGGGCAGAATCGTCATGGAAAAGGGTGTGCTTTATGGAGATAAGGAGCTGCTTTTGTCGGTGTTTTATAATCTTTTGGATAATGCAGTAAAGGCGGCCGGTGAGGAGGGCTTTATTCTGTTTAAGGGCATGCCGGCAGAGAAGGGCTATGAAATCAAGGTGGTGGACAATGGCTGTGGTATTCCGGAGCAGGATATTGCGCGGATTACAGAAGCCTTCTACATGGTGGATAAGTCCCGTTCCCGCAAGGAAGGGGGAGCCGGAATCGGTATGACCCTTTGCCAGAAAATTATTTCCCTCCATGGAGGCCTATGGCGAATCAGCAGCAGGCCCGGAGAAGGAACGGTGGTGCAGATATTTTTCCCGGAAAGAGAGGAGGCAGATAGAGTATGAAGAAAATAAAGACCTATGGCCACTTTGTTTTGGGAATTTTGATTTTGTTATGGGTGGCGCTGCTGCTTCCACAGATAATTTTTCAGGTGCAGGATGGTTATCGCTTTCTGGGGAAAAGCGGAGAGAGTTGGGAGTATTCGGATAATCAGCTGGTGAGTGCAGGGTATGAGAAGGACATGTATAAGAGAATGTCGGCCCTGATGGAGAAAAAAACGGAGGAACTGACCGTATCTGCCATCAACTATGGCGGAAAAAATGTGGATGAGGTGGTGGACCTTTTAGAACGTGTTTTTGCAAGCGAGTGGATGGGAAATATCAATGAAATGACATGGGGAATTTATTACGATTTCCTACAGGAAACCTCCACGGTAAATATCCGGGATTGTAAAAAATATGTGGTGTATGAGAATACCTCTCTGAAAAATATACTGCTTATGATGTGGTATCTGGATATCTATATGGTGGGCTATGATACCTCCGTACGCCTGCTCATCGATGCAGAGACGGAAGCAGTCTATTATATCGCTATCACCGGAGAAGGGGAGTATGTAAAGGAAAGCGAGAGCCATGACAAAAAGGTGACAGCAGCATATACAGAGTTCGATGCTTATTCCCGGTATGAGATGTGTGAGACAGCATCTTATTTTATGCATTATTTTAATTCCTATTATGCAGCAGGAATGGAGGATTTAGAGGGCTTTAATGAAGAAGGCTGGGAAAATGACGATGTATGGTATGTGACAAGAGTGGACGATGAGGAAAGCTATAACAAGTTATTTGTTATGCCCTATGGTAATCTGAGCACATACTTTGAGGTGATGGTATCCAATGGACGAAATGTACTGCCGGACTATAGGGCAGGAGTGCAGCTGGTTTGCCTTTTGGTGCCGGAAATGATACAAGATTGATACAAAAATGAGGAGGGTCTGATACATTTCCCGTTTATGATAGAGACATAAACAGGAGGGAATATTTGGAAATGGAACAGAACGTACAAAGGATAAGACAGCGTCAGCATAGGAGAAAACAGAAACGAAAAAAGAAGATACTCCGTAGACTTATTTTTGCATCCGCATTGGTGGTAGTATTTCTTTTCTTTGCGGGGATGAGTAAGATACTGGTTACCAAGGAGGTTCCTGAGCAGGAGGAGGCAGTTGCCTCAAGCAGTATTGTCATGGAAGAAGCGGAATTGGTAAAACCCACAGAGAAGCCGGTTAGTGTAGATGAGGATATACCCAGAGGAAATCCTATTTTAGTTAACAAGGATAATCCTCTTCCGAAGGAGTACGAGGTGGAGCTGATTACTCTGGCGGATGGGCGAAGTAAGGCGGCAGAGGAGGCCTACGAGCCCCTGTGTGAAATGCTGGAGGCTGCGCGAGAGGATGGAATGGATTTGCTGATTTGTTCTTCTTACCGGGACAGGAAGCGTCAGGAGGAGCTCTTCGACGAGGATGTGGAGGCACTTCTGCGGAAGGGATACACCTATACGGAGGCCTACGAGGAGGTGGCAAAGGAGACCATGCCGCCGGGATGTAGTGAGCACTCCACGGGGCTTGCCTTTGATATTGTAGCAAGGGATTATCAGATGCTGGATAAGGGGCAGGAGAAGACTGCGGAGAACAAGTGGCTTAGGAAGCATTGTGCAGAGTATGGGTTTATTCTGCGTTATCCCAAGGGAAAAGAGGATATTACTAAAATCAGCTACGAATCCTGGCATTTTCGTTATGTAGGTAAAGAACTGGCGGAGTATATTATGGAAGAGGAAATTACCTTGGAGGAGTATTTGGAAAAAGTAAGTGCAATATATTAAATTCTGCGCTGGATGTGACGATAATATATTCAGCTAAGGATAGCGTCTGATTTCAATGGATTGAATTGAAAACGGGCGCTATTTTTGCGTAAAAATAAAAGATGTCGCTTGGACCTTTCCGGAGAGCGGCGCAGCCCTGACTGACTTAAGGGGCTGCAGAAAGGAGAAGTATGCAGGTAAACAGTGGTGTAAGAAACGATTACTTTACGGATTACCACAGGAATTCTACGGCAACGCAGGA
The DNA here is from genome assembly GCA_017461775.1 of Lachnospiraceae bacterium. GTDB lineage: Bacteria > Bacillota > Clostridia > Lachnospirales > Lachnospiraceae > Acetatifactor. Next base: position 31,530 of record JAFTXD010000057.1, read on the forward strand.
AGAAGAAAACAGAAAGCTTTTTAAAGAGAGAATACTGGAAATTCGGGAGAAGATGGAAAAGGGTGAAACCGAAGAAGCCTATCAGATTGGAAGTCAGTCCTTTACGGAAGATGAGTGGGATAAATTCTTGGAGAACTTTGATTCCATTCAGGAGGTGTTAAAGGAGCTGATGCGGGAGCGTTTGGAGAAGAAGAAGGAGGAAGCCCTGGAGAAGGCGCAGGAAGATAAAATTCTGGAAGAGAAAAAACAGGAAGAGAAGAAATTGGAAGAGGAGATTCTTCTGGATGATTTATGGAAGATACTGGTGGATAAGGAAGTGTAGGGAGGGCAGCAATCTGTTAATGGCAGGTTGCTGCTCTTTTTGGAAAAAAAGTAAGTATCTGGTAAAATTCATGTAAAGAATAAACAGAATTGATGGACAAAAAGCAAATTGTAAGATAAAATTAAAGGGTATGTTGGGTATTACAACATGTAAAAAAGACGTAAGATAATTGTAAAGAGAGGAGAACTTATGACAGTTTCTTTATTGGAATTTGTGTCTCAATTGCTATCAAATCCGGTGCTTGCTATTACAGTAGCGTTGGTACTGGGGGTTGTGCTGGTAAATGGCTGGACGGATGCACCCAATGCGATTGCAACCTGTGTGTCTACCAAGGCCATGTCACCTAAGGCAGCAATTTTGATGGCGGCAGTATTTAATTTTCTTGGAGTATTTGTAATGACAATGGTAAATGCCAGTGTTGCAGCAACCATTTATAAAATGGTGGATTTTGGTGGGAATTCCCATGACGCGCTGGTAGCACTGTGTGCATCCTTGTTTGCCATTGTTACCTGGGCTACGGCAGCCTGGTGGTTTGGTATTCCGACCAGTGAGAGCCACGCTCTGATTGCAGGTATCTCCGGTGCGGCGATCGCACTTCATGGTGGTCTTGCAGGTATTAACGGAGCTGAGTGGATTAAGGTTGTGTATGGTCTTGGTTTATCTACACTTCTTGGTTTCGGCTTTGGTTGGTGTACCGTTAAGATTATTGAGCTGATTTGCAGGAAAATGGACAGACGTAAAACGTTGGGATTCTTTAAGGGCGGTCAGGTAGCCGGTGGTGCAATGATGGCATTCATGCATGGGGCGCAGGATGGCCAGAAGTTTATGGGTGTGTTCATGCTCGGTATTTTCCTTGCCAATGGACAGGCTGATGTAAATAATTTTGAGATTCCTATCTGGCTGATGATTTTATGTAGTGCAGTAATGGCACTGGGAACATCCATCGGTGGTTATCGTATTATTAAGGCCGTAGGTATGGATATGGTAAAGCTGGAGACATATCAGGGATTTGCAGCGGATCTTGCCGGTGCAGGATGTCTTTTATTATCTTCTGTGACCGGTATCCCTGTATCTACCACGCATACCAAGACCGTAGCGATTATGGGTGTTGGTGCGGCGCGCCGTTTATCCAATGTTAACTGGGGCGTAGTAAAAGAAATGGTACTTACCTGGGTGCTTACCTTCCCGGGATGTGGACTTATCGGATTTTTCATGGCAAAACTATTTATGTGGCTGTTTTAGTTAAGAAGGAGAAGAATCATGGCAAAGAAAGAGAACAATTTTTATTTTGATACTTTTGCGAAGGGAATGTCCTATGCAAATGATGCGGCAATTCTTTTAAAGGAATGTTTCGAGAATTTTGATGTGGCAAACATTAAGACCCGTCTGGATGAGATGCATACCATCGAGCATACTGCAGATGGTATCAAGCACAATATGATGGAGCAGCTGGTAAAGGAATTCTTACCTCCCATTGAAAGAGAAGATATTGTTGAGCTGGCACACACCATTGATGATGTTACCGATACGATTGAGGATGTATTACTTGGTATCTACATGTACAATATTACCGAGCTTCGTCCGGAGGTAAAGGATTTCTCCAGACTGATTGAGCGTTGTAGCGGTGCACTTAAGGAGATGCTTTCTGAGCTTCATAATTTCCGTAAGTCTACTGTTATCCGTGAGAAGATTATTGAGGTAAATGGTTTTGAGGAGGAAGGCGATAAGCTTTATACAGCGGCGGTACGTCGTCTTTATACCGAGGAGAAGGATGCTGTGGCAATTCTTTCCTGGACCACCTTATTTGACCGTTTAGAGAAGTGCTTGGATGGCTGTGAGCATGTAGCTGATATGGTAGAGCAGGTTATTTTAAAGAATAGTTAATTAAATTAGAATGTTATATTTTCATAGCGCATAATTTAAACCCCGAAGCCTTTGGCTTCGGGGTTTGTTACGTCATTCTTTATTTTGCAGCCTTACGCTGAAAGAATTTCACGATTTCTACGATAGGGATTACCAGTGCACCAAGTGCAATTGCGATGATGTACTCTGCAAGGCTTACAGAAGCAAATCCAAATGCATTTGCAAGGAAAGGAATCTCACATACAACGGTGGTAGCAATCAGAGTCAGGATTGCAGCGCCGATGAGAATCTTGTTCTGGGTAGGAAGGCGGAAGATGCTTCCACGTTGTGAACGCATGTTGAAGCTGTGGAAAATCTCTGCCATGGACATGGTTAAGAATGCCATGGTCATACCTTCTGCGTTGTCAGTAATGGACCAGTTGCCGGTCTCCATAAAGTGTCCTACGAAATAGGAGAGGAGTACAAGTGCGGATACCATAAGTCCCTGGTAACCAATATCAATACCCATACCGTCTGCAAAAATACCAGCCTTTGCATCACGAGGCTTACGCTCCATGATATCCGGTTCTGCTTCTTCCATACCAAGAGCAAGAGCAGGGAAGCAGTCGGTAACAAGGTTAATCCAAAGAAGATGCACAGGCTTTAAAATAGTAAAGCCAAGGAGTGTGGAAACGAAAATACTGATTACCTCACTCATGTTGGAACCAAGAAGGAACTGGATTGCCTTACGGATGTTGTCGTAGATACGACGACCTTCCTCTACAGCACCAACGATGGTAGCAAAGTTGTCATCGGTAAGAACCATATCTGCAACGTTCTTGGTTACATCAGTACCGGTGATACCCATACCAACACCGATATCTGCGGACTTAATAGAAGGAGCATCGTTTACACCGTCACCGGTCATAGCAGTTACATAGCCTGCATTACGCCATGCATTTACGATACGGGTCTTATGCTCGGGCTGAACACGTGCATAAACGGCGATGTTCTGGAATTCCTTTGCGAACTGCTCATCGTCCATCTCGTTTAACATGGAACCGGTAATTGCTTTCTTGTCACCGGTAAGGATACCAAGCTCTCTTGCGATAGCGATAGCGGTATCGATGTGGTCACCGGTAATCATGATGGCACGGATGCCGGCCTTCTTACACTCTACGATAGCATCCTTTACTTCCGGACGGACAGGGTCAATCATACCACTTAAGCCTACAAAGCAAAGATCCTGCTCGAGAACATCTGCATCATATGCAGGCTCAGAGTCCCAGTTGCGCTGTGCACAGGCAAGAACACGGAGCGCTTTGTCTGCCATGGCCTTGTTGCCCTTTAAGATTTCCTGACGATATGCATCGGTCATGGGAACGGGTTTACCATCCTTTAAATAAGTAGTACATTTATCAAGAATCATATCCGGTGCACCCTTGGTGTACTGGATGTACTTGCCATTTACAAGGTGAACGGTAGACATCATTTTTCTTCCGGAGTCGAAAGGAGCTTCGCCACTACGAGGAGCTTCCTTCTTAAGCTGAGGCTTTGGAAGACCGATACGGTTTGCCCAGTAAACAAGAGCTGCTTCGGTAGGCTCACCGGTTACAGAACCGTCATCTGCAAGCTCCGCGTCACAACACAAGGCCATAGCCTTTGCAAGGAGTTTCTCATCCTCGCCGAAGTGGTCAACAACGGTCATCTTATTCTGGGTTAAGGTTCCGGTTTTATCAGAACAGATAATCTGGGCACAGCCAAGAGTTTCTACAGCGGTGAGTCGCCTGATAATCGCATTTCTCTTGGACATATTGGTAACACCAATGGAAAGAACCACGGTTACCACCGCTGCAAGACCTTCCGGAATAGCAGCAACCGCTAAGGATACAGCTACCATGAAGGAACCAAGGATGGTATCTACGGAGAAACCACCGGCACGGAGAATTTGTACTGCGAAGATAACTACACAGATTCCAAGTACTAACCAGGTTAAAATCTTGGAAAGCTGGCTGAGCTTAATCTGGAGAGGAGTCTGTCCTTCCTGGGCATTGGCAAGAGCATCTGCGATTTTACCCATTTCGGTGTCCATACCGGTAGCTGTGATAACTGCCTTACCACGACCATAAACGATTGCAGAGCCCATGTACACCATGTTCTTACGATCTCCAAGAGGTACGTCCTTGGAAGAATCGGTGAGATTGATTATGTCAATAAACTTGGTTACAGGAACGGATTCACCGGTAAGAGCAGCTTCTTCTACCTTCAGACTGGCATTTTCAATCAGTCGTCCATCTGCGGGAACTGCATCGCCGGCCTCTAAAAGAACCACGTCACCTACAATTAAATCTTCACTGTGAACAATTGCGATTTTGCCATCGCGTAATACTTTGGAGGTAGCTGCGGACATTTCCTGCAGAGCCTCAATGGCCTTTTCAGCCTTGCTTTCCTGGTAAACACCAAGAACCGCATTAATAATAACTACGGCAAGAATGATGATAACATCTGCAAAGCTTTCGCCCTCCACTACAGCAAGAACACCACTGATTGCAGCTGCGGCCAGAAGGATTAAAATCATGGGATCCATCAGCTGATTGATAAATCGTTTCAGCAGAGAATCCTTTTTTCCTTCTGCAAGTTTGTTTTTTCCATTTTCTGCAAGACGTTTCTCGGCTTCCGCAGTAGAAATGCCATCTACAGAACTCTGGGTTTCGATTAAGACATCTTTGATATCTTCACAATAATGTTTCAAGTCGAAATCTCCTTTCTGAATGTCAGATTTTTTTCGATAATAATTTTATCAGATTTTGCTCAGATATTCTATAAGAAATGGTAAAGCTTTGCTAAGTTTTAACGTGCGTAAAAGTGCACGTTAAAATATGTTAAGGTGGCAAATTTCTTTACCGAAAAAAATGACAGTTTATATGGAATATTTTGCACTGATATGTTATGATTGATGCGTGTATTTTACAAAACTTATGTAAGGAGGATATTTTATGGATTATTTATTGGAAGGAGTACTTGCCCTGTTTGATTTCAGTGGCGGCGGTTGGAAATCACTTGTAATGTTTGCAATCGGAATCCTTTTAATCTGGCTTGCTATTAAAAAAGAGTACGAGCCATCATTATTACTTCCAATGGGATTCGGTGCTATCTTAGTAAACTTACCTTTATCCGGTGTACTTAACCAGACCGTAGGTGGTATCGAAGCTCATGGTATTATTCAGTGGTTATTTGAGGTTGGTATTGAGGCTTCAGAGGCAATGCCTATCTTATTATTTATCGGTATTGGTGCAATGATTGACTTTGGACCGCTTCTCTCAAAGCCATCCATGTTCTTATTTGGTGCAGGTGCACAGTTTGGTATTTTCGCAGCAATTCTGTTAGCAGCATTCTTAGGCTTCGACATCAGAGATGCAGCAGCTATCGGTGTTATCGGTGCAGCAGACGGTCCTACCGCTATTTTAGTATCTCAGGTACTTAAGTCAAAGTATGTAGGTGCGATTGCCGTTGCAGCATATTCTTACATGGCATTGGTTCCTATCGTACAGCCTATGGCTATTAAGCTGGTAACCACCAAGAAGGAAAGATGTATACATATGGAATATAAGCCTGAGTCTGTAACCAAGACTATGCGTATTATTTTCCCTATCGCAGTAACCATGATTGTTGGTCTTGTAGCACCTCAGTCCGTAGCTTTGGTTGGTTTCCTTATGTTTGGTAACCTTCTTCGTGAATGTGGCGTTCTCGGAACCATGTCCGATACCGCGCAGAATCAGTTAGCAAATTTAGTTACTTTATTACTTGGTATTACCATTTCCTTCTCCATGAAGGCAGAAGATTTCGTAACAGTAGAAACCGTTATGATTATGGTAATCGGTTTATTCGCATTCGTAATGGATACCATCGGTGGTGTACTTCTTGCGAAGTTTATGAACCTTTTCACCAAGAATAAGATTAACCCCATGGTTGGTGGTGCAGGTATTTCTGCATTCCCTATGTCTTCCCGTGTAGTGCAGAAGCTGGCTATGGAGGAGGATCCTACCAATATCATCATCATGCACGCTGCCGGCGCTAACGTATCCGGACAGATTGCATCCGTTGTGGCAGGTGGTCTTGTAATTAATCTTGTATCTCAGTTCTTATAATCTGGGAAGAAAGGAGCATTTAGATGAGTGAA
>JAFTXD010000058.1 GCA_017461775.1 Lachnospiraceae bacterium
GTAAGGTAATCGCCCAGAATCCGGAGGCAGCATATACATACACTATGAAATCCAACACCGTAGCCGTGGTTTCCGACGGTAGTGCCGTACTTGGCCTTGGAAACATCGGCCCCTTAGCAGCTATGCCTGTTATGGAGGGGAAGGCGGTATTATTCAAGGAATTCGGCGGCGTCAATGCCGTTCCCATCTGCCTGGATACCCAGGATACCGAAGAAATCATCAAAGCAGTGACCTATCTGGCACCGGCCTTCGGTGGTATCAACTTAGAGGATATCTCCGCTCCCAGATGCTTTGAAATTGAGGAGCGCTTAAAGCAGACTTTACATATTCCCGTTTTTCACGATGACCAGCACGGTACTGCCATCGTAGTTTTGGCAGGAATCATCAATGCCTTAAAGGTAGTCGGCAAGAAAAAGGAGGACTGCCGTGTGGTTGTAAATGGTGCCGGCAGTGCAGGTGTCGCCATCACAAAGCTCCTCCTTACCTATGGCTTCCCCCATATCATAATGTGTGATAAGGCGGGCATTTTGTCGAAAGAAACCGAAGGACTTAACTGGATGCAGGAAAAAATGGTACAGGTTACCAATCTTTCCGGGGAAAAGGGCACTCTGGCAGACGCCATGGCGGGCGCAGATATCTTCGTGGGTGTTTCTGCACCGGGCATTGTTACCCTGGAGATGGTTGCTTCCATGAATAAAGATGCCATCCTCTTTGCTATGGCAAACCCTGTACCGGAAATCATGCCGGACCTTGCAAAAGCCGCAGGTGCAAAGGTAGTTGGTACCGGACGCAGCGATTTCCCCAACCAGGTCAACAATGTCATCGCTTTCCCGGGTATCTTCAAGGGCGCACTGGAATCCCGTGCTTCCCAGATTACTGAGGAAATGAAGCTGGCTGCTGCAAACGCACTGGCTAACCTGGTAACCGAGGAAGAGCTTTCCGAGGATTTCATTCTTCCGGAAGCCTTTAATCCCAAGGCTGCAGAGGCTGTTGCCAACGCAGTAAAGGCACATGTATAATGATACAAACGAAAAGCTTATGGCTGGACAAGCCTTATTATTCACTGGATGCGTATTTTAAAGATACCTTCCATCACAAATGCTACAAAATAGCCCTGGATGCCGGTATGACCTGTCCCAACCGGGACGGCAGCCTTGACAGCCGGGGCTGTATCTTCTGTAGCGCCGGAGGCAGTGGTGATTTTGCGGCTTCCCCGGGTGCTATTGACAGGCAGCTGGCAGAGGGACTGGCCAAGTTCGGTGATAAAAAGGTGGGTGACTGCTTTATGGCTTACTTTCAGGCCTACACCAACACCTATGCACCAGTGGAAGAGCTTCGGAAAATCTACACCGAAGCACTCTCCCATCCACAGATCTGCGGAATATCCATTGCCACCAGGCCGGATTGTCTGGGAGAGGATGTACTTGCCCTTTTGGCAGAATTAAAAACCGGGTTTCCGAAGAAACTAATCTGGGTGGAGCTGGGACTTCAGACCATTCACAAGCAGACTGCCGACTACATCCGCCGCGGATATCCCCTCTCTGTTTTTGAAGAAGCAGCTGGGCATCTACAGGATATCGGCATACCCTATATTGTGCATGTCATATTAGGACTCCCCGGAGAGACTAGGGGGCAGATGTATGAAACCATTCAGTATCTGAACCGTTTCTCTCCTTTTGGGATAAAGCTACAGCTTCTGCATATTCTTAAGGGTACCGATTTGGCTACGGACTATGAAGCCGGACTTTTTCCTGCGCTGGAAAAAGAAGAATACTTAGATATCTTAATCGGCTGTATCGAGCGGCTCTCCCCGGAAATTGTTCTTCACCGGGTGACCGGGGATGGACCAAAGGCGCTTCTTCTTGCCCCCACCTGGAGCCTGAACAAAAGAGATGTGCTGAATTCTCTGCACAAGGAAATGAAGAACAGACAAACTTATCAAGGAAGGTTATATCATGCTACAGGATCCACTGACACTGTATAAATTGATTATTTTATATATGCTGGGCCGGGTAAAGTTTCCTCTTACCACCGCTCAGATCAGCAACTTCATATTAGAAAAGGAATATACCAATTTCCTGACCCTGCAACAGGTATTTAGCGAGCTGACGGATACCGGTCTGGTGGAAAGTAAGACCACAGGCAACCGTACACAGCTCTCTCTCAGCGAAGAAGGAAAGGAAACACTATCCTTTTTTGGCAACCGCATCAGCGATGCCATCAAGGAGGATATCAACCAGTATTTCCGGGAAAATGAATACTCCCTGCGGGAAGAGGTCTCCGTACTGGGTGACTACTACAAATCCACCTCCGGAGAATATGAAGCCCACCTGATTGCCAAGGAACAGGACATCAATCTAATTGAACTGACCCTTTCCGTACCCACCAGAGAAATCGCCGAAGCGGTGTGTGACAACTGGCAGAAAAAGAATCAGGATGTGTACGAACAAATTATTAAGTTGCTTTTTTAGATAAGGAGATTTTCTTATGGAACTTTGGGATATCTATGATATGAATCGCGAAAAGACCGGTCAGACCATGGTGCGCGGTCATGAATTTGAAGAAGGCTGCTACCATCTGGTAGTACATGTATGCATCTTTAATGCAGAGGGCAAGATGCTGATTCAGCAGCGCCAGTCCTTCAAGGAAGGCTGGTCCAATCTGTGGGATATCACCGTAGGTGGCAGCGCAGTGCAGGGGGACTCCTCCCAGACCGCAGCGGAGCGTGAGCTTTTCGAGGAGCTGGGTATCCAGCTGGATTTACAGGGCATCCGCCCTAATTTAACCATCAATAGCGAACGCTGCTTCAACGATGTTTACCTGGTGGAGAAGGAAGTGTCCCTGGATGAGCTGACCCTACAGTACGAAGAGGTGCAGGATGCCAGATGGGCTACCTTAGAGGAGATTCTGGCTATGATCGAGGATGGCAGCTTTATACCATATTATTCCAGCTTTATACAGTTTCTCTTTGAATCCAGAGGGAAATATGGAAGTCATAAAAGATAATTGAAAAAGCGGAAACCGTGCATAAATTGTTGTGCAAGGCTTCCGCTTTTTCTTTTATGCCAATGTTCTCACCAAATCCTGATATCTCTCGGTCTTCCGTGCAATATCTTCTTCTGTTACACCAAAATAGCGGTAGATATCCTTATAGATTCTCTTAAATTCACGGCCGCTTCTTTTTCCCCGACTGCTCCAGCCACCACTGATACTGCCAAATCTCCCCTCCAGATAGAGGTTCATGGTACCTTTCTTGTCCTTCTTCTTAAGCACATGGAAATCTATGGAGAATGTATCCTCTGAAATCTCTTTTGCTTTTTGGCGACGTAATTCCAGCTGCTTCTGGAATTCCATAATACCGGCTTCATCATGACTTTTTAGCTTTGGTGCAGCAGCATACTCTCTCAAAAGCTTGGGGCGGTGCATCATGATGAAAGAGGTCCGAAGCTCCTCGTACTGCTCTATGTACTCCTTGTCATCCTTGGAAAGTTCCTCAAAACCGTAGGTATTCTTTGCATATGCAACCACCGCTTCCATAGTGTGAGCACCGGGTTTTATCCACAGAGCGCACCATTTCTTTCTAAGCTGAAAAAACTGCTTTTGCAGTCTCTGTTTAAACGTCTTCTTACTTCTTCCGGCAATAAACACGGAGGTGGGGCCATCGCTCCCACCGATAACACTGATGCTGCCAGATGATTTTTCAATCTTTCCCATTATACTTCGCTCCCTATCTTCTTAAGCATATATTCTGCAAATTCCACTGTTACGGATTCATCCGGAAATATGCTCTCTCCGTTTTGATATTCTTCCAGGGCACAGTCAATCAGCCTTTTATACACCGGTTCGGAAATGTATTCCTTCCCCCACAGGCCACCTTCTGCCTTGGACAGAACTAGCCCTTCTTTCTTATACGCCAGAACTCTGCACAAATTCAGAATGATATACATGGGATTATCCAGAATGTCACTCCTTGCATCCCGAATGTCCAACCAAATGCTGTCCATATAGTCTTCGCTACTTACCTCTCCAAAAACACTTTTTACCTCTCTTCCGAAAAGCACTTTTCCCCGATGATATAGAATGGTAAAGTGTGCTGCCAAATCCTTGTCCACTCCCTGCATCTTCTCCACGTAATCATCCGGATTTTCCTGATACCAGTTTAGGTGAGTTATGGAAAAATGCAGTTCAAAGGGCGTAGGGTATACAAAAGGGTTACATACACATTCTCTAACAATGCTGAGCTCCAGTCCCTTCTTAGGTGCTCTCTCATTCAACGCTACCACCATGTCCATATATTGACGCTTGGTCTCTTTTGAGAGCCCGTCTTTCACAACTATCAGCAAATCAATGTCACTTCTCTCCGCCTGAAAGCATCCCATAACTGCGGAGCCATGAAGATATATGCCGGTGAGATTATCTTTTAAAATCTGCCTGCTTTGCAGGACGAAATCATTTAATAAATGGTTGTAATTATGCATGGTAACCCTTTCTTTCAGCATGGAAGTTAGCGCTCATCTCGCTAAATAGAAATCCACCAACATAACCCAAATTTATCGATAACAGTGGCACAACATTTACTCCATGGAAGTTCATGAATGGGATCAATAATCACTCCACCATCACTCAAGACCTGAAACGCGTTATAAACTGCTTCCTCCGTCCCCATCTCAAACACATTAAATGTCATAGTTTCCCAATTGTACTTGTGAACTATATCTATATCACAGGTATTTTTTGCTTCCGCCAGTGACAAAAAACTTTCTACATTTACCGATAATTCGCAGTGTTCGTAGGCAGTATTGTCCTCATTGATAAACTCGCGTGTAATCTCTGCACCAAAGGCTTCGCAATATATTTTTGCTGCTTCAAAGCTATTTTTTACATATACTTGAGTGTAGTTTTTCATTTGGATCTCCTCAAAATTTATATTTCTATTCTCTGCAAATGGGAATTGGTTGATTTACTTCACACGCGCAGATAGTTGCTCTAATGCCCAATTCTGCATGTCAACAAACATCTTTCCTTTTAATTGGTCATATTCTATCCAGCACAGAACATGGTCTATTACTCCCCAAAACTCTATGCATCTTGTACTCCATCAATTTATACATACTTTCGTTCTCACAGTATAGGACAATATAGCCCATGTGACATCATAAAACATTCCAGCCTCTCACAACCATTCTACCACAGTGATCCCCTTACGAAAAGAAGAACCCTATATCGTTTATTCCTATGTTTTAAGAGCACTTAAGGGTACCTACACTCCTGCAAAATTCTGATACCCCGCTTTCCCCAAAATACGGGGTACCACAAAGAAATTCTTGAAAAAAGTCTCTTTTTCCAGATAAAAATAAGCATTTTTCAGCGTCATTCCTAGAAAATCAGGGTCTTTGACACAACAGATTTTCCATATACCCCGACACAAGTGTCAGAACACACTCCGCCACGCCCGGCTCCGGGTGTGGCGGGGGAAAGCAGGGGATTATGGTGGGAATGACAGCTTCTCATAACAGGGCTTGTGAAAGAGCATTAGTACTTCTTGGATTTCTGCTCAATACACAGGGGAATTTGTGCACGGATGCACATTGCCACCGCCCCGTCGCCTGCCACAACCTATATCAGAAATTCTAGAAGTACTTATGCTCTGAAGCCAGTCCTGTTATGAGAAGCTGTCATTCCCACCATAGTCCCCTGCTTTCCCGGGAAGGACGACGAAAGGGAAGCGAATTATTCTTTCGCTTCCCTCTTGATTCTTGCCATATGTTCTTTGATCTTCTGCTCATATCCATTCCCGGTGGGCTTATAGAACTCCTTCCCATTCAGCTCATAGGGCAGATACTGCTGCTCCACATAATGATTCTTATAATCATGGGCATATTTATACCCCGTTCCATGTCCCAATTTCGCTGCCCCCTTATAATGTGCATCCTGCAAATGTGTTGGTATGGGCAGATTCCCGGTAGCTTCTACCTCACCCATAGCTGAGAAAATTGCCTCACAAGCCGCATTGCTCTTCGGGGCACTTGCCACATAACTGGCTGCCTGCGATAAAATAATCTGCGCCTCCGGCATACCGATGCGCTCCACTGCCATGGACGCGTTGGTTGCTACCACCAGTGCCATGGGGTCTGCATTTCCCACATCCTCTGCAGCACAAATCATGATACGCCGTGCGATGAAGGTGATACTTTCCCCGGCATACAACATCCGCGCCAGATAATATACCGCCGCATCCGCATCGGAGCCACGCATACTTTTGATAAAGGCCGAAATGGTATCGTAATGATTATCACCATTTTTGTCATAACGCACTGCACGCTTCTGGATACACTCCTGCGCCACATCCAGAGTGATATGAATCTTCCCATCACTGCTGCGCTCCGTGGTCATTACTCCCAGCTCGATAGCGTTTAGCGCATGTCTGGCATCTCCGCCGGATAAATCCGCCAGAAACTCCAGAGCATCCTCCTCAATCACCGCGTTATAGCTTCCCATGCCTACCTGAGTATCGTACACTGCCTTTTCAATCAGCTTCTTTACCGACTCCCGGGGAATGGGCTTCAATTCAAAGATAATGGAGCGTGAAATCAACGCTCCGTTTACCTCAAAATAAGGGTTCTCTGTAGTTGCACCAATCAGGATAATGGTTCCATCCTCCACAAAGGGAAGCAGATAATCCTGCTGGCTTTTATTAAACCTGTGAATCTCATCAATGAACAGGATGGTACGCTTGCCGTACATGCCTTGTAAATCCTTGGCCTTGGCTACCACCTCTTCCATATCCTTCTTTCCGGCTACGGTAGCATTAATCTGCGTAAACTCCGCACTGGTGGTATTCGCAATCACCTTCGCCAGCGTAGTCTTACCGGTGCCGGGCGGACCATAAAAAATAACGGAGCTTATTTTGTCTGCTTTAATGGCCCGATAAAGCAGCTTGTCCTTCCCAATGATGTGCTCCTGTCCCACCACCTCTTCTAAGGTCTTCGGACGCATCCGCGCCGCCAGCGGGGACTCCTTCTCCATATTGGTACTTCGCATATATTCGAACAAATCCATTGTAACAATCCTAACTCTTATTTACCAAGCATTAATTTTCTATACCATGTCAAGGCATCGATATATGCATTGTACAGGGTATTCATATCAATGTCCAGTAAAATCATCTGACGGGATACCTCCTGCCAGCTGGCCTTCTCATATTGCAGGATAAAATTGTAAAGCGATTCGAAACGGCCATCCCTGTGTAAAAGCGCTTCCTTCACATCGTTGGACACATTTACCTTGGAAAGCGCATCCTCCATAGTGGTCTCCAAAACTACATCCAGTACAGAAAACAGTCCTAAAATAAATGCCTCCGAAGAATGTACGCCCAATTTAAACGCTCCGGAAAGATTCTCTGCAAATTTACCACGCAACATGGACACACGCATAATTTCCGAAGGCTTATCCGTACAAAGCTCGCTCAATGTAGCTGTGGTAATCCAGCGCTTTAACTCCTTCTGACCAATCATGGCCGCAGCATGACGAAGGCTGGTTACCTCCGAATTCACCGCAATATTATTAACCATACGAAGAAGCTCAATGGTCAGTGCGGGGTCGTTACCAATAATATCCGCCGCTTCTGTCAAATCATAATTCTCTTCATTAACTTTATTAATAAGGCTGATATAATTCGCCTTCAAAGGTGTCACCTGATGCTCACCCTTGGTAATGGGCACCTGATAGAAATTACCTTCGTATAATGTAAAGCCCGCATTCTCACGAATGGCCTCAAACTCCACCATAGTCTGCACATTCACTGCGCAAAGAGTAATATTGGGGAACAACGCCTGGAAATATCTCTTCGCCATGGCCAAATCCACTTTTTTGTGATTGAGGAATACATAATCCATCAGCTTTAATACTTCTGCATATGCCTGAAAATCATGCACTGCCAGCTTACGCATTCCAAACTTGTAGCCCATGGCTCTCAATTCCTTAATACGCTCAATATACATGGGCTGTGGCTTGACCTCCGGCTCGATAAGAAGCACCAGTCTATCATGAGGAGCATCACATTGTATTGTTAAATCTGAGAAAATATTCATACTGGAAACCGTGACAAACACATCCCTGTCCGCAGATAAGGTGTCAATTCCCATACTTTGAATTACTTCCATACCATCCACTCGTCCGGCACCATCCAGTGCTCCGGTGCCTGCAAAAAGAGGATTCAGAAAATAATTCTCCTTCTGGGTAAATATAGAATATGCACGAATTGCCATGTTCTCATCAAATAAAGGAATTAATGTTACAAGCATAAATACTCTCCTTAATACTAAAGACCTACTCTATAGTAATTATACACTAAAGAATCAGAAAATACTATTCAAATTTTATTAGCTTTTTGATTTTTTCCACAACAATTTGAGAAGCTTCCCTGTGGGTGGCCGGTGCCGGGTGATAATCCACTGCGTAGCCCCTGCTTCCGTCGTCCGGCTGAATGGGCAGGAAGGTTATTTTTTCATCCCCCGTCTGCTTCTGATAGCTTTCCACAGCCTTTTCTACGGAAGGTGCGATTCTATCCTCCATCACACCATATACACACAGAAGCTGTGCAGATGGATTGTTTCTGCGTATCACTTTCAGAAACTCCACATAACGCCCCATAAATTCTTCCCAGCGTGACTGCTCTTCCTGACAGAAGCTATTATCATTGGTTCCCAGATTCAAAACAATAAGCTCCGGCTGATAGCTTCTGAAATCCCAATCCACATCCTGCGGGGAAATATCCCCGGCAAAAAAGTCTCTGGAAAAGCCCAGTTTCTCATAATATGGCGGCAACAGTTCCGAGGTATTCTGCACCGCTGGATTATCGGTATACCCGGACAACACCCCATACCCGCTACAAGATATAATGTTAGCGTCTGCTCCAAGCTCCCCGGCAGTGAGATAGGCATACCCCTGGGTCACATCCTCTGTAGCCGTGGAAAAGGTATTGCGCAAATCTAAATCATCCACACCGTAGCCACAGGTGATGGAGTCACCAATAAATTCAAAGCGGTGAACACTTTTTTCTGTGGGTGTGATTACCCCTTCTGTTTCAATGGGCGCTATGGCAATGGTGGACATAGGCGCTTCTGACAATTTTATTACACGCACCTTTACCTTTCTCACCACATCACCCTTTATGATTTCGTATACCTTTTCTTTCTGGCGGACCAAATCTGTGGTGACCCTTATACCATCCACGTAAATTCCGATTCTGGCAAAGCAATTATTTACCGAATAATCCGTGGCAGCCTTGCCCCCCAGAACAGTTATACTAAGTTCCTTTCCTTCAAATGCAAACTCCACTCCTGTAGCAGACCATGCCATCCAGAGATTCTCTCCCACCAGCATGGTACGTCCCAAAAGCTTTACATTTTTATCGTTTAAAACATATTTCATTATCCTTACTCACCCCTTGCGAAAAAAATACCACTTACGGTCATGTAAGTGGTATTTTTCTATATCACCTTATTATTCAACCTTGAATACTGAGATATCTTCCTTAAGTCCGTTCATGTTCTCCATCAAGCTGCTGGAGGTATGATTCAGATTTTCTACATTAGCCATCATCTTAATCGCATTCTCACTTACGATTTCTGCATTAACGGCTGCCTGTTCAATAATCTCAGAAATGTAACGAACAGCTTCTCTTGTATCAGAACGTTCCTTGTCCGCCTTTTCCACGCTGGATGAAATCTCTGTCAGACCTTCTACGAGGCTGTTCATACGCTCACCCATATCACGGAATACACTTACTACATCTTCTACTACCTCAGCCTGTTCTGCTACCATTGCACTTGCATCATTTGCACTCTGTACACTGGTCATGGTCTGAGAATTGATGTTATCTACGCTGTTGCTGATTTCTGCAGCTGCCTGTGAGGAAACCTCTGCCAGCTTACGAATCTGCTCAGCTACTACTGCGAATCCTCGTCCTGCATCACCGGCTCTTGCAGCCTCAATGGATGCATTTAAGGACAACAGATTGGTCTGCTCTGAAATATCTACGATGGTCTCAACAAAGGTATTGATACTCTCGGACTGCTTCTTCAGCTCAACAATACTTTCGCCAACCTTCGCTGTCATAAGTGTGGTATCGTCTGCTCTCTTACCAAGAAGCGCAACATATTCCATACCACGGGTAATCATCTGATTGGTCTCATCTACGAATTTCTCAACTCGCTCTACTACTACACTTACTTCCTGCATCATCTCAGATAATACATCGGTCTTTGCCACACATTCCTGTGCGTATGCGGACTGATTGGTCATACCTTCGTTGATTTCGCTGATGGCCTGTGTAATATCCATGGAGTAATCACTGATAACGCCAGCTGCTTCGTTTACCTCAGTAGCGGTGGTCTCTAATTCTGCCGTAGCATCATTAACCTTAGATACCAACTCCTTGGTGTTACCAATCATACTATTGGTAGCCTTCGCCACATCACGGAACTCGTCCTTACTTTTCGCCTTTACTTCACCGGTAAGATCTCCTTCTGCAACCTGCTTCAGTCCATCAATAACACGATTCATGTTATGTACGATACCCATGGAAACCAGTGCTCCAAGTACTATGGAAATCACGGTAGCAATGAGAACCAATGCAACAGTCACATCACCGATTTCCTGCGCCTGGCCGGTTACCATATCATATGGGATCAACGCACAAGTGGTAGTTCCCAGCACCTCACTGCGAGAATAAATGAACAGATAGGTTTCTCCCTTAAACTCAACTTCCTTATAGCCCTGTAATTCTTCCGCAGCCAGACAATCCTGATAGAAGCTCTCATCGAAAACAGCTACCTCTTCTCCCGCAAAAAGACTTTCCTGTCCCTCGGCCAAGTCTTCAGCAACAATCTCACGACCTCCGCCGGTAACAAATGCAACTACACTTCCTTCCCCCAAATCAATGGTGTTTATGAAATCTGCCACTGCCTCATAGCTGATATCCATAACTACAGCAGCATTGTTACTTGTAGATGTAGCCTGACAAGACAAAATATAATCCTCTTGGCGAATGTTCAGATTCTCATCAATCATAGGATGGGAGTCAATCCATTTAAGAAACTGTCTACTACCGGACTGTTCCCTCGCCCACGCTGCATACTCATCAAAGAATCCCGCAGAAGACTTAGACGCAGTAGAGAACATAACAATCTTATCTTTAGTAATAATATGTATATCACTGATAAAATCATTGGATATCGCTGAGGAAGTAATTCTTGCCTGTGTAGTCTCTGTAATAGATGCTTTTTTTGCTGCCTCCGTCTCGTACAATCCCGCAAAATACTTCCCTAAATCCGTATCAAAAGCATAGCCGATACCTTCGGATTCAATAAAAGCTGTTGCCATTTCCACATAAGAAGTTGCAGTACTAATGGTCTGGATGGTAGACTCCGCAAACTTGTTGCTCATACCCTCCTGCGCCTTCTGATAAGCAATCACACCTACCAGCACCATAAATAAAATAGGAATAACAAAGCATACAGAAATCTTATTACGGATTCCCATTAAATAGAATTTACGCTTCTCCTTCTTTCCTTTCGGCGCTTTCACCTTAGGTGTCTTTATCTTAGCGGTTTTCTCTTTAGGTACTTTTACCTTTTTCTCCCTTGGCTTCTTTTCCGCTTTGGGTTTACGCTCTTTTTTCACTTTCTTTTCCTGTGCTTCAGTTTCAGGTTTCTTCTTTCCGAATTTCATTGCAACCCTCCGACCTAGTTCTTTTGCACTATTATAACATTAATTTCCCTAAAAGCATACACCTTTTTTGAGTTTTTTTGTTGATTTTTCACTCTTTTTTTGTGATTTTGTTGCATTAATCGAAAGAAAAACACAGAATTACGTAAATTGATTCTTTTGTGCATCGTAATGGTAATCAATCACAGCCAAACTCTTTACCAGCTCTTCCTTATCCACATCCAAATCCTGGCACAAAGCATCCAGATTATCATAGTAATCCCTAAGCTTTGTATTCACAAAGCTCAGGCGCATTACCGGGTCCATTGGTAACATCAGCACTCCTCCTTTGCAGTAGATACAATCAGCTCCATGTCTCCATAAAGCTCTACGGTGCCATATCCACAAGGGATTACCAGATGGTCACCCTTCTTCACAAAGCCTCCCTCCAGGATACCATTTCCTTCCAGCACACTGACGATAAGGAACGGATAGTCCTGAGAAAGGACACATTTTCCCTGTACATCCAGCTTCCACACCTTATAATAGGGACTGTCTGCCAGCTGTGTCAGCGTATTTTTCTCCACCGGGGATGCCTTACGGATAGCGGTCCGATAGCTCTCATCCGGAGCATTGATGACATCAATACTCTGCTGCACATGAAGCTGACGTGGCTTACCATCCACCATACGGTTATAATCGTACACACGATAGGTAATGTCACTGTTTTGCTGGGTCTCCAGAATTAAGAAGCCACCCTTGATGGCATGCACTGTGCCCGGGTCAATCTGAATCATATCCCCCTTCTGCACCGGAACCAGACGAATCAGCTCCTCGTACTTATCCTGGGCAATCATTCTCTTCAGCTCTTCCTTATCCTTAGCGTGGTGACCTATCACCAGTTCTGCACCCTCATCGCAATCCATGATATACCAGCACTCGGTTTTGCCATAGGGCACCTTCTCCACCTCTCTTGCGTAGGTATCATCCGGATGCACCTGAATGCTTAAATCCGCTTTGGCATCGATAATCTTTACAAGAAGAGGGAACTCCTCTCCCTTACAGCTTCCGAAAAGCTCTCTCTTTTCTATATAGAGCTGTGACAGGGTCATGCCCTGATAGGTACCGTTTTTAATCACGCAGTCTCCGTTGGGATGGGCGCTGACTCCCCAGCATTCACCTACTGCATCGGAGTTCACCTTGTAGCCAAATTCCTCCTTAAGGCGTGTTCCTCCCCAGATAACATCCTTCAGTACCGGCTCCAGATACAAAATCTCTCTGGCCGTCTGATTTACCGCAAGACTGGCTCCGTTAGTCTCCATCACCTGACGATACCAGTATGCAGAATCCTTCACCGTTCTTTTCTGGGTGCGGTAATCCACGTGAACCAGTCCAAATCGCTCATTATAACCGTTGGCCCACTCAAAATTGTCCAGAAAGGTCCAGAGGAAATATCCGCGGATATCCACCCCCTCGGATACAGCACGCTGCACCTGGGCAATGTATTTCTCCAAAAAGTCAATACGATTGGGGTCATGCACCTTGCCATCCAAAGATACCTCATCATGGCAGGACATACCGTTTTCCGTGATATAAATAGGCATATGGTATCTTTCATATAAGAACTTACAGCTCCAGTACAGACACTCCGGGGTCACCGGCCAGCCAATGGCCGTCTTTGGGAAGCCCTTATAGCGGTCCACATACTCCACACCACCATCCGCGCTTCTTTTCACGGTATAGCCGTTATATACATTTTGTCCCATAAAATCCAGCGGCTGGGAAATCAGCTCCATATCCTCCGGAGTAATCTCCGGCAGATACTCTGCAAACCGCTTCAGCCCCTCCTCCGGATATTTTCCTAAAAATACCGGGTCATTAAACCATGCCACGTTCCAGGTCCAGTTGTCCATGGGGTTGCGCAGACCAAAGTAGGTCTCTCTTGCAGCCTCCACATCCTCCGGAGAGTCCGTGGCCGGAAGTGCCACACCACAGGTAGGCGCATATCCTACCAAAATAGGCTTCTTCGCATACTTGCGCAAAGCGATTACCGCCTTACCATGAGCCTTTAACACATTGTGGGCAATCTGGAAGGTATCCTTATAAGGCAGCTTAAGTCCCGGTGCGTGCTCTCCACGAAGGTGTCCCAAGCCAACAAAACACTGTGGCTCATTAAAGGTGAAGAAATGCTCACAGTCCTCTGAGAAATTCTCTGCTACCACTCTGGCATACTCTTCAAACCACTCTATACTTTCCGGATTTAACCAGCCTCCCTTATCCTGCAACGCCTGGGGATACTCCCAGTGAAACATAGTAAGGTAGGGTGTAATTCCGTTTTTCTTAAGCTCCTTCAGCACATCCTTATAAAACGCAATTCCCGCAGAGTTTACTTTTCCCGTACCCTCGGGTAAAATTCTGGCCCAGTTTAAAGAAAAGCGATAATTTTTCACCCCGAGGCTTCTCATCAATGCAAAATCTTCTTTATATCTGTGTAAATGGTCACAGGCATCTCCACATGTTTGACGGTCATAGACTCTACCTTCCTCCGCGAAGGTATCCCATACGATTTTTCCGCAGCCGTCATTTTCATCCCGGCCCTCTACCTGATAGGCGCTGTCTGCAACGCCCCAAACAAAATCCTCACGAAACATATCTCTCCTCCTACTTACGAAGTAATTACCGATACCAGATAAAACGGCAGTTTATCTTCCTTACCTGTACGGAAAAGCTCCAGTCTTACCTTATGCAAAGCCGGCTCTTCCTTTTCAAAAATGGTGGTCAGGGCAATCAAATCCCCCCAGGTTTCATCAAATTCACCATCCAGAACTGCCACTTCTTCCCCATCTACCAGCACGCGCATAGCAGGTGCCGGATGCTGAATGGTTCTGCGATATTGCAGTGCCAGACAGGTAGCTTCCACCTCAAATTCCAGATAAGCACCTTCTCCGGATAACATAAAGCCCTTCTTAAAAATATCTGTAATATGGGGCTGCTCCGCCAAATCCTTCTCATAGCCCGCACCACCGATAAGCACCAGCTTATCATTACGGAGGCGTTTGCTGTTTTCATAGCGGTTCTGAGTCAAGGGCTGCTCCGGCAATTCATATTCCAGCTCTTCCACATCCACATTCTTCTTCACTTCATCCAAGAAATATCTTACCGCCTCTGCCAAAAGGGCATGACCGGCGTCATTGGGATGCAGATTGTCGGGGCTGACTTCATCCACCTTCAGCACGCCATCCAGACATCTTTGCATAACACTATCCCTAAAGCTGACACTGGGAAGGCGGTAATATCCTCCTATCTCATAGTGAATTCTGGCCGCACTGACACCGTCATGATAAAAGGCATTATGAAGCAGTATCACAGCCGGCTCCCAATCTGCGGAAAGGGCCTTGCGCACCAGTCCCTCGTAGGTCTCCCGGAAATGGTCGGTATCATCATCGTTTACACTGAATTCAATAAACACTACATCCGGCTTGCAGAAGAACAAATCCTCCTCAATTCTCGCCACACCAAACTGGGATGTGGTAGCACCGATTCCCCCATTGCAGAAAGAAATCTCCGCCTGCGGAAAATTTTCCTTCCACCACAAGTGGCTTAAATAAGCATAGCACTTCTCAGACGTCGTAGCTACACTACCCATGGTAATGGAGCCGCCCAAATAACCGATGGTAAGCTTCTCCCCTGCCTCTGCACGCTTCATTACCTTCTTTAATCTGCTAAGATTGCCTCTGTTCGCAATCGACTTTTCCAAATAATTTTTCATTTTGTCCCCCTATTCCCAAAAACCATAGGTCTGATTCAATCCCTCGATAAAGCTACTCAGTTCCTCCGCCATCTGCTCTGCTTCGGGCTTCCGGATATGTCCCTGGGTTCCCACACTATTATTGCTGTACTTAAAATAATGCACCTTATCATCCTCACAGGTATTCACACAATCCTCAATAGCACGGTCCCAGCTAAAATCATGCCCCAAAATAGTAGTCTTACAAATAATATGGCACTGGGGATAGATGCTGCGGATGGTCTTGATAAAATCTATGTAGCCTCTGCGCCACTTCATAGCCTTTTCCCCGTAATAGTCCTCCTTCATATAATCCTCCGGATGACTGTCGTTCTGTCCAAAGGCAAGGATTACCACCTGTGGTGTATACTTTTTAAAATCCCACTTCTTAGGCTCACATTTCCCCGGCATGTACTGAATCTTGTCATACATACTAAGGAGTCCCATGGTGTCCGGTCCGTTAAAATAACCGGTTTTGTCAAAGAGTGCAATACCACCCTGAGCAATATCATGAAGCTGCGCTCCCAGCTTTCTGGCAGTCAGCCATGCATAGGAATAATAGCTGTTGGAATACTCTCCATTGTGCTCCGGATCCGGCATGCCGCAATACTCCACGGCCTCCGATACTTCCCCCGCTGACACGGAATCCCCATATACCTCAATCCGGCGCTCCGACAGCTTTTCTGCCGGCAACAATTTCACACTCTCATCCACCACAAATCCGTGGAATACCATCATATGACAAGAATCCATGCGCTTAAAAAAACATAGCTCATGCTCCTTATTTTCCAGGTTTTCTGCGATATTAATGACCGCTACGCCTTCGTCCGGCAGCTCTGCTCTGCCCTCCTTACCATCCAGAATCCAGCCCACACTGTTGCCCCAATAGCTGCGAATATTTCTTACAACGGCTTTCATACCCGTGCCAATAAATCGTACCTTTACAAAACTACAAGGGTAGACCCAAAGTGGCCCTCCCTCGTAGTCAAAATCCATTCTGCCGCTATATACAAAATGTTCATTATTCCAGGAGAGAAACTTCTCTCCTTCTCCCACATGCAATTTCATACCCTATTTCTTCTCCAAAAGCTCCAGATTCTTCTTCACCAGTTCACATCTCTGTGCCACACATTCTACGCTGCGAAGAGGATCCTCCGGGGTATTAAATACATAATCCACCAGCTTTGAGGTGGTGGTGGTCGCCACATGCATTCTGGTATCACTGGATGCATAGTAAATGTACACATCACCGTTTTCTCTGGCAATGGCGCCATTGGTAAATACCACGTTGGACACATCACCCACACGCTCTTCCCCTCTGGGTCCGATAAGCAGTCCCGAAGGCTCTGCAATCACCTTGGTAGGGTCCTCCAAAGAGGTAGCAAAGGCGTAGATAACATAGCGCAGGCCCGCTGCCGTATTTCTTACGCCATGGGCAATATGAATCCAGCCCTTATCCGTCTTGATAGGCACTGCACCCGCACCGTTTTTCACCTCAGTGATGGTGTGATATTTTCTCTTGCTGGTGATAATTTCCTCATCAATCACCGGATTCATAATATCTTCACAAAGACCGAAGCCGATACCACCGCCGGAACCGGTATCAATAAAATCATCCATAGGTCTGGTGTAGAAGGCATACTTGCCATCCACAAATTCCGGATGCAACACCACATTTCTCTGCTGCGGTGAATTCAATGTCTTAAGGTTAGGAAGTCTCTCCCAGTTCACCAAATCCTTGGTTCTCACAATACCTGCTGCCGCCACAGCCGCAGATAAATCATTGCTACCGGTGTCCTTGCTCTCAGAGCAGAACACACCATATATGTAACCGTCCTCATGCTGAGTTAAACGCATATCGTACACATTCGTTTCCTCCGGACAGGTATCCTCAAGGAGAATAGGGTAATCCCAGAAACGGAAGTTATCGATACCATTATCGCTCTCTGCCACAGCGAAGAAGGATTTTCTGTCATTGCCTTCCACACGAACCACCAGGTAATACTTACCATTCAAGTAAATAGCACCGGAATTCATAGTAGCATTGATGCCCAGACGCTCCATAAAATAAGGATTGGTCTCTTCATTTAAATCATATCTCCAGATAAGAGGGGCATGCTCCCTTGTTACTACCGGATATTTATAGCGGTCAAAAAGACCATTGTAAAAAGTCTCGTCCTTCTCATTTTTTCTGGAAAGAAGCTTCTCCTGCTTTTCCAGTTCCTCATAGTATTTTTTATGAATCATTTTTATTCCCCTCTCTTAATTATCTCAAAGCACATTCTTCCGTTGTGATATGGGCACTTCCATGGCTCCACGATGGGTCTCTCCATAGCCGGATTTCCCTTTTCATCGGTACACCAGAACCACTCACCACCATCTCTCTTATCCACCAGATAGGTCTTAATGAAATTCCAGATATCCTCCGCAGCCTCTTTAAAATACTGCTTCTCCGGTGCCTTCTGCCATGCATTATAAAAGCCTACCACGCTTTCTGCCTGCACCCACCAGATACGCTTCTCATCATCCACGCCCTTTTCGCACTCATTTTTTAAGGAATGGTTCGCATAGGCTCTGTCATAGATTTTCTGCTCAAGGTCTGCGGTAATAGGTGCCATTTTTGCCTTGTAGGCATCATCACCCAGCACCTCTATACCCCTGTCCACCAGCCATGCGGTCTCAATATCATGACCGTAGGAATGAAGGTCGATTAAGCTGTTCATATCATTGTCAAAGAATACCTCCTGACGATGGAGCGCGGGATTATAAATCTTCTCCGCAATCACATCCATCATCCAGCGAAGCTTCTCCGCCGCCTTTTCTACCTTTGCCACCCGGTACAGCTCCGTATATGCCTCAAACACATGAAGCAAGGTATTCATAGTTCTGTCTGCCATGACACCGTTCTCGGAAAGCTTATCATTATCCACCTTATTAAAGTGAATGTCTAAAGCCTCCTTGTAGCCATACTCATCAAAACACTTCTCCTCAATAATCTTCTGCAGCTCCAGCGCCAGCGCAAGTGCTTCCTCATTGCCGGATGCCGCATAATAGGAAGACAATGCATAAATGGCAAAGGCCTGATTATAGGTATGCTTAGTGGTATCCTCCGGCTTCCCGTCATAATAAAGAGACCAGAATACGCCGCCATTTTCCTTATCCACACAGTAGTTTTTCATAAACTCATATGCATGGTCCGCATATTCCTTTAAGGAATCATCCTTTAAGGTCATCCATGCATTGGAGAAAAACCACAGGATTCTACTGTTTAAAATACATCCCTTCACAGCCTTCTTATCCACTACAAGGTCCGTATCCATCCAGCCATAAAAGCCGCCAAATTCTTCATCCTTTAATCCTTCCCAAAAGGGTAAAAGCTTCTCTGTCAGATGAGCTCTCATTTCTGTTTTCACTCTATTTTCCCCCTATATTTATCTTTCCGCGGTACTGCCCCGCACAATTAGATTTCCTTCTACCACCTGCATTCCGCAGCGCACCGTCTTGCCGTTAATACGGCGAATCAGCATCTTCATACCGGTATGGGCCATGGTATCCATATCCACCGAGTAAGTGGTAAGAGGTACCTGACAAAGTCCCGGATAAAGATAATCATCATAGCCTGCCACCGAAATATCCTGTGGCACCCGAAAACCTACCTGATTCAAGGTCTTAATCAGCATACTCGCCGTCAAATCACTATTGCACACAAAGGCGGTAGGCATTTCCCTGGGCAGAGGAATCTTATCCAGAAGCCGGATATATTCTCCCTCCTCACGATCATCGATGACCCAGTCCTGGCGCACCTTCACACCATGCTCAAGGAGCGCCTTCTGGTAACCCAAATATCTGTCCAGAATACTGTCCGTAGCCAGGATACTTCCCACATAAGCAATATCCCTATGCCCCAGCTCAAACAGGTAATTGGTGATATGATATGCTCCGTAAAAGCTGTTACTGATGACGGAATCTGCCTTGGCATCATGATCATAGAAATCCATGTAAATAATGGGCACATCACTATGCTCCTGCAAATTGCGCAGGTAAGCAGTGCGCACCCGGCCCAGAATTAACAGGCCGTCAATTTTCTTTTCCGAAATCACCTTGGGAATACTCAGGTTCTTCTCATCCGCCTCGCTTAACATTTCCAGTATTACAAAGCAGCTTTCCTTGTTAGCGCTGGCATTGATTTTCTGATAAAACTCCCAGTAAAAGCTGGAATAACGCTCAATATAGGTATCTGCCACCAGTACGCCCACATTGTAGCTTCCCCGCTCTTCCTTTCCTGCGCCGGGAGCCTTGTAGCCCAGCTCTGCTGCCAGCTCTTTGATTTTTTCCCGCATCTGCTCGCTGACACCCTTCTGGTCGGAAAGTGCCTTGGAAACCGTCACGGTACTTACCCCAAGCATCTTTGCTATATCTGACATTCTTACATCTTTCGCCATGATAACCTCACTTAATTCTCTTCCAAATAAACAATCTTTGCTCTATAGTCGCCCCACATTCTTTCAAATCCAAGGCCTGCATTCATCAAAAGCTCTCCACCAAAAACCTTACCGGTATCCTTAACGATAGGCTCTGACAAATCCCCCTCCATGGTAAGCTCCTTCACTGCATAAGTGCTACTCGGGCAAAGTCCCTGTAATTTCAGAATTCTGGACTTCTTATTTGCCTCATTTAATACCTGCACAAAGAATACCAGACTCTTCTTTTTATCCTTGCTTACCACCTGGAAGCAATCGTACAAATGATTCTCCCCATAGGAAGCAATGCGATAGTAATCGCCCTCTCTCACAATATCATTGAACTGATGGTACATCTGGGTCTGCTTCTTTACCATCTGCTTATCCTCGTCGGAAAGCTTGGTCATATCCAGCTCGTAGCCAAAGGTTCCTGCCAAAGCCACATAGCCTCTGGTATCGAAAGGAGTATTTCTTCCCACAGTATGATTGGGACATACACTGACATGGGCTCCCATCGTAGAGAGGGGGTAAATCAATGCAGTTCCTTCCTGAATCTGCAGTCTCTCAATGGCATCCGTATCATCGGAGGTCCAAATCTGTGGACTGTAGTAGAGCATACCCGGGTCAAATCTTGCGCCGCCGCCGGAGCAGTTTTCCAAAAGTAAATCCGGGAATTCCTGAAGGAGTCTTTCCTGCATCTCATACATACCCAGCACATATCTGTGAGAAAGCTCACCCTGTCTCTCAGAATTAAGAACGGCACTTCCCACATCGGAAAGAGGTCTGTTCATGTCCCACTTTACATACTTAATATTGGCGCTGTGCAGTACCTGAAACATCATATCTAAAATATAATCTCTTACTTCCTTGCGACTCACATCCAGCACATACTGATTTCTGGCAAGCCCCGGTACTCGTCCCGGAATGGCGATAGCCCAGTCCGGATGGGCTCTGTAAAGGTCGGAATCCGGGGATACCATCTCCGGCTCAAACCAGATACCGAAGTCCATACCTAAAGCATTTACCTTATCCACCAGGCTCTTTAATCCGCCCTTTAACTTATCTTCGTTAACAACCCAGTCACCAAGGGCTCTGTTGTCATCAAATCGATTGCCAAACCAGCCATCATCCATAACCAGCATCTCTACCCCCAGAGCTGCTGCCTCCTTGGCAATGTTATAAAGCTTGGTTTCATCAAAGTCAAAATAGGTGCCTTCCCAGTTATTAATCAAAATCGGGCGCTTTTTATCCTTATAAGGGCTGCGAATCAGGTGCTTTCTGTACAGCTCATGGTAGCTTCTGCTCATACCGCCCAAACCTTCGGAGGAATATACCAAAAGAGCCTCCGGTGCCTGGAAGTATTCCCCACTTTCCAGTACCCAGCTGAAATTCTCCGGCTCAATACCGCACATAACACGTAACATATCAAACTGGTTCACCTCTGCCATCATACGGAAATTGCCGGAATATGCCAGATGAATTCCGTAAGCATCACCGCTGGTCTGAGTTGTAGTCTTCTCCAGAATTGCCATAAATGGCTGGTCCTGATGACCGGTTTCTCCGCGCACACTGGACACGCTGGACTTACCGTAGCCAATGGCCTTTCTCTGCATGTGACGCTCTCTTGCCCAAGAACCATGGAGGGTAATCATTTCATAATCCTGATTGTCCATATCCAGACAGGCACTCATCACCTTATGAACAATAAGCTTATCTTCTCCTGTATTTATTAGCTTAATATTTCTTGCAATGGCATCCGTATCCTCGAATACGCTGTAGGAAAGCACCGCTTTCAGTCCGATGGCCTTATCCTCACAGGTAATCTCTAAGGTGGTCACCTCATCTTCACTGCCAAAGGTAGCCGGAAGTCCCTCCAGCCCCTTCTTTCCCTTATAAATCTCGTGAGACACATAGGTAAGCAGCACTGCTTCCTGTCCCTGCTTTGTCTTCACACGGATGCTGCTTTCCCGATAATCTCCCACTCCATGAGAAGAATACTCCGTAGGAAAGCAATCCATAAAGGAAAGTCTGTCCCTGGCATTGGTATCCGGTGTAAAGGGATGGTCGTACATTCTGGTAAGATGCTCCGCCCCCTGCATATCGCTTACTTTCTTACCATAATACACATGTCCCAAAAAGCCTTCTTCACACACTACGCCTATAATGTAGGAAGTGTTCGGTGTATCCAGCTTAAATAACTTATTCCCCTGATTTTCTGCAAAAATAATACCCATTGCAATACCTCCGTAAAATTTAACTAAAATTTAAGCATATTTTTAACCTTTAATTTAGCTTAATTCTAGCAAATTCCACTCAATATTGCAATGGGTAATCTCTAGTTATTTATTCCTGTTTTGCCACAGCTGCCACCAGCTGTTCATCCTGCACATCAATCTTGATGACGTCGTTCTCATGCACCTGATCAGAAAGAATCAGTCTCGCCGCCAGTGTCTCCACATGCTTCTGAATATATCTCTTAAGCGGTCTTGCGCCATAAACCGGGTCATAACCGTTATCGATGATAAAGGCCTCTGCCTCCGGCGAAATCTCAATGCAGATATCCTTATGGGCCAGTCTCTCATTCACATCCTTCATCTGCAGCTTAATAATGCCACCGATGTTCTCCTTGGTTAATGGCTTAAAGAGAATGGTTTCATCCAAACGATTTAAAAACTCCGGTCGGAAATGTCCCCGAAGCTGCTCCATTACCAGATCCTGAGCCTCCTGGGAAATCTCTCCCTTATCATTGATTCCCTCCAGCAAGAACTGGGCTCCAATATTGGAGGTCATAATAAGGATGGTGTTTTTAAAGTCCACAAATCTTCCCTGGGAATCCGTTACATGACCATCATCCAGCACCTGCAAAAGCACATTGAATACATCCGGATGCGCCTTCTCAATTTCATCGAAAAGCACTACGGAATATGGCTTTCTGCGCACAGCTTCGGTCAGCTGTCCGCCTTCCTCGTAGCCCACATATCCCGGAGGCGCTCCAATCAGTCTGGATACGGCAAACTTCTCCATATACTCACTCATATCGATACGCACCATATTGGTTTCATCATCAAAGAGTGCCTGTGCCAGAGCCTTAGCAAGCTCCGTCTTACCTACACCGGTAGGTCCTAAGAATAAGAAGGAACCAATTGGCTTATCCGGGTCCTTAATACCTGCTTTAGAGCGGATAATCGCCTCCGTCACCTTGCTGACACCCTCATCCTGACCGATAACTCTCTTGTGAAGCTCATCGTCCAAGTGCAAGGTTTTATTTCTTTCACTTTCCGTCAGCTTGGCTACCGGGATGCCCGTCCAGCGGGATACAATCTTAGAAATCTCTTCCTCGGATACCTTTTCACGCACCAGTGTCATATCTCTGGCATTGACTTTCTCTTCCTCCTGCGCCAGCTGTTTCTTTAATTCCGGCATGGTTCCGTAGGTCAGCTCTGCCACCTTCTCCAGATTTCCCTCTCTCTGAGCAATCTGAATCTGATTATTTACCTCATCAATCTTCTCACGGAGCTTGGAAAGATTCTCCACGGAAGCCTTCTCATTCTCCCATTGAGCCTTGATGCTGTTGTACTCGTCCTTTAAATCCGCCAGCTCCTTCTGCAGGGTAGCCAAACGTTCCTTACTTAAATGGTCGTCCTCTTTCTTAAGAGCCGCCTCTTCGATTTCCATCTGCATTACCTTACGGGAAATCTCATCCACCTCTGCTGGCATACTGTCCATCTCCGTCTTGATGAGAGCACAGGCCTCATCCACCAGGTCAATAGCCTTATCCGGCAGGAATCTGTCGGTAATATAACGATTTGCCAGCATGGCAGCACTTACCAGAGCATTGTCCATAATCTTCACGCCATGATATACCTCATAACGCTCCTTCAAGCCACGGAGAATGGAGATAGTATCCTCCACCGTAGGCTCGTCCACCATTACCGGCTGAAAACGACGCTCTAATGCCGGGTCCTTTTCAATATATTTGGTATACTCATCCAAAGTGGTAGCACCGATACAGTGCAGCTCTCCTCTGGCAAGCATGGGCTTAAGCATATTACCTGCGTCCATGGCGCCATCCGACTTTCCGGCACCCACGATGGTATGGAGCTCATCAATAAAGAGAATAATCTGTCCCTCTGACTTCTTCACATCATCCAGCACCGCCTTCAGACGCTCCTCAAACTCACCACGGTACTTTGCACCGGCTACCAGAGAGCTCATATCCAGAGAAAAGATTCTCTTATCCTTCAATCCCTGGGGCACATCCCCGCGGACAATCCTCTGGGCAAGTCCCTCTACCACTGCCGTCTTACCTACACCTGGCTCACCGATGATGACCGGGTTATTCTTGGTCTTTCTGGAAAGAATGCGCACAATATTACGAATCTCCGTATCTCTACCGATAACGGGGTCCATCTTCTGCTTCTTTGCTTTTTCCACCAGATCCTGACCATACTTCTCTAAAGTATCGTAGGTAGCCTCCGGATTATCACTTGTCACCTTGCGATTGCCACGCACCGTAGACAGCGCCTGTAAAAAGCGCTCCTTTGTGATACCGTACTCGGTAAAAATCTCACCCACTCCCTTATTAGGATTATTAATCATGGCAAGCATAATATGCTCCACAGAAACATACTCGTCTCCTAAGCGTTTCGCCTCGTCCTCTGCGGTAATCAGCACTTTATTTAAGTACTGTCCCATGAAGACCTTGCCCCCCTGCACCTTCACACGTGCACGAAGTGCCTGCTCCGCACGATTTAAGAAATGCTCTCTCTGAATCTCCATCTTTTCAATCAGCTTCAAAATCAGACTGTCTTCGATGGTCAAAAGACTATATAGCAGATGCTCCTGCTCAATTTCCTGATTTCCGTATTCGTAGGCCAGTCTTTCACAGCCTTCTACGGCCTGCATGGATTTTTGCGTAAATCTTGCAATATTCATAACTCCTACCTCCTCTTTTAGCACTCAACTCTTTCGACTGCTACTAATATCAATATACACCTATTCCCCACTATTTCAAGAAAAAATTTCTAAACTCTTTCTAAACTAAAAAACTATTTATTTCCTGCATCTGTCTGCTCAACAGGCAAAAATCAAAAAAAGAAAGAGCCGATGATGTCATCGACCCTTTCCCACTATCTATTTTTCCATATCATTTACAATTTCCCTGCACAGGTCAAGGACCTCAGATAACGAAGTGTTTACAAGATAGTGTTTACCACCAGTACTGATATTATCCGTCTGCATAGTAAGTGCTATGGTTTGCATCTCATATTTTAACTCTATCTTTACGTAGCCAGCACGCATCTCTTCAGGTACATACTCCTCACACTGTACCTCTCTTAAAGACTGCATAATCTGCTCAATACTTCTTTCATCTGCTATAACATATGGTGTGTCACCTGACCAATAGATAATCTCCATTACTGGTTCTTCCGGTAATATTCCACCAACCAATTGTATTCCACTAAACGAGCCTTCACTTTCTCGGTCCGTCCTCATATCAAAAGCCCCTATGATAAC
>JAFTXD010000059.1 GCA_017461775.1 Lachnospiraceae bacterium
CAAACTTTCTGTCCTCAGCGATTTCCTTTGGATTGATGTGGCAGTGGTAGTCAAGAATAGGAGTTACCTCTGCGAAATTGTGATAGAGCTCTTTTGCGGTTTCGGTTTCCAGAAGGAAATCCTTGTCCATAAATGCTTTCATAATTAAAACCTCCGTTTTTATGTTCATGTTCATTAAGTTGCTTAGTTAAGAGTGGTGCCGCGCTTAATCAGCTCACCGGAAAACAGTGTCTGCTTTGGCATTTCGGTACCGCTTAAAATACCCATAAGTGTGGTGATTAAGTGCTGACATAAGGTCTCCAGCTTATTGTCGATGGAGGACAGACCCGGGTCGCAGCACTCGGTCAACATGGAATTGTTGTAACCGATGATAGCCAGATCTTCCGGAACTTTTAAGTTGTTCTCTCTGGCATATTTCATGGCACCCAGCGCCATGGTGTCATCGCTGGCGATAACGCCGTGGAAGGTCACACCCTTGGCAGCAAGCCTGGATAAGTGCTCTGCCATGGCAGGAACATCCTCGTGAGAACCCTGATACAGCTGCATCATGTTGCCGCTTTTTAAAAGCTTCTTGCTTTCCATGGCGGCGCGGTAGCCTGCAAGCTTCTCCTTACCACTATATGAAGTGGAGTTATAAAAATATAACGGGTCCTTCACACCGGAATTAATCATCTGGATAGTAGCTTCATACATGGAAGTGAAGTCATCGGAAACGACGCTGTAAACATTGGGGGCGTCCAGTGCTGCATTTAAAAGCATCACCGGCACCTGAAGTGCGGCATCACAGATGTACTTATTGTCGGACTCCTTCTCATATATATAGCTGGAACCTACTAAAATGATACCATCTACCTTCTTGGTAATCAATAAGTTTAGACTGCTTTTCTTAGTTTCCAGGTCATATCCGCTACAGCAAAGGATGCTGTCATAGCCGTTGGCGCGAAGCTTTCTTTCTATGTAATAGATGGCCTTTGCCAGATATAGGTCAGAAGAATCGGCACATAAAATACCGATGGTTTTCATGGTGTTTAATCCAAGGCCCCTTGCAAATGCATTGGGAGTGTATTCATACTGATTAATGACATCAAGAACTTTCTTTTTTGTCTTTTCACTGACATTGCTGCTGCCGTTTAAAACTCTGGAAACAGTAGCAATGGATACCCCCGCTTTCTCAGAAATGTCATAAATAGTCATGCTAATGTCCTTCAACCCCTTATTTTTCCTATGGTATGTTATGAAAATAACGATGTAAGCAGTTTCATAAAATGCCACAAATGAATTATATCGAAATGCGTAATTTTTTTCAAGCTATATTTTAAAATATGTTGACTAATGAGAATTTTGGAAGTAAAATCAGTTGTGTAAGTACTTTCATAAATTTTGTGAAAGTACGCCTTTTTTAACAACATTGATAAGAAAGAATGGCTGAAAGTAAGCCGATGGAGGTATTATGGAAGTTTTAAACAAGACGTTAACCGGTAAGAAGGAAAGACCCATTAAGGTAGTACAGTTTGGAGAAGGTAATTTCCTTCGTGCATTCGTTGACTACATGATTGACATTGCAAATGAGCAGGGCAAATTCGATGGTGATATCGTATTAATCAAGCCGATCGAGTTCGGTAACCTGGATATGTTCCATGCACAGGATTGTCAGTATACCGTATCTTTGAGAGGTATCGTAGATGGCGAGGCGAAGGTTTTAAACAGACAGATCACCAGCGTAGCTGACGCAGTAGATGCGATTAATGAGTATGAGAAGTATATGTCTCTTGCAGAAATTGATACTCTTCGTTTTGTTGTTTCCAATACCACTGAGGCAGGTATTGTATATGATGACACTGATAAATTTGAATTAAATCCTCCAAAGACTTTCCCCGGAAAGCTGACCAAGTTCTTATATCACAGATTTGAGACCTTTAATGGTGATATGGAGAAGGGACTTGTAATGCTTCCTGTAGAACTGATTGATGATAACGGTATTATGCTGAAGAAGTGCGTAATGCAGTTGATCGAGCTTTGGGGACTTTCTGATGAGTTCAAGAAATGGGTAGATGAGGCTTGTGTATTTACCTCTACCTTAGTAGACCGTATCGTTACCGGTTATCCAAGAGATACCATTAACGAGGAGTGGGAAGCTCTTGGCTACGAAGACAGAATCATGGTTACCGGTGAGCCGTTTGCACTTTGGGTTATTGAAAGTGCTAAGGATATCAGCAAGGAGTTTGACCTTCCGGGTGCAGGACTTCCTGTGATCTTTACTGATAACCAGAAGCCTTACAAGCAGAGAAAGGTTCGTATCTTAAATGGTGCACATACCTCCTTCGTACTTGCTTCTTACCTTTGCGGCAACGATTTGGTAAAGCAGTCCATGGATGATGAGGATGTGAAGAACTTCATGATGAAGACCATCTATGATGAAGTAATTCCTACCCTTACCTTACCAGAGAACGAGTTAAAGGAATTTGCTGAGGCAGTGGTTACCCGTTTCAACAATCCTTATGTAAAGCATGCATTACTTTCCATCTCCCTTAATTCTGTATCTAAGTGGAGAGCAAGATGTATGCCAAGCTTCTTAGGCTACATTGAGAAGACCGGTAAGTTACCTGCTCACCTTACCTTCTCTTTAGCTGCATTAATGGCGTTCTACACCGGCAGCGAAATCAGAGATAAGGCGTTAATCGGACACAGAGATGGTCAGGAGTACAATATCATGGATGATATGGCTGTTCTTGAGTTCTTCCGTGACAACAGCGGTAAGGCTACTTGTGAGTTCGTATCTGCTTTCCTTGGCAGAGAGGACTTCTTTGGTCAGGATCTTAACAAGGTTGCGGGCTTAACTGACGCTATGGTAGCTTACTTAGACGATATCAAGGCAAATGGTATGAGGGCTGCATTATGCAAAATTTCTTAAAAATTAATGACAATGACAACGTGGTAGTTGCACTGCAGGAGCTTCCTGCAGGCACTGCCGTTACTTTAGAAAACGGTGTGACCGTGACTGCTACCGAGGATATTCCGGCAGGTCATAAAATGGCCATCTGTGATATTGCAGAGGGCAGTGAGGTTATTAAGTATGGATACCGCATCGGTAATGCCAAAGAGGCCATTAAGACCGGTAGCTGGATACATACCCACAATGTAAAGACTGCTTTGGGTGATCTTTTAGAGTATACCTACGAACCCACTCCTGTAGAGGAGAACGAGACCGAGGATGTAACCTTTATGGGCTTTAACAGACCGGACGGCAAGGTGGGTGTCCGTAATGAAATCTGGGTAATTCCTACCGTTGGCTGCGTAAATAACGTAGCAACAGCTATTGCGAAGAAGGCCAATGAATTTGTGAAGGGGTCTGTGGAAGAGGTTATTGCTTTCCCTCATCCTTACGGTTGTTCCCAGATGGGAGATGACCAGGAAAATACCCGTAAGATTTTAGCGGATTTGATTAATCATCCTAATGCAGGCGGTGTGCTTGTACTAGGCCTGGGCTGTGAAAACAGCAATATTGATGTTTTAAAGCCATATATCGGTGACTACGATGAGAAACGTGTGAAGTTCATCGTTTCCCAGGAAGTGGATGATGAGATTGAGGCTTCTGTAGAAGCTATTAAGGAGCTGATTGATTATGCGGCAGGCTTTGAAAGAGAGCCTATCAGCGTAAGCAAGCTCATTATCGGTATGAAGTGTGGCGGAAGTGATGGTTTATCCGGTATTACTGCCAATCCATTAGTTGGTCGTTTCTCTGATATCCTTATCTCTAAAAAGGGAACCACGATTTTAACAGAGGTTCCGGAGATGTTTGGTGCGGAGACCATCTTAATGAATCGTTGTGCTAACGAGGAATTATTTAACCAGACCGTGGATTTAATCAATGATTTCAAGAATTATTTCAAGAGTCATAACCAGACCATTTACGAGAATCCTTCTCCGGGTAACAAGAAGGGTGGTATCTCTACTTTAGAGGATAAGTCCCTTGGTTGTACCCAGAAGTCCGGAAGTGCACTGGTTAAGGGTGTACTTGCTTATGGTGAGACCGTTAAGACTCCGGGACTTAACTTACTTTCTGCACCGGGTAACGACCTTGTGGCAGCTACTGCACTTGCGGCATCCGGCGCACATATCGTACTGTTTACCACCGGACGTGGTACTCCCTTTGCATCACCGGTTCCTACCATGAAGATTTCCACCAATTCCAGACTGGCAAACAAGAAATCTAACTGGATTGATTTCAATGCAGGTGTACTGGTAGAGGATAGTACCATGGCAGAGCAGGCACAGGCACTCTTTGATTATGTAGTGGCTGTAGCATCCGGCGAAAAGGTTTGCAGTGAGGCGGCAGGCTTCCATGATATGGCGATTTTCAAGCAGGGTGTAACACTGTAGTTACTAAGTAAAAATAAGATGGGGTAGGTCCTAGCCTACTCCATTTTTTAAAGGAGAATAGCAATGCTGGATAAATTAATAGAAGGTTATGAAGTATTAGCGGATGGCGAATATGAAGCCTTAAAGGATGTGGTAGATGGCTTGAAGGCACTGCCCAGAACTGCGGAAGGTGTGTTTGATTTTGCATCACAGGGCATTGATGTATGGGAGGCGGCAAGATATGCTTACCCGGTATATTGCGCCTATGAGACCCAGTGTAACAAGAAGGAAGGTTATCCTGACCTTGTGAAGCAGCTTCGCAGCTGGGATAAGATCGTGGCAAGTGATTTTACCGTAGAGGTATCTGCGGAATATATGGATATGCTGATTAGTACCATCGAGGTAATGAGCCCGGAGATTTACGAGTATTATCGTGAGGTAGTAGAGATTTACAGAGCAGTGACAAAGAAGGTCATTGAAGCTTTTTATGCAGAGGGCGGTTTTGGAGAAGCAGGCAGTGTGGCAGATGAGATGTTGCAGAATGCTATTGCCAGAGGCTGTGAAATCGATGTACTGCTTTCCGAAAAATATATGAAGTATGTAAATGTGCAGGAGGAAGAGTAATGGATATCATTTGTTTACTGCATACTGCCAGAAGTGCAAGTATTGAAATCAAGGATGGTGGACGTTATTTTGCCACCCGCAGCTATCAGATTTATGTAAATGGCGAGTATAAGAAGGATACGGATACCACCATTACTACCATCTACGGACTGGAGCCGGATGCCAAGCAGCTGGTAGAGGTGTACGCAGAGGGAGAAAAGGTTGGACAGGTATCCTTTAAGACCGATTATGAGTTTGTAACCTTAAATGTAAAGAAATTTGGTGCAAAGGGAGACGGCGTACAGGACGATACCCACTTTATTCAGGCGGCTATTATGGCTTGTCCCGAGGCTGGCCGCGTGCTGATTCCGGAGGGAACCTATAAGATTACCTCCCTGTTTTTAAAGAGTCATCTTCGCTTGGAGCTGGCCAAGGGTGCAGAGCTGAAGGCGGATACGGAGAGAACGCATTTTGCCCAGTTCCCGGGCACCATCCAGAGCTATGATGAGACCGATGAGTATTATCTGGGCACCTGGGAGGGAAATCCTCTTCCTATGTTTGCGGGTATTATCTGCGGCTTAAATGCAGAGGACGTGGTGATTTACGGGGAAGGTACCATCAACGGTAATGCCTCTAAGGAAAACTGGTGGAATAATCCCAAGGTAATGCGCATTGCATTCCGTCCCAGACTGTTCTTTATCAGTCATTGTAAGAATGTGACCTTGCAGGGCGTGAAGTTCTGTAATTCTCCTTCCTGGACCTTACATCCATTCTTTAGTGATGATTTGAAATTTGTGAATGTAGTGGTGGAAAATCCGGCGGATTCCCCAAATACCGACGGTCTTGATCCGGAAAGCTGCAAGAATATTGATATTATCGGTGTACGCTTCTCCTTGGGAGATGACTGTATCGCCGTGAAATCCGGTAAGATTTATATGGGTAAGAAGTTCAAACGCCCTACCGAAAATGTAATGATTCGTCAGTGTCTCATGGAAAATGGTCACGGCGCGGTAACTTTAGGTAGTGAAATTGCCGGAGGTGTGGTAAACTTAACGGTAGAGGATTGCTTCTTCCGCAATACCGACAGAGGTCTGCGTATCAAGACCAGACGTGGTCGCGGTAAGGATGCCATCTTAAGTAATATCATATTCCGCAATCTGACCTTAGATCATGTAATGACCCCATTGGTAGTGAATGCCTTCTATTTTTGTGACCCGGATGGAAAGACCAAGTACGTGCAGTCCAGAGAGCCATATCCGGTGGACGATAAGACACCGGTGGTAAAGAAGATGATTTTTGAGAATCTAAACTGTACTAATTGCCATGTGGCAGCCGCCTATATGGAAGGTCTTCCGGAGCAGAAGATTGAAGAAATTGTCATGAAGAACATTTCTATCAGCTATGCAGAAAACCCCAAATTTGATGTTCCTGCCATGTCCGAGGGCGTGGAGAAGAGCAGCAAGCGTGGCTGTGTGGTGAAGAATGTAACCAAGCTGACTTTGGACAATGTCACCATTACCGGTCAGGACGGTGAGGCTTATGAGATTAGCGGGGTGGATGAGTTAATTCGATAGGTAGGAGGAAACTATGCAGTTAGGTATCAGATTACATGACACGAAGAAATTACCTTTAGAGGGTAGAATTGAGGATGTGAAGAATTTAGGCTTCAAGTGCGGACATTTGGCGCTGGGGAAGGTGATTGATGAATTCCCGACCACCGACGAAGCTATGACTCCGGGACTTGCAATGTACGTGAAGGATGTATTTGCAAAGAATAATGTACATATTGCAGTATTGGGATGCTATCTCAATCTGGCAGATCCCAATGAGGAGCAGCTGAAAAAGACCATGCATCGTTATATGGCACATATCCGTTTTGCTTCTTGGCTGGGCTGTGGCGTAGTGGGAACAGAAACCGGATGTCCGAACGAGACCTATACCCATGTACCGGAGTGCCACAATGAGGAGTCCTTACAGCTTTTTATCAAGAATCTGAGACCTATCGTGGAATATGCAGAGAAGATGGGCGTTGTACTTGCCATTGAGCCGGTTTGGAAGCATATCGTATGCAATCCGAAGCGTGCTCGTCAGGTGCTGGATGCCATTAATTCTCCGAACCTGCAGATTATCTTAGACCCGGTAAATCTCTTGGATATCAGTAATTATCAGGATCAGGTGGCTATTGTGGATGAAGCCATCGAGCTCCTCGGCGAAGATGTAGCAATGGTTCACATCAAGGACTTCAAGGTAGAGGATGGTAAGATGATTTCCGTAGGTGCCGGACTTGGCCGGATGGATTACACCTCCCTCATCAAGTTCATGAAGACCAGAAAACCATACATCCACGCAACCTTGGAGGATACCACACCGGAGAATAATATCCAGTGTAAGGAATTTATCCAGAAGCTGTATGATGAGGCATAGGATGTATATATGATTATGAAAGGCGCTGCATTTGCGGCGCCTTTTTCTGTGCCCATAGCTGTTAGAGGCCTCTTTCCGGTGTGTGCCGGGAAGGGGATTTTTATATAAATGTATTATATATTCATTTTGATTCAATTATGTCAAAAATGCAAAAATGACATAATTAAAATGATTGATTGTATCATTGAAATATGATAAGTTGATTATATTGATATGTTGAAAAGATATGAATGATTTAAGAAGACGTGAATGGATTTTTTATGCAGAAATATTATGGATAAGACAATCATTCAACATGAGGAATTTTATGAGAAAAGATATTACAAGACAAATGGAAATGGTGTTGTATCGTACAGAGGACGATTCGGTAGCGGTTAATGCACTTATAAAAGAAGAGTCCATATGGATTACTCAAAAGGCGATGGCAGAGTTGTTTGGTGTACAAACTCCGGCAATTAGTAAACATCTAAAAAAAATTTTTGAACAAGGAGAATTAAAGGAAGAAGTGGTTGTTTCCAAAATGGAAATAACCACTCCACATGGTGCAATTCCGGGAAAAACTCAAAGTTCACCAACGAATTACTATAATTTAGACGCTATCATTTCCGTGGGATATCGTGTTAACTCAATGCAGGCAACACAGTTTCGTATTTGGGCGACAAATATCCTAAAAGAATACATGATAAAAGGTTTTGTCATGGATGATGAGCGGTTAAAACTTGCGAGAACGACTTTTGGAAAAGATTATTTTCGTGAGTTGCTTGAGAGAGTTCGTTCTATTCGTGCGAGCGAACGCAGAATATGGCAGCAGATTACAGATATTTTTGCAGAATGTAGTATTGATTACAGTAAAGATTCTGAAATTACTTATCGATTCTATGCAACTGTGCAGAATAAATTTCACTATGCCATAACAGGAAAAACAGCGGCAGAAATCGTATACGAGTTTGCAGATCATACGAAAGAGCACATGGGATTGACTACGTGGAAGAATGCACCCGATGGGCGTATTCTTAAATCAGATACACCTATAGCGAAAAACTATTTGACTGAAAAAGAAATCAGGCAGTTAGAACGAGCAGTAACAGGATATTTTGATTATATTGAGGATTTAATTGAGCGCGAAAACGTGTTTACTATGCAAGAATTTGCAGATAGTATTAATGCTTTTTTAGAATTCCGTAGATACGATATTTTAAAGGATAATGGAAAAATCACGCATAAGCAGGCGGTGGAAAAGGCTTATGCGGAATACGAAATTTTTAATAAGACTCAGCCGATTGAATCAGATTTTGACCGTGTTGTAAAAAAGATAGTCAAGAAATAAAATTGGTGATATATTCCTTGCAAAAAGGAGTTTACCATGGAAGAGAAAGTAGTAAAAATTATTATAGTAGATGTATTTACCTATATGAACGTTTGGCAAGGGATTCGCAAAGTGATTGAGCAAATAAATGCAAATGCTGTTGCATAAGAATAAGGACATAGAACAAGGCCACTCAAATGTAGCGGCCTTGTAATTATACAGGCATCCAGCCCTGTAAAACTTTTTCCTTGGTGTAGTGCGCAGCTTCCTCATCCGTAAGCTGGTGAGAGTAGTCTGCGCGGGTGGCGGGGCTTGCACCTTCGCCGGTGGAGTTATATTCGGCGTAGTAGAAGTGGCTGTGGTTTTTTCCCCAGTCATCCCAGCCTTCCTTAAGAATGTGAGCGCCAAGCCTGCAATTAAGGAATACGGTTTTTGCGTATTCTCTCCAGGGACGGCCAAGACAGATGCTGTTTTCCGGACAGTTGCTGGTAAGCTCGCAGCTCTCAAACACATAACCGTAGGGCTCCTCTTCAAAGGTGGAAGCTGCTGTCACATAACCAAAGATGGATACATCACCTGCCTCCGGGGGACGCTTTTCCGGGAATTTGGAATAAAGAGTACATTCCTGGAAATAGCAACAGGCTCCGCCAAAGATAAAGTCCACATCACCCTGAATAAAGCATTTTTTATAATATTGACGTCCCATGGTGCGGGGCTTGTGCTGGCCCGGACCGATAAAGCCACCGGGTTGTGCCTCCTTACGGGGGAGAGGAGCGGTAAATAAGGTGTCCTGACTTCCGATAAAACGGCAATCATAAAAGCTGTTACGGTCGCCATCCACATAAAGGGCGATAGCTTGGCCTACAGTATGTCCATAGCCGGCATCGTTCTGAATCGTAATGTTTCTTACCGTTACATCGTGGGTTTCAATGCGGCAGGTGGCAGTGCGGAAGGTACCGCGGTTAGAGCCATCCGGCATGGTGTCAAATGCGTAATCTCCATAGACCAGTATGGTGGAGGCAGCATCTTCACCGATGATATTTACATAGGGTTTTTTCAGTGCCACTTTCTCACGATAAATACCGGGGGCGATATAAAGGTTCACTTCCTCCAGCTGCTCGTTTTCAGCCGGGTAAGTGGCTTCCGGGGCATTATACCCTTCCGAAATATAGGAGAAAGCCTCGCTAATCGAGGAAAAGCAAGGCTCTTTTTCTTTATAATTTACGTAGATGTTTTTCATGGTAAGTCAAATCCTTCAACGTTATAGTAAGCTTTCGATAAAGAGAGAATTAGGCTCCTTGGATAAATCCACATATTCGTCACCGCACTGGATTACCGGGCGGGAGAGCGAATATTTGTTAAGGAAAATAATCTGTCCTTCCCTGCCGTCGCTTAAGCGGCATCTGTTCTGGATATAGGTGTTACAGATGTTCTCTAAGAAAGTGAGGACAAAGTTAACATCATATCGTTGCAGTCCTTCGGATTCAAAAATCTCGATTACCTTGAAAGGACATAAGGGACCACGATATACTCTGGCAGAGGTCATGGCATCGTACACATCGGCAATGGCAACCATTTTGGCGTAGCCATCAATCTGCTTGTCCTTTAGGCGAAGGGGATATCCCATGCCGTCACAACGCTCATGGTGCATCAGGGCGGCATTACAGATGTGCTTGTCCACATGGTTGTTGAACAGAAGACGATAGCCTTCCTCCGGATGGCGCTTGATTATCGTATATTCCTCATCTGTGAGTGCGCCGGGCTTGGTAATGATTTCCTTGGGAATCAGCAGCTTACCAATATCATGGAAGAGACCGCAGGCTGTGGCCATTTCCACTTCCTTTTCATCCATTTTCAGCCAAGTGGCAAAAACATTACAAATCAGTGCCACGTTCAGGCAATGGTTAAAGGTGGAATCATCGTATTCTCGCATATTACTCAGCATATCCAAGACACCAACTCTTCCCTTTGCCTCTAAAATGAGCTTCAAGGGCACCTCCAGCATTTCCTTCACATCGATGGTGGCATTACGCTCTACCACATTGTTCAGATGACTTTTAAAGGAGTCAACCTCCGCGTCATATTCTTCTTTAAATTTTTTAAATTCGCTGCTTTTGCGTACGCGTTCATAGTAGGATTGTGTAGGAATTTTCTCCGGAGCCCCTTTAAAGTGCTCATCGACATAAATCGCCAGTATGCCGTACAAATTCAGCTTGGTAATAATTGCGTCCGTGAGTACGGTTCCTTTTCTTATGATTAACTGGTGGTCCAGATTCATTACATCCTCTTCAACACGCATGCCGGGTCTCAGCTGCATCGTTGAGATTCTCTTCACGAGCATCACCTCATTAATAAAATGTAATAATACAATTATAAGTACTTTTGTCCGCCTTGTCAAACTTAACAGTTTGTTTACAATTTGTTTAGGAATGCAAAAGGTAATTAGGTTGAATAGTAGGGCAAAATCTGCTAAAATAACCGATAGGCTGTGCAAAATGTGCAGTGAAACCCAGCCATAGGAAATGGAGATTAAGTAGTATGAAGTTATTTGACAAAATTTTCGGTACTCACAGCGAAAGAGAATTAAAAAGAATTATTCCCATAGTAGATAAAATCGAGGCGCTGAGACCGGAGATGATGGAGCTTAGCGATGAGCAGCTTCGTGGAAAAACGGAGATTTTTAAAGCACGTCTGGCAGAGGGTGAAACGCTGGATGATATTTTAGTGGAAGCTTATGCGGTAGTGCGTGAGGCGGCAAGACGTGTACTGAATACAGAGCATTATCGGGTACAGCTCATGGGTGGTGTAATTCTTCACCAGGGTCGTATTGCAGAAATGAAGACCGGTGAAGGTAAGACCCAGACCTGTCTTCTTCCGGCGTATTTAAATGCGCTTACCGGAAAGGGTGTACATGTTGTAACGGTAAACGACTATCTGGCAAAGCGAGATGCGGAGTGGATGGGCGCCGTGCATCAGTTCCTTGGTC
This sequence comes from Lachnospiraceae bacterium, assembly GCA_017461775.1. GTDB lineage: Bacteria > Bacillota > Clostridia > Lachnospirales > Lachnospiraceae > Acetatifactor. The sequence continues at coordinate 11,679 of JAFTXD010000059.1, forward strand.
TGAAGGTGGGCTGTGTATTAAACGGACTTACCCAGGATGAGAGAAGGGCGGCATATCAGTGTGATATTACCTATGTAACCAATAACGAGCTGGGCTTTGATTATTTGAGAGATAATATGGTTATTTATAAGGAGCAGCTGGTGCTCCGTGGCCTGAACTTTGCCATCATTGATGAGGTGGACTCCGTACTTGTTGACGAGGCCAGAACACCGCTGATTATTTCCGGTCAAAGTGGTAAATCCACCGCATTATATGAGATGTGTGACCATCTGGCACGTCAGATGCACCGTGGTAAGGATATGGAGCATCTCAGCAAGATGGATGCCATTCTTGGTATTGAGCAGGAAGAGACCGGTGACTTTATCGTCAATGAGAAGGATAAGATGATTAATCTTACCGCTGCCGGTGTGGAGAAGGTGGAGAAGTTCTTCCACTTAGAGAACTATGCGGACCCGGAGAACTCCGAGATTCAGCATATTATCATTCTTGCTCTCCGTGCCCACAACCTGATGTTCAGAGACCAGGATTATGTGGTGAAGGATGACCAGGTAGTTATCGTTGATGAATTTACCGGACGTATTATGCCGGGACGCCGTTATTCAGATGGTTTGCATCAGGCGATTGAGGCGAAGGAGCATGTAAAGGTAAAGAGAGAAAGTAAGACCCTTGCATCCATTACCTTCCAGAATTTCTTTAATTTATTTACCAAGAAGTGCGGTATGACCGGTACTGCGCTGACAGAGGAGAACGAGTTCCGTGAGATTTACGGCATGGACGTTGTGGAGGTTCCCACCAACAAGCCGGTAGCCCGTATTGACCATCAGGATGCGGTATATAAGACCAGAAGAGGTAAGCTGAATGCTATTGTCAATGCGGTAGAAGAGGCTCACAAGAAGGGACAGCCGGTACTGGTTGGTACCATTACCATTGATGCCAGTGAAGAGCTTTCCAGACTTCTTACCAAGAAGGGAATCCAGCACAAGGTATTGAATGCAAAGTTCCACGAGCTGGAAGCGGAAATCGTAGCAAATGCAGGTATGCACGGTGCAGTTACCATCGCCACCAATATGGCAGGCCGTGGTACAGATATTAAGCTGGATGAAGAGGCCAGAGCAGCCGGAGGACTTAAGATTATCGGTACGGAGCGTCATGAGTCCAGACGTATTGACAATCAGCTTCGTGGTCGAAGCGGTCGTCAGGGTGACCCGGGTGAGTCCAAGTTCTTCATCTCTTTAGAGGATGATTTGATGCGTCTGTTTGGTTCTGAGAAGCTTATCGGTGTATTTAACAGTATGGGTATCTCCGAGGATCAGGAAATCGAGCATTCTGCGCTGACCGGTGCTATCGAGTCCGCACAGAAGAAGATTGAGAATAACAACTTCGGTATCCGAAAGAACCTCTTAGAGTATGACCGTGTCATGAGTGAGCAGCGTGAGATTATTTACGATGAAAGACTTCGTGTACTCAACGGTGAGAGTATGCGTGATGTCATCCTTAAGATGGTAACCGATATTGTAGAAAACTGCGTGGATATGAGTATCAACGAGGATGTGGACAGTGAAGAATGGAATTATGCAGAGTTAAATAATCTGCTTCTTCCTACCGTTCCTGTAGCACCACTTTCTCCGGAGCGTGTGAAGAAGAATAAGAAAAACAGCTTAAAGCAGCAGTTAAAGGAAGAGGCAGTGAAGCTGTACGAAAGCAAGGAAGCGGAATTCCCCAATTCTGAGACCATGCGTGAGATTGAGCGAGTATTCTTGTTAAAGGTTATCGACCGTAAGTGGATGGCTCATATTGACGATATGGAGCAGCTTCGTCAGGGAATCGGTCTCCAGGCCTATGGTCAGAGAGACCCGATTGTAGAATATAAGATGAACGGCTACGAGATGTTCGATGAAATGACCCAGAACATCAAGGAAGAGACCGTGCGCCTTCTGTTCCACGTAAAGATTGAGCAGAAGGTAGAGCGTGAGCAGGTAGCCAAGGTGACCGGCACCAACAAGGATGAATCCTTACAGAAGGCTCCTGTAAAGCGTATTGAAAACAAGGTATATCCAAACGATCCATGTCCTTGTGGAAGTGGATTAAAGTATAAGAACTGCTGCGGCAGAAAATAGAAAGAAGGTGACGTTAATGGTTGAATTGGATCAGATGAAGACAGAGCTTCTGACCTACGAGACACCTTTGGCGGAAGTGAGGGATTCACTTTGACCTTGAAAATAAGGCAAAGAGAATCGAAGAAATGGAGCGGGAGATGGAGGCCCCCAACTTTTGGGACAATCCGGATTTCGCAAATAAACAGATTAAGGAATTAAAGAATTTAAAGGATACGGTGGGAATCTATGATAAATTAGAGACCCAGTATGAGGATATCCTGACCTTAATCCAGATGGGTTATGAGGAAGAGGATGCATCCCTGATTCCGGAAATACAGGCTGAGCTGGAGGAGTTTAAGGCAGAATTTGACGCCCTACGTATCGGGACCCTGTTATCCGGTGAATATGATAAATCCAACGCAATTTTGAAGCTGAACGCGGGAGCGGGCGGTACGGAGAGCTGCGACTGGTGCAGCATGTTATACCGTATGTATAGCCGCTGGGCGGAGCGGAAGGGCTTTACCATGGAGGTACTGGATTATCTGGACGGCGATGAAGCTGGCATCAAGTCCGTAACCTTCCAGGTAAACGGTATCAATGCCTATGGATATTTAAAGTCCGAAAAGGGCGTGCACAGGCTTGTGCGTATTTCCCCTTTTAATGCCCAGGGAAAGCGCCAGACCTCCTTTGTGTCACTGGATGTTATGCCGGAGATTGAAGAGGATCTGGATGTGGAAATCGATGAGAAGGACCTGCGCATTGACACCTACCGAAGTAGTGGTGCCGGTGGTCAGCATATCAACAAGACCTCTTCTGCCATCCGTATTACCCATATTCCTACGGGAACGGTGGTACAGTGCCAGAATGAGAGAAGCCAGTTCCAGAACAAGGATAAGGCCATGCAGATGCTCCGTGCCAAGCTGTTTTTGCTAAAGCAGGAGGCCAATGTGGAGAAGCTCTCCGACATCCGCGGCGAAGTAAAGGATATCGGCTGGGGCAACCAGATTCGCTCTTACGTATTGCAGCCCTATACTATGGTAAAGGACCATCGTACCGACGTGGAAAGCGGTAACGTGGACGCAGTACTGGACGGCGGGCTGGATACCTTTATCAACGGATATTTGAAGTGGATTAACTTATCGAAGAAGGATACTGAGAACTAAGAATTGGGTAGCTTATATACCTTATATACTGCCTTGAAGTTTTGAGAAGGGTTCTGTGAAGGATGATATGTCTTATGAAGATCCTTGAAAAACGCCGGCACTTGGCGAGGTTTTTTCGAGCCTAGTACCGCTACGTTTTTCAAGGAGTGAGAACGCGTCTTTATAAGACATATCATCTTTCGCGGAGCCCTTCTTAAAACTTCAAGGCAGCACCTTTTTAAGGAGGATGAGATGCAGTATTGTAAACCGGTATATTTTGATGATTTTTCCTGTGTGGCAGGGGCGTGCCCGGATACCTGCTGTGCAGGTTGGCAGATTGTGATTGATGAGGATTCTCTGGAGAAATATGGGGAGGTAGAGGGTAGCTTTGGAAACAGGCTTCGGAATTCCATTGATTGGATGGAGGGCTGTTTTTACCAGTATGACAGACGCTGTGCATTCCTAAACGAAGCGGATTTGTGCGATATCTACAGTGAACTGGGCCCGGAGGCACTGTGCGATACCTGCAGGCTTTATCCAAGGCATGTGGAGGAATATGAGGGCGTCAGAGAATGGTCCATTTCCTTATCCTGTCCTATAGCGGCAAGGATGCTGCTAACCTGGCAGAGAGAGGTTCCTCTTTTAGAGTACGAGGATGAGGAAGAAGAGGACTTGGACGATTTTGAGGATTTTGACATCATGCTCTATACCCAGCTGGTGGAGGCCAGAAAGCTGTGCTTGGAACGACTTTGGGAGGCGGACTTTGCTGGGGAAAGCTATATGACGATGGTGCTTTCCCTTTGTGAGGAAATGCAGAGGTGCGTGGAAGAAGGAGAGTATTTCCGCATAGAGGAAGTGATAGCGGATTTTCGGGGGCGCTCATGGAATGAGATGGAAGAGGCAGAGAGCTTTTCACAGAAGCAGGAGCTTTTTAAGCTGATAAGGGGCTTGGAGAGGCTGAGGCCGGAGTGGGATGAGGTGCTCTCTCAGATAGAAGAGCTTTTGTACAGTGGTGGAGAAGAGGCGTATGGAGAGCATCGTGCCACCTTTGAAGAATATCTGGAGGCAGACCGTGTTAGAGCCGCAGAATATGAAAACGTGACAAAGCAGCTGTTGTTTTTCTTCTTGTATACCTATTTTTGCGGTGCGGTGTACGATGACTGGATATATAGTAAGGGAGCACTGTGTGTGGAATCGGTGCGCTTTATCCGGGAACTGTTTCTTGCGAGATGGATTGCGGCCGGAAAGGAGCTGACCATGGAGGATTATGTGGAGTTGTCCTACCGCTATGCCAGGGAGATAGAACATTCGGATGAGAATCTGAATGAATTAGAGGAAAATTTTATTAAAAAAAGTAATTGACAACTAATGAAAGTTAGATTATACTAACTATTGTAAATGGAAAACCTCTTGGGGTTACGTTTATAAGAATCTTCTACCAGAATAAATTATTGTGAGTGTGTGTGACTATTCAGAGTCATGTAGATTTATGAGATACATACTGTGCAAGCTTGCTTGCAGAAGGATGTTCTCATAAATCTATATGGCGAGAAGCCAGACATTCGCAAAAGGAAAGCTGCTGAAGCAGCGATTTTGCGAATGGACTCTGAATAGTCGCGAAAAAGGACTTCGAGGTTACTCGGAGTCCTTTTTCTGTTATGGCGACGAGGAAAGTGGGCATCGTGCTTGCACGAATGAACATTTTCCGGCCGCTAATCAGAGATGAGATATGCTTAGCGAATCTCATCTCTGTGGATTCATAATATCTAAGAAAAACAAAGTATAAGTCATATGCATATAGGGCATTACCCATAAAAGACCAATTCCGAAGGAAAGGGAAGCCAGAAGCTGTAAGGGTAAAAAGCTTGCTTCGATGTAGAATAAGCGTCCCATATGTCCCTTCATGATTTTGCAGCTGGTCTGTAAAATTTGCTTTGCACCGTAGTCCGGGAAATCCAGCAAAAGAAAATAGCTCTGGGAAAGTGCCAGACTTAATGGAACATAAATCACCAGTCCTACAGCCAGGAAAAGCATGGTGAAAATAAACCAGATGGTTTCCTGTGTGTTCATGTACAGCAGCATGAAAATCTGATAGGGCAGAAGCGGAACCAGATTTGCCAGAACGATGGCAGCGGATACTGCCAGTGATCGGTTCGGTTTGTTTCGGAAGCCATAATAGATGTCTGCGGTAGAGTAGGGGGCATCACAGGCAATATTTAAAAAGAGAAAACTCAGCCCCGTCTGGAATACCCCTAAGAATGTAGAGATTACTGCCGAGGTGACAAGCATCATTATGACAGAAAACAGGCTGGAAGGAGTACTCATGGTGTTAACCAGAAACTGGATAATGTTTATGATGGCAACAGCCAGAATGACGGTGGAGTACTTGCCATCCAGTTTGTCCTTAGCCATTGCTTTTAACTGCGCACTACTACGATATTTATTCATAATTCATCTCCTCCAGCATTTCATCGAGGGTATAGCCGTAGGTCTCTTCCATTAATTCATCGAAGGAATAGCCATACACTTCTTCGGTCATTTTGTTCAGCTCCTCCCTATATGTGGGGTCAGCAAGCATGGTTATACCGGCTACCAAGGAAACGACAAGGAGCAGAACGGAGAGGCCGCAGCCAATGGCGGAGGTAACGATGCCAATGATGGTTTCCGCACCCATTTTTTGATTCTGCCTGTGGGCAAGAACTGCAAAGATGATGCCCAGAGAGCCAAAAACCAATGGGCCGATAATAGTACATAAGGAAATAAGAGAAAGAATACCCATCAGCAGAGCTGCTGTAGAAAAGGCATTCTTTTTTGGTTGTGATTGATAGTCCATATTTGAGAAACTCCTTTCATAGGAAGTATAATAACACTATTTTGACTTGAAATCAATTATTCCTATGACTTATAATAGTCTTTAGAGTTTCAAAATGTGGGAGGCCATGAATGGATATTATTTTACAAATCAAAGAAGAATTAAAGGTAGAGAAGTGGCAGGTAGAGGCTGCGGTGAAGCTGATTGATGAGGGGAACACCATCCCTTTCATTTCCCGTTATCGTAAGGAAGTGACCGGTTCCTTAAATGATGAGCAGCTTCGTGAGCTGCACGAGAGACTGACCTATCTGCGTAATCTGGAGGATAAAAAGGAGCAGGTGCTGAAGAGCATCGAGGAGCAGGGACAGCTGACAGAAGAATTAAAAGAGAAGATTCTGGCAGCCCAGACCCTGGTAGTGGTTGAGGATTTATACCGTCCCTACAGACCAAAGAGAAAGACCAGAGCAAGTATTGCCAAGGAAAAGGGCTTAGAGCCTTTGGCACAGTATATTTTAGAGCAAAATGCAGCGGCGCCCTTGGAGGAAGAGGCGGCAAAATATGTGTCTGCTGAAAAGGAAGTGGCAACTGCTCAGGATGCTATTCAAGGTGCAAAGGATATTATTGCAGAGAGCATTTCCGATGCGGCAGAGCATCGTTTATACATCCGTAACGCCACCATGGAGGAGGGTGTGATTACCTCTGTAGCAAAGGATGAGAAGGCGCAGAGCGTATACGAGATGTACTATCAGTTTGAAGAAGCGGTGAAGAAGATTGCGGGACACCGTGTCCTTGCATTAAACCGTGGTGAGGCGGAGAAGGTACTTACCGTGAAGGTAAATGCTCCCGTAGAGCGCATTATCCGCTATCTGGAGACCAAAACGCTTACCTCTGAGAACGAATATACCACACCTGTTCTGAAGGATGTGGTGCAGGACAGCTATGAGAGACTGATTGCTCCTGCCATTGAGAGAGAAATTCGCAATGATCTGACGGAGAAGGCGGAGGATGGCGCCATCAATGTATTCGGTAAGAATTTAGAACAGCTTCTGTTACAGCCACCCATCGCAGGTAAGGTAGTGCTTGGCTGGGACCCGGCGTTCCGTACCGGTTGTAAGCTGGCAGTAGTAGATGCTACCGGTAAGGTATTGGATACCAAGGTGATTTACCCTACCGCGCCGCAGAATAAGGTGGAAGAGGCCAAGAAGGAATTAAAGCGTTTGATTAGCAAGTACAATATTGACCTGATTTCCGTAGGAAACGGTACCGCTTCCAGAGAGTCGGAGCAGGTGATTGTGGAGCTGTTAAAGGAGCTGGACAAGCCGGTACAGTATGTAATTGTAAATGAAGCCGGAGCATCCGTATATTCCGCAAGTAAGCTGGCTACCGAGGAGTTCCCTAACTTTGATGTGGGACAGCGTAGTGCGGCATCCATCGCCCGCAGACTTCAGGATCCGTTAGCAGAGCTGGTAAAGATTGACCCGAAGTCCATCGGTGTAGGACAGTATCAGCATGATATGAACCAGAAAAAGCTCAGTGAAGCTTTGAATGGCGTGGTAGAAGACAGTGTAAATAAGGTTGGTGTGGACTTAAATACGGCATCCGCATCCCTCCTTGAATATATTTCCGGTATCAATAAGACCATTGCCAAGAACATTGTGGAGTACCGTGAGGCCAACGGCAGATTTACCAACCGTAAGCAGCTGTTAAAGGTGGCCAAGCTTGGTCCTAAGGCATTTGAGCAGTGTGCAGGCTTTATGCGCATTACAGACGGAGATAATCCTCTGGATGCCACCAGTGTACATCCGGAGAGCTATGAAGCCACCTTGAAACTTCTGGACAAGCTGGGACTTACCATGGAGGATGTGAAGGCAGCCCAGAAAAAGGCCGCGGCAGAGAAGGCTACAGCGAAGAAGGCTCCTGCGGAGAAAAAGCCCCAGAAGCCTCAGAAGAAGCAGGTACAGGTGCGTAATACCAGTACCGCCATGGGGAAGGCTTTGGCAGCAGCTATGGGCGGTGTCAGCTTTGAGGAAGAGACCAAGACAAAGAATATAAAAGAAACCGTAAACGAAATCAGTGTCAGCAGCTTAGAGAAGCGTATCAAGAATAAAAAGCTGGTGGCAGAAGAGCTTGGTATCGGTGAAATCACCCTGACGGATATTTTAAAGGAGCTGGAAAAGCCAGCAAGAGACCCTCGTGATGATATGCCCAAGCCCATTCTTCGCAGTGACGTTCTGGATATGAAAGACTTAAAGCCGGGCATGATTTTGAAGGGAACGGTTCGTAATGTCATCGACTTTGGTGTCTTTGTGGATATCGGTGTGCATCAGGACGGTCTGGTTCATATTTCCCAGATTACGGAGAAATTTATCAAGCATCCGCTGGAAGCAGTTAGTGTTGGGGATATTGTAGAGGTACAGGTTCTGGACTGTGACGTGGCAAAGAAGAGAATTTCTTTGACAATGAAGATTAAAAATGTTGACAAAAAATAAAATATAGCATATATTCCTAATGAAAGAAATTCTTCGGGGCAGGGTGCGATTCCC
>JAFTXD010000060.1 GCA_017461775.1 Lachnospiraceae bacterium
CCAGCTGAATCAGACTATAAAACATCACAATGTTTTCCTTATCCACATAAGGGCAGAAGAAGGTATCGCAGCGACGATTCTGGTTCACATCACGGAAATTGCCGTTACCCTGAGAGTAAAATTCCGGAAGCATGCGGAAATAGTTATAATCACGCTCCAAGTCACCATGCTTTCGGGAATATACGTAGAAAATCTTGCCACCGGGCAGTGTAATGGGATAACCTCCGCGTAGAATATTGTCCATGTAGGTATATCTGCAGTAGGCATCAAAGTCGGGATTACCGGTATGAGTATCCATACCGTCTGTCAATTCCATAGGAAGCTGCGCTGCACAAGTAAATTTTTCTTCAAAGTATGCTGCACTTAACTCCTTCTCCAAGAATCTGTCCAGCTTCTCCTTACCGGATACCTGACCAATCACTTCATATAACACAAGACTTTCTCCTACCTTAAGATTCGCTTCCTTTCCAAAGAACAGGCAAGGATACTGATTTACCACTACCTGAGTTGCTCCCAAAAGGCTCTCCAGAGAATGCTTTTCAAAGCCAATGGGCTTACAGAAGGAATCGTCATAGAAAAATACCAGTTTGGGGTCTGCAATGACCTTACATCTCTCCCCAAAAGCATCCACTGCCACACCATAATTACCTCCGGTAATCACATTAACGGTAGCAGTATCTGCCATACTGGCTCTGGCACGGAAGAAAGGTACTCCTTTCTCCACATCCTCCACCTGCATCCAGGCCATGGAGGTGTGTCCCATATCCTTTACGCTTCCCAGACTGATGCCATAGGGAATCACTACCGGCATTCCATCCAAAAGCTCCATATGCATTCCATTTTCGCTGATATTGTCAATCGTCACTTTTCGCACAAGTGCACCCGTGCGCTCGTCAGGCAGAGTAATATAATCCACTCTTGTATGTAAACCGAGAGCAGTATTCTCTTCTTCGATAGAAAGACCATTCATGTGAATATGCATTTTTTTCACAGTTTCTTCCCCTGTGAAAAGCTCCGATACCTTGCCGTCCAGCTTTACAAATGTCCGAAAGCCGGCAAGGGGCGTCTCACGATAGGACTGGTGCGCCGGGAAAAACTCCATAATAGCATGGTCCTTATCCTCCACACCAAAGGAGGAAATGCACTGTCCTCTGTTTACGTAATAGCACCAGATAGGGATACCGTGAATGCCGGATAAGCCCGGCAAAAATCCCGCAAAAGTGTCCTGTTTTTCATATTCATTTATAGTAAATGTGGTGTTCATGTTTCCTCTCCTTTATGATAATGTTACGCAGATTTCCTGTACCCTCCGGTCATCCAATGCTGCAATCTGCTCTATCGATAAAATCTCATGTCCCTGACAAGAAGCTGGCTGTCCGTTTACTGTAACTCCCGAAATCTTATATTGTCCAAAGTCCTTGTTCTCAGGATTCCGGTAAGTCACCTCAAATCGCTTTCCGCCAAAACCAAGGCTTATAGATGCTTCTCCCTTTTCGTCGAACTGCTCTCTTAACAGTCTTGGCTCCAGTACCATTGCTCCTAAGTGTCCCTTGATACCGAACACCTCCTGTACAATGGTTAGCAGATACCAGCTGGCCGCTCCGGTAAGATAGTGGTATAGTCCTCGTCCCTTCCCATCAAAATACTCCGGGATACCCGGGTAAATGCGTGAAATCTCAAAGTCTGATGCGCACTGATACAAGGTATTCAACGCTTTGTAGCCTTCCTCTGCAAAGCCTCTCTGATAAAGAGCGTTACCATACATGGTGGTCATATGGGAGAACACCGCACCATTTTCTTTGTGACCATAAGCAAAGCCAAACATTCTTCCAAGGTCGGTTTTCAATTCCTTAAAATCGGTATTTAGCTTGTAACCGCCCTTTTTTGCCTCATACAAATACTTATCCGCACTCTTACAGATTTCCGGAATCTGCTCTTCTGTGGCAGTGCCGGACATAATGGTAAATACCTGTCCCGTAAGCATCATCCGTACGTTTTCACCATGCAATCCTTCCACTGCCCTGCCATTATTGTCATAATAGCTGTTAAACCATTGATTCTCTTCCACTGTAAGCAGCTCTGTTTTACGGATGTGGTCTTTTATCCAACTGCCCTTACTGCGAAGACTTCTTTTCAGCTCTACCAGCGACATGGATACCTTTCTGCCTGTAATGGTATGTTTGCAGTTTTCCGTATAATCCTGCAACAGCTTCACTTTTCCACGAATATCCTCATAAAGTACAACGTTATCCACAAAGAGAGGAAGCATTTCCTCCGCAAGCTCTACATGACTGATTCCCGCGGTCTCCAAAGCCTCTATCAACTGTGCCAGGATTTCAAAGTTCCCTGCATAGGCTGCGGTAAATGCCACACTTTCGCCACGCTCCCAAGCCATATCCAATGCGTCGTTCCAATCTGCACCACGCAGTCTCATATGATTATGTTCACCCACTTCATAGAACACAGTAATCAGCTGCACCAGCAGGTGTTCTAAAATAGTTCCCCGGTAAATCTCCCCGGCTTCCGTTCTCTGCACCGGCTCTTCAGAAGCGTTAAACAACTCATCCACGGCAGTACCTCGACAGGCCTGTTTATCTTTAAAATATGTATTCTCCCTAAGGAGGAACTTCACATCTCCTGTCTGATGAATGTACTGTGCTGTCGTAAGCAGAGGCCACAATCCATGATCCATCCAGACTCTACAGATATTATTTCGATCTGCCACAAATTCTCCCGGCTTTTCTCCGATGATAGTGGCGTTGGTTCCATCCATACGTACACCACCGAAATTTGAATACAGAAGCTCCCTAACATTCTCCGGACTTAAGAGCAACAGCGCCAGACAGTCCTGCCACAGATCACGATAGCCTCTACCACCCTTTCCGTAGTCGTGGTGTGGCAGGAAGGAACACCCGTAGATTCTGCGCAAAATAGGTTGAAATGCTACCCATCTCATAAAGTGATCAAATTTCTCATCTCCGGTATGTACCCGGATATTGACCTTCTCCTGCCAGAAAGTACAGGTCTCTTCATAAGCTTTCTGCATGCTTTCCCTACTCCCCAAATCCGAAAGCACAAGGCTTATCTGCTCCTTTTCTTCACACACTCCTGCGAAAAGCAGATACTCCACAGCTTCACATGGTTGCAACGTAATCTCCTTGAACCGAAGACCACACGCCGCCTCTTCTCCTTCCCGCGTTTCTCCTGCCTTACAGCCGGTCAGATTTTCATACACACTTTTCGGTGCGTCAAAGGAACCTCCCTCACCTACAAATTCTGCTACCGTAGGATAAAAGCTTTCCGGTGCCTCTCCGTCTCCCTGCACGCCACATACATAATAGGTATGGTGGTTCTTCTGATGACCTCTCTCATCAAAGGAAAGTGTAGGGGTTACTGACACACCCTTTTCAAATACCTCCATACGGTGTAACAAACTGGTTACATGACGATGATCCCTAAGATTGTCAGCGCTTCTCCCGTAGATTGGTATTGCAACAATAGAAGTGAAGGTTACCGCCTCCTCACTGTGATTTGTGATGATGACCCGGTGACACTCTACCTGCGGCTCACTAATGGGCACAAAGCTAAGCACCTTGGCAGTGAGAGGCCCTCCTTCCCATCTGCGGCTCACTTCCTGCCACATATATCCCGCAGATAAGTTCACTTTATCTCCTTTTCCGGTGACTTTCCGATATGCACTTTCTGCACTGCCTCCGGTGGCACACCAAACTCTTCCATCCTTTATGCGACACCAAAAGCTACGGATATTTCTGCTGTTTGACAAATCCTCTGCGCTCATGGGCTGCAATAAAAAGTGATTCTGGTCCAGCTTGGCATCTCCCGAAAGAGTAGGTGTCACACAGCTCTTTATGCCCTTTTCTCCTGCAACGGGAAAATATAAAGACGAAGTATCTTCCGGATTCACCAGGGTAAATACCTCTTTTTTTGTATCAAATCTATAAACTTCCATTCTTTTGACCTCCTGCCCCAGCCCTCGCACTATTTGCAATCCGCTCGCACTATTTGCAAAATCGCTGCTTCGCAGCTTTCCTTTTGCAAATATTTGGCTCTCGCCAAATACTTTACCGAAAAGTTTTGCACCTTCGAGCAAGCTCGGGTGCAACTCTTTTCGGTAAAGTGCTTCGCTCGGGATGGTTACATTATAAAAAAGGCTCATTTCCGAAGAAATGAACCTTTTTTTAGAATGGTGTTATTTTTTTATTTTATCTTTTAAATAAATCTCTTCAAATTTTTCAATCTCCATAGGCCTTGCAAAGAAAAAGCCCTGGAACATATCGCAGCCGATACTGGTAAGGAAGTCTACCTGCTCCTGAGTTTCAACACCCTCCATGATAACAGGCATCTCCAGCTGCTTTGACATTTCGATAATGGTCTGAAGAATAATCTTGCTTCGTTCCTCAGTCTCAGAACGCTTTAAGAACGCCATATCCAGCTTCAGTACATCCACCTGGATTTCCTTCAGCATATTCAATGAGGAGTAACCGCTTCCGAAGTCATCCATCTCTACGATAAAACTTGCTTCACGAAGCATCTTTATCAGCTCTAACTGTCTCGGAAGATTTACCATAATGGCACTTTCCGTAATCTCCAGC
>JAFTXD010000006.1 GCA_017461775.1 Lachnospiraceae bacterium
TAATATTCCTTTGATTACCTTAGTAGATGTACCTGCGTTCTTACCGGGTACTGCGCAGGAGCATAACGGAATCATCCGCCATGGTGCGAAGGTGCTTTATGCATACTCTGAGGCAACCGTTCCAAAGATTTCTCTGATTATGAGAAAGGCTTACGGTGGAGCATACATCGCCATGAACTCTAAGGATATGGGCGCAGATATGGTATTTGCATGGCCCATCGCAGAAATTGCGGTAATGGGTGCAGACGGTGCCGTAAATATTGCATTTAAGAGAAAAATTAAGAATTCTTCAGACCCTGAAGCAATGAGAGCACAGTGTAAAAAGGAATATGAGGATCGTTTCTTAAATCCTTATGTAGCAGCATCCAGAGGATATGTAAATGAAGTGATTCAGACTTACGAAACAAGAGAGAAACTGCTAAAAGCACTGAAGGTCTTAAAGTCAAAGAATGTGGAAGCTCCTAAGAAAAAGCACGGAAATATTCCACTGTAAGAGGATGTAGAAATACTTGTATCTATAGGGGAAAATGTGCTACACTAATAAAAGAGATTTCGGTATTTCACTTTTGGAGGGTAAATAGATGGAAATGCTTTTATTGATGGGCGGCGGTTTATTAATTATCATTGTAGCTGTGATTGTAGCAGTGGTATCATCGGTGTCAGCTTCGAGCATTGTGGACGATGATGGAGTGAAAGAATAAATTGCGAAGCAAAGGGTGTGTCTGCATATGCAAACACACCCTTTCTATATATAACCCAGAGTTTTAAAGATAAATAGAAATGCGGTCAGCGTGATGGAGCTTAGGAAGGTAGTAGCCACTACCAGACTGGAGGTGAGTATACCTTCGTGTCCCATATTCTTGGCCATAACGTAGCTGCTTGGCGTAGTAGGTGCACCTAGCATAACAAGGAGTGCTACCAGCATCTCGTTTCGGAAGCCCATGTGAATTGCCAGTGGCAGGAAGATGGCTGCCGGAATCACCAGCTTAATACAAGCGCCAATGGCAGTAGGTCCCAGCTGTTTGATGGCTTTCTTGCCTTCGAAGCCTGCACCTAAAGCGATGAGTGCCAGGGGAGAAGCCAGTTGGCCGATGTTGCTGATGGTTTTGGTAATCATCATTGGAAAAGGAATTCGTAAAAGGGATGCAGCCATGCCCAGGAAGATGCCGATGATAATGGGATTTTTCAGGGCGTCGATTACGGTTTTCTTAAGGGATGCCTTTGTTAGGCCCTTTGCATCCGGTCCGGTCAGGGACAGAATAAATACTGCAGCTACATTATAGAGTGGTACGGTTCCGATAATCATCAGTGGTGCCATACCGGAGTTACCATATATATTCTGAATAAAGGCAAGACCCATAACTGCGGCACTGCCGCGATAGGAGCCTTGTACAAATTCGCCAAGGATATTTTTATCCTTCATAAACAGGTGTGCGAAAGCCCAGACTGTTATAATGCAGAATAGAGTTACAAAAAAGCAGAAGCAAACGTATTTGGTGTCCCAGACAGCGTAGAAATCGGACTCTGCAATATCCTTGAATACCAGAAATGGTAGGGTGACCTTGAAGTTGAAGGTATTTAATGTTTTTATAAAAGGCTCGTCCAGCATCTTAATCCGGCGCAGGAAATAGCCGATGACCATTACCAAAAAGATGGGGACGGTTGCATTTAAGCTGAATAGTAATTGTTCCATAGAGTATCATTGCCTTTCTCACTTTACTAAAACGAAGTATAGGTCAGAGCCCGCAAAAAATCAAGTTGTGAGTGGAAAAAAGAGTAGAAAAAGTGATATAATATTAGTATGGGATTTGAGGTTCAGATTGTTATTGGAATTGTAATTTTTATAGCGATAATATTGGTGGCAGTGCTGCTTTTGCATAAGGCGAGGAAGCGCTATCCCGCAGATATAGATTTGATGGAAGGCAGAGACTTTGAACGGTTCTGTGCGGATCTTTTAAAGAGAAGGGGCTTTCTGGAGGTAGAAGTTACCAAAGGAAGCGGTGACTACGGAATCGATATTCTGGCAGAGAAGGATGGGGTGACCTATGCCATTCAGTGTAAGTGCTACGATGGAACGCCTGTGGGAGTGTCTGCCATTCAGGAGGCTTATGCGGGTAGAGATTATTATGACAGGATGGTTGGGGCGGTAATGACCAATCAGTATTTTACATCGCCGGCAGTAGAAGCGGCGAAGAAATTGAAGATTCTTTTGTGGGATCGCGGGTATTTAGAGCGAATGATGGAGGAAGAGGCGTGAATATTAAAGCCACACTAAACGAAGTGCTGGTAAAGCTTTTTCGTGAAATAATCACAATTGAAGAACGAGCCATTAAGCAGAGTCAGTTCAAGGATCTGACCGCTAACGATATGCATGTAATGGAGGCTATCGGAACCGATGAGGCCAAGAATATGTCTACGGTAGCCAAGGCACTATCCATTACTACAGGTACCCTGACCATCTCCGTAAACGGACTGGTGAAGAAAGGGTATGTAGAGAGAGTGCGAAGCGATGAGGACAGACGAGTGGTACTGGTGTCCTTGACGCCCAAGGGCAAGCAGGCCCATGCCCAGCATGCAGGCTTCCACAACAACATGATTGATGCTGTTGCAGAAGGCCTGAATGAGGAAGAATTAGAGGTGCTTGGAAAAGCTCTTGCTAATCTAAACAGATACTTCATGAATATTAAGAATGGACTGTAGGGTGTCAAAATCCGCAGGTCCGTTATCCAGCAGGAACTTATGAAAGGAGATGTCGCTGTAGTCGTCTCCCCAGAGCGTAAGTGCCTGCTTTTTTAATTCCAGAATTTCCAGATATCCGGCGTAGTATTTTAGGTAATTGGTAGGCTCTTCTACAATATAGCGGTAGATGGCAGATATGGTCTCTTCGTCGGATATGCCGAATTTCTCCAATTGGTGCAGTACATCCACTTCCGTGGCACCATCATAGTGAATCATAATGTCTAAAAGACCATATACGGCGAGTAAGAGGCTGCGCTGGTGCTTTTCGGCCTGGGCGATTCTGGCTGCGTCCTCATAGCCACTTTCCTTCAATAGGTCGGTAGCATAGTCATAGGACATGAATTCCGTATAAAGTGCCCAGCCCTCTAAGAAGCCGCCGTACCAGAGCAGGGACTTCAGATAACCATTTTCTTGCTGCTCCATTTTATAGCTGTCATAGGCAGTTTGGTACAGATGTCCGGGAAAGCCTTCGTGAGCAAGGGTGGTGTACAGTTCAAGACCAGTCTTGGTCAGCTGCTTATTGATGTAGATCACATTGTTCTTATAGTCATCCAGAGGTGGTGTCAGGTAGAAGGCAGGGGCCGTGTGCTCTGTCAGGGCGTCGGACACGTTCTTCACTTGTAATTGCACGGTGGTCTGGAGTGGAGGAAAGTCCTCTTCCATTCGTGACTGCAAATCCTCCAGAATGGCCATAGTATCCGTGATAGGGAAATCAGTGGTCAGCTTTAACTGATTTTCCCGAAGCAGCGCCTGAACATTTTCATTGCGGAGCAGGTAGATGAGTGCATCGTATTCCTCGTCGATTTTTGTGAGCAGGAGCTGGCGGATATCCTCCACGCTACGA
>JAFTXD010000061.1 GCA_017461775.1 Lachnospiraceae bacterium
GGGATGGGGAGACTGCGTACCATCATATGGAGCAGCTTTTTGCTAATTCTACCTATCCAAATATGTTTGATAAGCACCCGCCTTTCCAGATTGACGGAAACTTTGGGGCGGCTGCGGGAATCGGTGAGATGCTGGTACAGAGCTCGGATAAGCGTATTGTGCTTTTGCCGGCACTTCCCTCTGCGTGGGAGAAGGGTAGCATCCGCGGCATGCGAGTAAAGGGGAATGCCTCCATCGCCCTTTCCTGGGAAAAGGGAAAGCTTTTGGAGTGTACCTTAAAGGCAGAGTCCCCCTTACATACCTATGTAAGATATGGAAATACTAAAAAAGAGATATCTTTAAATGCAGGGGAGAGTGTGACCCTGACAGAAATGGATTTTTAAGGTGAGGTTTTGGGCAAGATGAAAAAGTGGGATGCAAGGCTTCTTCTGGCATGGGGGATTCCCAGTCTGATAATGCTTCTTTTATATATTGGAAATGGGATATATCCCTTTGGGAAAATGGCTTTTCTCACCGGAGATTTGTACCATCAGTACATCCCATTTCTGCAATCTTTCATAGATAAGGTGCAGGCAGGGGAGAATCTGTCCTATTCCTGGAACGTGGGTATCGGGTCAAATTATCTGGCTATGTTTGGGTATTATCTTTCCAGCCCCTTTCATCTTCTTACCCTGATGCTACCGGAGCAGCTCCTTTTGGAGGTGGTGGCAGTGATTGTGCTGGTGAAGGTGGGACTGTGCGGGTTTTCCTTTGCATTGTTCCTTAAAAAGCATTTTGGGACGGATTCCTGGCTGATACTGTTCTTTTCCACCTTTTATGCCCTGTCCGGTTATATGGCAGCCTACAATTATAATATTATGTGGCTGGATGCGGTGTGGGTATTTCCACTGGTGATGTACGGTCTGGAGAAGCTGGTAAAAGAGGGGAGCGGTATCGTGTATACCATCACTCTGGGATGCTGCATCTTTATGAATTTTTACATTTCCATTATGATATGTATTTTTCTGGTGCTGTATTTTGGCGTGCTTTTTTTGACGGAAAAGGGAAATTTGAAAACCCTGCTGCGGTTTGCAGGCTTTTCCCTGCAGGCAGGAGGATTGGCGGCGGTACTTTTAGTGCCGGAGGTATGTGCCATTATTACCACGGATTTTGGTGACGTGAGTTTTCCGGAGCAGATAAAATCTTACTTTTCCATTATTGATGAGCTGGCAAGGCACGCCATCTGTGTGGAGCCGGAAAAGGGGCTGGACCATTGGCCCAATATTTATTGTGGTGTTATTGTTTTTTTGCTGGTGCCTCTCTACGGAATCTGTAAGGAGATTCCCCTTCGGAGAAGATTTTGCCATCTGGCACTGGCAGGATTTATGCTAATAAGCTTTTCTACCAACGTGCTGGATTTTATCTGGCATGGACTCAATTACCCGGATTCCCTGCCGGGCAGACAAGCCTTTCTTTATATCTTCCTCATTCTGCTAATGAGCTATGAGGTGATGGAGCATGTGGATGGAATGCTGCCGGAAAGTATTGTGAAGGCAACCCTTTGTGCAGTGGCATTTCTGATTGTCTGTGAGAAGTTTGTGAAGGACGATGCCTTTGCGGTGTGGGTGCTTCCGGCAACCATTGTTGTTGCGGTCATGTATGGTGTGATACTGTATTTTTATCGTACCAGAGAGGATGAGGACTGGCGTATTCCGCTGATTGCCCTGCTCCTTATGGTGGGAGCTGTGGAAGCTGCTACCAATACCGGTTACACCAGTGTGAAGGTGTATGGTAGGGAGAATTTCTGGGGAAAGATGGATGATTACAGGACTTTGTATGAGACGGTGCTGGAGCAGGAGGAGGGATTTTCCAGAGTAGAATCCTTCCAGAGAATGACAAAGAACGATTCCCAGCTGGCCGGATATCCATCCGCATCCCTGTTTTCTTCTACGCTGAATTCTTCGGTGGCCAACCTTTATGAAAAGCTTGGCATGCGCCACAGTAAGGTATATTATTGCTTTGATGGGGCCACACCTTTTACCTCAGCGCTGTTAAATGTGGGGTACATGCTTGGTGACCGGAAAAGTATGCAACAGGATGATTTTCTTGCAGAGCAGGAGCAGGGGATGCTCTATCAGCTGATAGATGCCACGGAAGATGTGAATCTGTATCAGTGTACCTATACGCTTCCCTTTGGCTACGTAGCACCTGTGGGGTATGAGCTTGTGGAAAGCGAGTTGTCCAACCCCTTGACGCTGCAAAATCAGATGGTAAAGGAGCTTGGGATACGGCAGGAGCTTTTTGTGCGTGTGGATGACACCAACGAGGGCGATACCATTGCGGTAACCGCCCGGGAGGATGGCTATTATTATAGTGTAATCACCAGAAGCGGTACTTCCAAGGTGGATGTACAGACAGAGTATGGTGAAAAAAGCTATAAGGATTTAAAGGTGGATGGCATTGTTTATCTGGGATATCTGGAAGCGGATCAGAGGCTGGAGCTGACAAATGGAAACGAAGAGGATACGACCCCGGAGATGTACATGGGAATCTATCGTCTGAATCAGGAGGTAATGGCTCAGGTAGTGGATGCTTTAAGTGCGCAGCATCTGGAGGATGTGACCTATGATGACAGGCATATTGCAGGTACGCTGCATTTGGAAAGTGCCGGACGTTTGATACTGTCGGTGCCCTATGAGGCAGGCTGGACGGTGCTTATAAATGGGGAAGAGGTAGAACCTCAGACCTTTGGTGAGTGCTTTATGGCCTTTGATTTGGAGGCTGGAGAGTATGAGCTGGAGATGAGCTATGTACCGCAAGGCAAGGTGGCCGGGATTGTGATTAGTCTGGTGAGCCTTGTGGCGCTGGTTGGAATCATTGCCGTTAGCAGATATTCTGAGAAGAAGAAAAAGTTTGTCATATGATATTATGATAGGGTGGAGAAATTTTAATGCTTTTTAACTCATATATTTTTATATTGTTCTTTTTGCCGGTGGCATTAGCTGGTTATTATGGATTGAATGATAGGGGGAAGTATTCCTTGGCGAAGGTATTGCTGATAGGGATGTCCCTGTGGTTTTATGCCTATTTTGAACCGGCTTATTTACTTATTATTCTGACCAGCATCTTTGTAAATTACCTTTTTTCAAAGATGATAAATCAAGGTTCCGCGGTGCTTGGTACAAAGGTAAGAAAGCTTGTGCTGATACTAGGGATTGTATTTAATGTAGGAATCATTTTTTACTATAAATATTTTAATTTCTTCTTGGAAAATCTGAACGTATTGTTCCACAGGGAGTGGGAACTTCGAAATATCCTGATGCCTCTGGGAATCAGCTTTTTTACTTTTCAACAGATATCTTATCTGGTGGATTCCTGGCGTGGGGAAACAAAGGATTACAGCTTTGTGGATTATATACTGTTTGTCAGCTTTTTTCCGCAATTGATAGCCGGACCCATCGTATTCCATGATGAGATGATTCCGCAGTTTAATGACAGGGAGCGCAAAAAATTCAGTCATGATAAACTGGCGGCAGGGCTTTGGATTTTTTCTATCGGTCTGTTTAAGAAGGTTCTGATTGCGGATACGCTGGGAAGAGGAGCGGATTATGGTTTTTCCAATATCGCTGCTTTGTCCGGTGCGGAGGCCGTTTTGGTGATGCTTTGTTATACCTTGCAGCTTTATTTTGACTTTAGCGGTTATTGTGATATGGCCATTGGTATCGGACGGATGTTTCAGATAGAGATTCCGCTCAATTTCAATTCCCCATATAAGGCAATTTCGGTTACAGATTTTTGGAACCGCTGGCACATGACACTGTCCCGCTTTTTGCGAAAATACATATATTTTCCATTGGGCGGAAGTAGAAGGGGCCAGCTTTGTACCATACGTAATATACTGATTGTCTTTCTGGTAAGCGGCATTTGGCACGGGGCTGCCTGGACCTTTGTTCTTTGGGGCGTATTGCACGGACTGATTAGGGCTATAGAGCGAGTGCTGGGTGGGCTGCTTGAAAAGGTGCCCAAGGTTATTCGGTGGCTTGTGACCTTTTTGTTTGTGAATCTTGCATGGATTTTGTTCCGGGCTCAAACCATAGAGGATGCCATACTCTTTTATACGAAGCTGTTTACCGGTTGGAAGGAAACTTCCCAGGGGGGATTATTTGCGCAGTTTCATATTATTGAATTTACCTATATTGTAGAGCATGTGCAGGTACTTAGCAGCTTTGTGGGGCGTTACCCTTGGATTTATATGGCAATCGTACTGGGAGGAAGCCTTCTTATAGCGCTGTTTATGAAGAATTGTCATGAAAAAGAGTTTAAGCTTTCTTTCAAAACAGCAATAGCAACCATAGTCATGCTGGCGTGGTCGGTTGTGTCATTTTCGGGAATATCAACATTCCTTTATTTTAATTTCTAGGAGCAGGCAAGATGGATTCGAAAAAATGGAATTTAATAGTTTTGGGCGGAACGGGCGGTTTGCTTTTATTGCTGGCGGTGGTTACCATTGTCATTGATCCTTTCCTGCATTTTCATAAGCCGCTGGAAGGGCTGGAATATCCCATGAAGGATGAGCGGTATCTGAATGATGGCATTGCCAGGTGGTTTGATTATGATGCCATAATCACAGGAACCAGTATGACCCAGAATTTCAAGGTGAGTGAATGGAATGAAAAAATGGGTGTGAATGCAATTAAAACCTCTTATTCCGGGGCCAGCTTTCATGAGATTACGGAAAGCTTAAGGCGCGCATTTTCATATAATCCGGATGTGAAAATAGTGCTTTGTAGTTTGGACAGTTCGCGTATTATGTATCCGGCGGATAAGGATGAATATGAGGGATACCCGGAGTATCTGTATAATGCAAATCCCTTTGATGATGTGGAATATGTACTTAACAAGGAAGTAATGCCCAAAACTCTTGCAGTAATCAATTATACAAGAGCAGGGGAGAAGACACCCTCCATGGATGTGTATGGGAGCTGGAGCCAGTACCATACTTTTGGTCGGGATGCGGTGGCAAAAACTATGGCACAGCTCCCGGAGATTTCAGAGGAGGTTGTTTTGTCGGAGGAAGAGCTGGCAATGGCACGGGAAAATGTGGAGAAAAACTGGTTGGAATTGGTGAAGCAGAATCCATCCACAGAATTCTACCTATTTTTTCCGCCATATAGTATTGCTTATTGGGATGCATTACACCACACAAAACAGATGGATGTACACATTCAGTTAGAGCTGCTGGCTACGGAGATTATGCTTCAGGCAGAGAATGTCCATCTGTATGCCTTTTGGGATTGGATGGATGTGATAGGGAATCTGGATAATTACATGGATTCCATGCACTATAGTGAGGAAATTAATTCTAAAATTATTGATGCAATCGCAAGCACAGAGAGCGAGCTGACGAAGGAAAATTATAAGGCATATTATGAAGGAATAAGGGAGCTGTACAGTAATTATGATTATGATGCTGTATGGGAGTGATTTTACCATGTTCTCACTCCATCAATATGCAGAAAACGGGTAATACCATAATTGTAGGTGTACAGAGGTCTGTCCAGAGCATTGTCACTGTGAGCGGCAACCAGAATGATGGGAGAGATGGCTGTGATGACAGGAGAGTGATAGAAGTCACCGGATGCAGTTCCCAACTGGACAATATCTCCGGGCAGTGCCTCAGCCTGTGATACTACATGGGCGTAGGGCCCCACGGACTTGTTACTGATAAGAAAATTGTAGAGGTATTCTACGCCACTCCAGGAAGGAGTACGTTTTTGCAGGGATAGGTAGAACCAGCCCATAACCGGAGTGTAGTTCATAACCCGTGCACCGGCATAGAGGCATTGGGAGGCAAAATTGGTACAGTCGCCGCCGATATTATCGAAGTTATAGTATGCGGGATTGCGGTCCCAAGCCCATCTGCGGGCGTAGGCTACCGCGGCAGTTCTGTTATAAGGGATATTACGCATGGAATCACCTGTTATAGAGGGATTGTTACTGTATAATATGCTTGAGAGGGCGTATGGTGCAAAAATCTTTTTGCCACGCCCCGCTAACCGGGCAAACAAAAGGATAACAACTGTTATTTAGGGCATTTTGTAACGGAACTGTGCTGTATTTAAGGTGATAGGGATTTCACACCCTGTTTTTGTGTTCGATGCGGGACGTGGAGACGGTGTAGAGACGATTTCAGTGAAAAAAGGAGAAGCGCGAAAGAATATCAGCGTTTCTCCTTTTTATAATTCAATTACAATTATCTCACTTCATAAACCATACAAGCGTGAGGCTTGATTCTTGCGGAAATGGAGCCTACGGAAGAGGTCTCATCCCCGGTCCATAAATCCATCAGGGAAACAGAGGTTTCATCAAAGCCCAGCTCTTCTAAGGTGGCTGCGATAATAAGCTCCTTTTCACTTAAGTTAAACAGTGCCACATAGTGCTTATCATTTTCTGTATCGTACGCCTGCCAGATAGCCTTTTCTTCATCCCGGACAAACTGGGAAGGCTTGCAGCTTGGCGGAAGCATTGCCAGAATGCGGTCGTTGGTAAGAAGGGATAAGGTCTGCTCATCCAGCTTAGTCATTTCTGCACCCAGCATGAGTGGAGAACCGAAGAGACACCACAGGGTCATCATGGTTTTCTGCTCATCATAGGTAAAGTTGGTATCACGCTCTGCTCCGAAGCCCTGGCCCAGCTTGCCTAAAGGAAGCATGTCACAGTCCGGGTAGCAGCCCTCGGATACGTGATTCTGCCAAAGCTCACATCTCCAGAACATGTTCTTAAGAAGTGCAAAATCGTCCCAGAAATCATCGGTGATACGCCACATGTTTGCATATTTCTCATAGTGCCATGCCTGTTCAATCAAAGCAGGCCCGGGAGAGAGGGAGAGGACGATAGGTCTTCCGCATTTTTGGATAGCCTTGTGCAGCATTTCGATTTCCGCACGGCAGGTAGGCATATCGTAACGGCAAATATCGTCGCACTTGATAAAGTCCACACCCCAGGAAGCATATAGCTCCATCAAAGAATCGTAGTAACACTGTGCTGCAGGGATATTGCGCACGCCGTACATGTCCGGATTCCAGAAGCAGATATTGCTTGGGTCAGCCAGGTCGTTGGCTGTGACGTCAGTTCCCTTGATTTTCATATGTGCCACAGCGGCATTACGAGGGATACCACGCATGATGTGGATGCCGAATTTTAATCCCAAATTATGTACATAATCTGCAAGAGGCTTGAAGCCTGCGCCATCTACGGAAGAAGGAAATCTTTCCGGGTCAGGAAGCAGACGGGAGTACTCGTCCATTTCCACTTTGGCAAAGGGGATGTACTGGTATAAATCACGTCTGGTACCTGCGCCGTGGGAATACCACTCGATATCTACCACGATATATTCCCAGCCATGGCTTTTTAAATTGGCAGCCATGTAATCAGCGTTTGCCTTAATCTGTGCTTCGTTAACGGTAGTGTCATAATAGTCATAACTGTTCCAACCCATGGGCGGAGTTTTTGCAAAGGAATTCTTGTTCATACGTCCCTCCTGTTAACATTATTTAGTCAATATAAAGTTTACTATTTTTCTCTCAAAAAGTATAGCTTAACTTACGCTGATATTGGCATATTTTTTCGGCGAGCAGCCCACGGCCTTGGTGAAAGCCTTGAAAAAGTTGCTGTAGTCCGTAAAGCCGCTTTTTTCATAGGCTTCTGACACACTTAAGCCTGCATTCAACAGGGATTTTGCAATACTGATGCGGCGGGCGGTGATGTACTTATTGATGGTAGTGCCCGTAGCAGCCTTGAAAATGCGGCAGATGTAGGACTCGCTCATGTAAAACTTTTCTGCCAGCTCCGTGGTACTTAGAGGCTGGGAGATATTATTATTTATATAAGAAAGAATGTCATCTACCTGATGATTGTATTTGTAAGAAGAAGTGGCAACCTCCATGGTAGATGCTTTAAAGAGGCTGTTAATCATTACCAGCAGTTCCGTAAAAGCAACCCTTTCAATAATGTCGTGGGCAAAACCCTCGGCAGTTGTGATTTTATTAATATAATAGAGAAAGCGGGATTGCTGCTCTTTTTCCAGAGAGAGCTTGTGACTTCCGGTCTGGCTGCGGTTTGTAAAGCACTCCTCTAAATTGGTTTCCTCGCTGGAGAGCATTTTTACAAAGTCCGGGTGTACGGAAAGTACGATTCGGTCGTGAACCATGGAGTCAATCTGGGTCAGCTTGTGACTCTCATATTGGTTAATGATGAACAA
The DNA here is from genome assembly GCA_017461775.1 of Lachnospiraceae bacterium. GTDB lineage: Bacteria > Bacillota > Clostridia > Lachnospirales > Lachnospiraceae > Acetatifactor. The sequence goes on from JAFTXD010000061.1 coordinate 8,240, forward strand.
GTCTCCCGGGGCAATGGAATAGAAGCAGTTGTCGATGAGGAACTGCTTGCCACCGGAAATAGAATAGTACAGTTCGTAGCAGTCGTGGATGTGCATATCCATGGCTTTTTCTTCTTTATACAAGTGGGCAATGGAAAATGTTCTGGTATTTAAGCAATTTTCAATGGCTGTTTTACAGGATGTAAGCTCTTGCATGGGAACCTCCTTGGTACTTAATATCTACAGTATAAAAAAGGAGTTCAAAATTTGCAATATTTTTAGGAATATTTGAATAGAATTAGTGATTTTTTTCTAGTATACTTATTTCATCGGAAAGAAAATGAAAGCAAAATGTAAAAAAAGGAGGAAAAAACTTTTTTCCTATTGGCTTTTTACAAAGGCTTATGTTATAATGTAAGTGCTTTCATAAAATGTAAAATCTAATTGTAAAAATTGGAAGAAAGAGAGGCGCAAGGTGGAACTTAGAACAGCAGTATCCCCAAGAGATGTGAAGACTTATACAACAGAGCGTTTACGTGAAGAGTTCTTAATTCAGAACCTTTTCGTTCCCGGCGAGATTAAGCTTGTATACAGCCACATCGACAGAATTATCACAGGTGCCGCAGTACCTGTAGAGCCAATCGCTTTAACAGCAGGCGATGAGCTTCGTGCAGAATATTTCTGCCAGAGAAGAGAGTTAGGTGTTATCAACATTGGTGGCAGCGGAACAATCAGCATTGACGGTAAGGTTTACAAGGTAGGCTTTAAAGAGGCAATGTATATTGGAATGGGCTCTAAGGATATTGTGTTTGCAAGCGAAGATGTAGCAAACCCTGCAAAGTTCTATTTGAACTCCGCTCCTGCACACAAGACTTATCCAACCGTAGTGATTAAGCCAAACGGAACTCCTGAAGAAGGTGTTGTTATCGTTAAGGATGAGAACAAGGTAGAGCTTGGATGCTTAGAGGACGCTAATCATCGAGTAATCTGCAAATATATTTTACCCGGTCAGGTAGAGAGCTGTCAGCTGGTTATGGGTATGACCAAGCTTGAGCCGGGCAGTGTATGGAACACCATGCCAAGCCACACTCATGACAGACGTATGGAAGTATATCTTTACTTCGAAATGGCTGAGGATGCATTTGTAATGCACTACATGGGCGAGCCTCAGGAGACCCGTCACATCGTTATGAGAAATGAAGAAGCTGTGATTTCTCCAAGCTGGTCCATCCATTCAGGATGCGGTTCCAGAGCATACACCTTTATCTGGGGTATGGTTGGTGAGAATCAGGACTTCGACGATATGGACCCTGTTAAGAATCAGGAGCTTATGTAACTATAAATAATTAATATAAAATAAAGGAGAAAACGAAAATGAACAATTACTTAAATTTCTCATTAGAGGGTAAAGTTGCACTTGTTACCGGAGCGTCTTACGGTATCGGTTTTGCAATCGCATCTGCATACGCTGAGTGCGGAGCAACCATCTGCTTCAACGATATCAACCAGGAATTAGTTGATAAGGGTATGGCAGCATATGCTGAAAAAGGTATCAAGGCTCATGGTTATGTATGTGACGTTACCAACGAAGAGCAGGTAAATGCTATGGTAGCTCAGATTGCAGAAGAAGTAGGAACCATCGATATCTTAGTTAACAACGCTGGTATCATCAAGAGAATTCCTATGCATGAGATGACCGCTGCA
>JAFTXD010000062.1 GCA_017461775.1 Lachnospiraceae bacterium
ACCATCTTCGTTCTTAGGAAGGTTGTTTAAATCCATGGTGGTTACCTGGAACATCTCACCTGCACCCTCACAGTCACTACCGGTGATGATGGGTGTGTGAACATATACAAAGCCTCTCTCCATAAAGAAAGTATGGATTGCATATGCAATTAAAGAACGTACACGGAACACTGCCTGGAAGGTGTTGGTTCTTGGACGTAAGTGTGAAATCGTTCTAAGGTATTCGAACGTATGACGCTTCTTCTGAAGAGGATAATCTGCAGTAGAAGGTCCTTCTACCATAATCTCAGCTGCCTGCATTTCAAAAGGCTGCTTAGCCTGTGGGGTCTCCACAATGGTACCCTTGATAATTAATGCTGCTCCTACATTAATCTTACAGATTTCTCCGAAGTTAGCCAATTTGTCTCCGTATACTACCTGAAGCGGCTCAAAGAAAGTACCGTCATTGATAACCAAAAAGCCGAAATTCTTAGAATCGCGGTTATTTCGAACCCAACCTCCTACAGTAATTTCTTTTCCTACATAGTCTGCAGGGTTTCTGAACAGGTCTCTGATATCTGTTAAATCCAGCATTTCCTTTTCCTCCTTTTAAAATCTTTAATTATTCTGTAATTACAGCATTGTCTTTTAAAAACTGTAATACTTTTTCAAACATAAGAAATTCTCTGAAGTTTTCCTTTGGCTCTTCTCCAAGGAACTCTTCTACGGTAGCATAGCCCGCATTGGTAGCATAGGTCTGAAGCTCTGTGTCCAGCTCTTCATCGGTAAGATTAAGACCCTCTTCATTGGCAATGGCCTGGAAAACAATTCCCTGCTTTGCAGACTCTTCTGCATACGTATCCAGATAAGTAGCAAGGTCCATTCCGAAATAGTAGCTTAAGTAAGTATCGGTATCTACACCATACTGGGTAGCAACACTTTCAATACTTCTGGTCATCTGGTCACTGTACTTCTGAATTACAGTCTCGGGAATCTCATTAAAAGTAGCACTGCTCATAATAGTATCTAAAAGTGTACTTTCAATCTCCATATCGCGGTTGTAATTTGCATTCTCTAAAAGATAATCATTAGCATACTGATTCAGCTCTGCCATATTGGTAAATTCACTGATACCAAAGCCTGCAACCACTTCATCGGTAAACTCTGCAGAAGTAGGTACAATATAATTCACGGTTACGGTAAATACTACTGCTTTTCCTGCCAAATCCGCTGCTCCGTAATTCTCCGGGAAGGTCAGATTCAAATCCACGGTTTCCCCCGGTGTTACACCTACAAGGCCTTCCTCAAATCCATCAATGTAGCTGTTTGAACCAAGTGTTAAATTCTGTCCGCTGGCAGTACCACCATCGAAAGCAACGCCATCCAGTTTTCCAACATAATCAATATTTACGGTATCACCATCCTGTGCCGCACGACTCATAATAGCACCGTTATCTGCGGTAACAGAGCTGGTATAAATATACTCCACCATCTGTGAGAGCTCTTCCTCTGTAACAGTAGCTGCTGCTACATTCACTTCTACTCCCTTATACTCACCGAGCGTAACGTATTTTTCAACCTTCATATCCTTTAATACAGTGGTGTCACTGCCACCGCAGCCCACCAACATAAGTGCCATAGCACCTGCAAGTAACGCAACTAGTCTCTTTTTCATAATATCCTCCATTTTGCAACTGCAAATATAAATGTGATAATAACACAAAACCATTAATTTCACAAGGTTTTTAGTAAATTGAGTTGCTTAAAATAAAAAAGAATGTTAGAATATTGCTAGTTAATTTTTAGGAGGTATGCACGTGACAACTGGTCAAATTGTACTTTTGGTTATTTTAATCGTATTGATTGCTGTCGTTGTTGCGCTTTATTTCTTTGGAAAGAAAGCACAGAAGAAGCAGGCAGAGCAGCAGGAGATGCTGAATGCAAATAAGCAGACTGTATCTATGCTGATTATCGATAAAAAGCGCATGAAAATCAAGGATTCCGGACTTCCACAAATGGTTATCGATCAGACTCCGAAGATGATGAGAGGCTCTAAGATGCCGATTATCAAGGCGAAAATCGGACCTCAGATTATGTCTCTTGTATGTGATGAGAAAATCTTCGATTCCGTTCCTGTTAAGAAGGAAGTTAAGGCAGTTGTAAGTGGTATTTACGTGTTAGACGTGAAGGGCTTACACGGCAAGAAGGAAGCTGCACCGGTGAAGAAAAAGAGCAAATTCGCACAGCTTGTGGAAAAGGCCCAGGAAAAAGCAGGCGCTAAGCCAATTAAATAAGCAACGAAAAGAAAAACCGGCTTACACAGCCGGTTTTATTTTTATCGTAATTTTGCTTTTACTCATGGGTCTCTCATCCACTTCCAGAGAATAATCCACTTCGATTCGAATCAAATCTTCCCTCTCCGTAATTCGCATGGAAGAAGTATTTACTCCCATCAGCATTTCTCCGTAGGGACTGTTATAGCTGGTCATAATGGTTTTTCCCTCTTCAAAAACCATTCGAGAATTAATCAGCCCTGTCTTTACCAGCTCCATGTAGCCTTTCTTATATTTCACACGGTTCTTTACGGGCTTGTCAAAGCCCTCCTGCGCTTCCTCATAGAGCAGATAATGGCTGTCACCCTTTTCAAAATACTGTCCCTCAGAAGTGGTACGAATGGTTCCTACATCTCCGTCCCCATTGTCATGATGGCCCAGTACAATGATTTTTACATCCTTTGTCATTCTTAATAATCCTCAATATTCACCGTCTTCGCAGACAAAATACCATACTTAATAATCGAATTGGCAAATACCTTAAACTTATCTGCCATATCACTGACATAGAAACGATACTGATTCTCCCCCAGGGTAGGTGCTTTGTCATTTAAAAGCCCCTGCTCTCCCAGAAGCTCCTTCAATTCAATAGCCGTTTCATATGCCGGATTTACCAAAGTTACCTCCGGTCCCATAATCCGTCCCAGAGCCTTCCGAATCAACGGATAGTGAGTACATCCCAAAATCAGGGTATCAATATCCAAATCAATCAGCTCCGTGAGATATCTTCTGGCAATCTCATCCGTTACCGGATCCTCCCAAAGTCCCTCCTCAATCAAAGGAACAAATAAGGGACATGCCTTACCATATACGATGTCATCCTCTGCATTCTCTTTTATGTATTTGGTGTAAATCTGACTTCCGATGGTGGCAGCGGTAGCAATTACACCGATTTTACCGTTCTTGGTGGCACTTAGTGCCGCCTTGGTGCCCGGCTTCACTACACCGATAATTGGGATATCTATCTCCTTTTCCAGTTCCTCAAGGGCATAGGCACTTGCGGTATTGCAGGCAACCACGATAGCTTTTACATCATGGGTCTGCAAAAATCTCACAATCTGCCTGGAAAATCTGGTTACCGTCTCCTTGGACTTGGAACCATAGGGTGTACGGGCGGTATCACCAAAATATATAATTTTCTCATTAGGGATCTGTC
>JAFTXD010000063.1 GCA_017461775.1 Lachnospiraceae bacterium
CGGCAAATTTACGCATATTCCAGTAAAACAGCTCCTTCAAGCTGCCGGTTTCCAGCAGATAAATATTCAGTGTGGCCAAAAACAGGAAGATTGCGCCCTGAATCAGTACTCCTCCTCCGATTGCCAACAGATAATACACCACCGTCCTCAGGTTCCAGTGTACTCCCACCTTTCCTGCGGATATGAGAAACAGAGTAAGTCCCAGCCCTCCATGTCCGATAGCCGCAAACCAATCTGCATTCACAAAGATAATCTGAAAAAGCAGCCCTCTGGGACGCAGAATAAATCTGTCAAAGCTGCCGTCCCGCACCGTTCTTCCAAAATCCCTTAGGCCGGTAAAAAAGATAATCATAATACCATAGGTCAAAAACAACAGGCTGAACAGAAAGAACATCTCATACATATTCCAGCCATTTAGTGATTCAAACTTCAGCAGCGCAAAATAAATCACAATGATTCCCGTGGATTCCCGAAGAAATACGGCCAGGGAACGAAGCACAGCATCCACCCGGTACTGAAACCATGCTTTCATAATGGTTCTGGTGTACACACCGATTAAATTTAGCGTATCTTTCATATTAACCTCCCTGCACTACCAGCTTCTTCTGTCCCCGGCGCCAGAGTACATCTCCGACCAGATAAAGCACTACAATCCAGAACATCTGCACGCCGCACTTTAAAGCAATTTCACCTATGGTCAGCTGCCCCAGATAAATCTGCACCGGCGTAAAATATATGGACGAAAAGGGTGTCACATGCAGCACGCCCTCCATCCAGTCCGGCATAAACCACAGGGGTATCATGGTGCCGGACAACACATTGATAAACACATTTTTGATGGTTACCACACTCCACACATTAACCAGCCAAAAGGCCAGCATCTGCACCGCAAAGCTGATAGTCCAAAGCACACCATATCCCAGAATGCCACTTACCAAAAACATCACAAACATCTTCGGACTTGCCGGTAATTGTATCCCCATCAAAAAACAGGCAATGACAAAAGCCGGACCAAAACGAAAGCACAGATGAAAAGCTGCATTTCCCATATTCTCTGCAATCATACGCCCCTTAAAGCTCATGGGGCGCAGAAGCTCCGTAGCAATGCTTCCATTGTTAATCCGATGGGGCATAAAGAAATCATCCACATAAAAGGCTGCTTCCATCCCCATGGACAAAATGAAATTGGTGGTCACCATGGACATGGTAATTCCATCCACCTGCTGCCGTCCGCCATACAATGCCTTATAAATCTCCCAGAAAATAAACATCCGCAGGCAGGTGGACAAAATCCCCATCAAATGGTCAAACCGATAGGCACTGCGGTTCAAAAAGCTCTTTTTAAAATAAGCCAGATAAGGCGCTAATCTCATCTCGTCATCACCTCACCATTATAAATTTTACGGATAATACTCTCAATTTCCGGCTCCGAAATACTGATATCCCTGATATGATAGTTCTGCAAAAGATGATTCATCAAATCATTGATTTGCACCTTCTGATTTTCAAAGACAAATCGCTTCTTTCTGCCATCCAGCACGTCCAGGTCCACCACCTCTACATTCGCAATGGGGGAAACTATAGGCATGTCCACAAATTCCACATCCAGCTGTCTGGTGGTTCCATACCTCTCCCGGATTCCAAGCAGGGAGCCGTCGTATATCTTCTCCCCCTTATCAATCACAATCAGCTTGTCACAGACCTTTTCAATATCCTGCATATCATGGGTGGTAAAAAGCATGGTTACATTGTCCTGCTCATTCAGTTCCTTGATAAAGCTGCGGATGGTCTCCTTTCCCACCACATCCACACCGATGGTGGGTTCATCAAAAAACACGATTTCCGGAGAATGTAAGAGTGCCGCCACAATATCCGCCCGCATTCGCTGACCAAGGGATAACTGCCGCACCGGCTGCTGCAAAAAGCTGCCCATATCCAGCATCTGTACAAATCGATCCAGATTCTTTGTATACTTCTCCTGAGGAATTCGGTAAATTGCCTTTAAAAGCTCAAAGCTGTCGATTACCGGCAAATCCCACTGCAATTGGGATTTCTGCCCGAATACCACACCAATACTTCCTACATATTCCTTGCGCTGCTTGTAGGGCACAAATCCATTAACTACAATCTCTCCTTGATCCGGATACAAAATCCCGGAAAGCATCTTTATAGTGGTGCTTTTCCCGGCTCCGTTGGGTCCTATGAAACCAACCATGTCCCCCTTCTCAATCTGAAAGCTCACATCCTTTACTGCCTGCTTTTTTTCGTATTTTGGCGCCACCAGATTGGCCATCATCCCCGGGATGCCCTTTCCTCTTTTATTGATACGATATGCCTTGCATACATTATTTACTTCAATCAGACTCATAACCTTTCTCCCCCTTCATCCTTAGAATAATATCTGCCAGCTCCGGTCTTTTTACAATTACCTCTTCCACTCTGCTTTGCGACAATATCACATTCAATATCTCTGCAGCAGACAGATGATTTATATTGTATGAAATTCTAAGCTGCTGCCCATCCATCTCATAGCTGCGCACAGGCAAATCCTCCAAATCCGGAAAGCCATCCGAAACTGTCAGCTCAATGGTTCCCTGGGCAGCATATTTATTCAGCAGATATTTTTCACTTCCGTAATATAAAAGCTTTCCCTTTTCCAGCAGTACCATCCGGGTACATATCCTGGACAATTCCGACAGACTATGGGAGGCTATCAATACCGTAGCACCGCTACGACACCTTTGCTGGATAAGCTCCCACAATACCATTTTTCCATTTTCATCCAGCCCCACCCCCGGTTCATCCAAAAGAATCAGTCTTGGATTACCAATTAACGTTCCCGCCAGCTCTGCCCGCATCCGCTGTCCCAGGGACAGACTTTTCAAGGCTTTATCCTCATACTCCTCAAAGGAAAGCCGCTGAGAAAGCTCCCGATACTGCGCCTCAAATTCCTCCACTGGCAAATGATAAACCACTCGAAGCATCTCGAAAGCCTGCTTCACGGTATCCGAATCCTCAAAGGCCCATCGGCCTGCAAAGAACGCGCTTACCTTCTTTCCATAATGCTGCTTTTCCGCTATCGGCTCTTTTCCTAAAATCCGGACATACCCTTTTTCCGGCTCTAAGAGACCACATATCAGCTTAAGCAACGTGGTTTTTCCAGCCCCGGAGGCACCGATGATGCCTACACACTCCCCAGCCGGAACATGGAAGCTGAAATCTGAAATTATAAATTTGCTTACCTTGTCTAAATTAACCATCTGCAAATACTCCTATGACATTAAAATATCCCCTGCAAGAGTACCTTGCAAGGGACTTGGGATAAACAGCTATTCATTTGGGATAAACACAGCTACACAAAACCAGGACTCCTCCTCATAAAAGTCGCAGAGACCGCCATATTTCTCTACCACCGCCCGAATCTGTACGGTTCCCATACCATGGGTCTTTTCCTCTTCCTTGGTGGTCCTTAACTCCGGATTCTCCTCCAAAACGGATTTCCCGATTTTATTCTTTACCAGAATAGTATCGTACCCCTTTCTGGTAGATATCTTCACCCGAAGGTGCCTTTCCTCCTCCTTCTTACAAGCCTCCATGGCATTATCCAGTACATTGGACAAAAGTGCGGAAAAATCCAGACCTTCCATCCTGTGAAAGGACACATTTTCAATCTCCGCCTTCACATCAATGCCCTGCTGCCTTGCCAAATTCAGCTTCTCATTTAAAATGTGATTCAAAAGCAGGTTCCCCGTTTCAATATAAGTATGTACTGCATTTAATTTGTCCAAAATGGTAGAGGTATACTGCTTCGCCGCCTCATACTCGCCTCCATTTAAATAGGAGGCAATCACCATCATGTGATTTTTCATATCATGCTTTAATCTGCGTACATTTTCATGCAGCTCCCGAACCTGCTCGTCCTGCTCCCGCATTTGCCCCATAGCAGCCTTCAGCTCCGACAATTCATAGGAAAGCTCTGCCTTTTCCCCTAAAAGTGCATTATATTTCTCATCCAAATTCTCGTACTCTGCCCTATAATCCTTGCCCCATTTCATCGTAGCATATACCTCATAATCTGTTTTTTCGTCTCTTCCCCATAGCTTCGTCCGATAGGGATAATGCAGCCATTCTCCAGTGTCAGCTGTCCTGTGCCAAGAAGCTTTACCGCCGCCATATTCACCAAAAATCCCTTATGTACCCGCACAAAACCCTGCCCTGCCAGCTCCTTCTCCACTGCCGATAAGGTCTCCCGGAACCGGTAGCTTTCCTTTCGGGTAAACACTACCAGATAATTAGCCTCCGACTCAAAATACATAATCTCAGACAAGGGCAGGTACACCTCACCCTCGCCACTTTTGAAATGGTAGACTGCACGCTTCCCTACGAGCTCCCTCTCGCAATCCTTCAAAATCTTGGGAAGCTCCTTGTCTAAATGACTTTTCCTCACAAATCCAAAGGGATGGAACTGCAGACTGTCATACACCAGCTCATCATGGCTGGTCACAAAAACAAGTAAGGGGCTGTAAGGCAATGTCTTCAAAGCCTCAGCCACCTCCAGACCACTTAAGCCCGGCATATCGATATCTAAAAGAAGCACATCCACTCCTTCTGCCTGAATCCCCTCTAAAAGTGTCTCCGCATGGAAAAACTCCGTAATACTACTACCCGGTACACACTCCCTTGTTTTTCTGACAATCCCTTTTACTATCTGCATTTCATCGTCACATATATAAATCCGCATAATATCCCTCATTCCCTTTTGCAACCTATTATATTGCAAAACCCCCATTCCGGCAAATACAACCGAAATGGGGATTACTGCATTCTAAATCCAATTTCCAGATATTGCTTGTTGCATCGGCAGAAAAATGTATTATGATTGTCTTGTAACATTTTTGTAACATTTCTATATTATTTCCGTAATATTTGTATTGCGGAGATACATCGAAAGGAGGACCAATGAAGAAATTTACATTATTTGCAGTTACTGCATTGACCCTGGCCAGCCTCAGCGGCCACACACTTACCGCCCAGGCGGCTTCCAGAAACTACTGTCAGGTACTTCCGGGGGCCGGCAAAGTAATCTTTATCAACGGCTCCGGCTGTGACATCCAGAGCATATTAGGAAAGCTTGAGAATTGCTTCCCTAATATTACTCTACCGGATCAGGACTCTCCAGAAATGGAAGCTCCTGAAACAGAAAAACCAGAGAATAATACTCCAGAGACCAATCTGCCCGGTACGGGCACGCCGGAAAATACCCCCGGAAACGATTCCACCGAAGAAAGTACACCGGAAAACGATTCTACCACCGGCGAGCATGCAGTCCTCAAGGAAGTGGTAGCGCTGGTAAATGCAGAGCGTGCCAAGGAAGGACTCTCTCCCCTGACCATTGATACAAAGGTACAGGCGGCAGCCCATGTCCGTGCTAAGGAATCTGAACAGCGCTTCTCCCACACCCGTCCGGACGGCAGCTCCTTCGCAACCGCACTGAAGGAGCAGAATGTTTCCTTCAAGGGTGCCGGTGAAAACATTGCCTGGGGTCAGAAGACACCGGAAGCAGTTATGAAGGCCTGGATGAACAGCTCCGGCCATCGTGCCAACATCATGAATCCAAACTTCACCACCATTGGCGTGGGATACTATGTAAACGAAAGCGGAACACCTTACTGGTGCCAGTTGTTTACCAGATAAACGCAAAGCTCAAAAGCGCTCTGAGGGGTATTGTCACTCCTCAAAGCGCTTTTGCTTTATTTCTCCACATAAAAATTCTTATACAGCAGCCGCCAGTTTGCTCTCCACCAGCGCATAATCTGCCAGTAGCCGCAACCACCCAGCCCAAATTCCCGGATAAGCTCAAATTTCTGTTGGATGCTTCGTACATCCTCAAACCATACCTCATGCCGGATACCCTCCGTCTCGTAGGTAAAAAAGGGACTCTGGGCAATTTCATCATACTGTATTTCTACGCCCTGTGCAATGGCTATCTGCACTGCCTGCACATTCCCGATAGTGGTTGCCATGGTTACTCCCCTCTCATAAGGCAGGGGCCAGTCATACCCGTAATTGGGAATCCCCAAATCCAGCTTTTCCGGTGGAATCTCCGTCACCGCATACTCCACCACCCTTCGCACCTGATTTATGGGTGCCACTGCCAGGGGCGGCCCATAGGTATAGCCCCACTCATAGGTCATCAGCAGTGCATGATCCACGATTTCTCCCAGCGCCCGGTAATCCTTCCCTTCATAAAGAAGTCCCCTCTGATCCCTACTTGTTTTCGGGGCCAGCGCAATAGAAGTGTGAAATCCGTTTGCCCGCATCTGCTCCGCCACCTGCCTGACAAACTCCGTAAAAGCATCCCTGTCCTCTGCTAAAATATATTCAAAATCAATATCCACCCCAACATACCCCTTCTGGTACATCACACTTATCAGATTCCCAATCAAAGTATCTATTGCTACCTGATTATTTACCACCTGACTTATCAGATAAGTACTGAATATTCCCTGTTCATCAAAGGGCGTCAGCGTAAGTATGGGTTCTGTTCCATACTCCTTTGCCATATAAATCATCCAATCCTCTGGTAGCTGGGGCGGCACAAGCTCTCCCTCCGGCGTAAAGCCATAGGAAAAAATGGGAAGCTCCGATAAATATGGCAGGGTCTGCCGAAGCACCCACTCACTGATAAATGGATAGGCATACCCGGATACCCGCAGCGTTCCCCGAGGTACCCTTGTCCCCAAATCAATAAAAAGCGCCTGCCCAACGGCAAGCGCATAAGGAAAAATAATTTGATTATCCTCTATAATGGTCCATACGTTTACACCAAATCTCCCGGCGATACCATCCACCGTATCACCGGGCTGTACTACGTAGATTTCTACACCCTCTGGCACCTGTAACCTCAAAAACATCTGTTTCACATAGGATATGCAATCCCACCGGTGAATATGCCAACCCGGTGCTATGCCAAGCTCTCCATGTCACTTAACAACGCATCGATCAGAGGGCTTCCCTCATCACCATCCAGATTCATCACACACACATTCAACTTATCCAGCTTTTCCTGTAATGTCTCCGGAAAAGAAAAGCTACCCAGCTTCTCCATCAGGGTATCCATCACATCCACATTGCAATCATCAAGTGCTTCCTTCAACATCTCCAGATATCCTATAACCGTTGTATAATCCGTTACCTCTTCCTTCTCTCGCTCCTCTTCTTCGGGTTCCGCTACACATTCCCGTAGCTTCTCCTTGTAGCTTCTCCATTCTCTTAGGAAAATATCATGCAGAGCGTGAATACTTGTCACATCTTCCTCCCTTGCCGCATTTTCCAGAAGCTTTGCCATTCCGCCCAGCATAATGGCACCGATAAGATTTGCAGAGCTCTTCATGGAGTGCACCTTGATGCGATACTGGTTCACCATATCCGGGTCCACATCCAGCTTCTTATAAAAGCCTTCCAGAGCATCCGCTTCTGCATCCAGCATTTTGTAAAAGCTGCCTACGGTACCAAGAAGTAGCTCCTTATCCGGTAAGTGCATGCTGCCATAGCTCCAATCGATACCATCCACCATGGGTAAATCCGGCTCCTCTATAGCCTCCTGCCTTACGGGTGCAGGCTTTTCTTCCACCAATTCTCCCTCTTCCACATCGAAACACAAAAGCTCTCTTGGCAGGAGTTTCAAAATCATCTGCTCTAGCTTCTCCGGATTAATGGGCTTGGGCAGGAATGCATCAAAGCCCTCCGCCAGGTACATTTCCTTGGCTCCCGTAATGGCATTGGCCGTAAGTGCCACCACCGGACAATTACTACATTTATTATCTTCCAGTGTTTCCATTCGGTGAAGGGTCTCGATTCCATCCATTTCCGGCATCATATGGTCTAGGAATATCAGGTCATAATGCTTCTGCGCCACCAGCTCCAGACACCCCTTACCACTGTCCACCACATCAATGTTTACCCTTGTATGCTTTAACAGACTGACAAATACCTTTAAATTCACCAGATTGTCATCCACCACAAGTATGTTGGCTTCCGGCGCGGTAAAAGCAGAGGTGTAGGTATATTCCACCGACTGTTCCCGGATTCGTGCCTCCAGATTTCCGATAGGCGTGGAATCCACAATCTGCTGCTCCAGTGTAAAATAGAACTTAGAGCCCTGTCCATAGACACTTTCCACATTCAATCGGCTTCCCATCAAAAGAAGCAGCTGGGTGGTGATATTGATGCCAAGTCCCGTACCCTCTATGCTACGGTTTCTCTTTTCTTCAATTCGCTCAAACTCTTTAAAAAGCTTGGAAATGTCCTCTTCCTTAATGCCGATTCCCGTGTCCTCTACCACAAAATCCAGCACCACCTTGCGCCCCTCGATCCGGCCGTCCACACTCAAGGACACGCTTCCCTGCTGAGTATATTTCACACCATTATTTAACAGGTTCACCAGCACCTGCCGGACACGCACATCGTCACCCAAAAGCTTTGACGGCAGCTTTTCATCCACATGAATATGCAAATCCAGCTTCTTTGCCGCAGCCTTTGCCTTTATCATATTGGAAATATCATGTATCAGACTACTGAAATCATACTCTACGGGAATGATTTCCAGCTTTCCGGATTCAATCTTGGAAAAGTCCAGAATATCATTAATCAGCGCCAGGAGATTTTGTCCCGCATTCTGAATATCCAGTGCATACTCCTTAATCTGCATATCCTGGGTTTCTCTTAAAATCATGGTATCCATACCCAGAACCGCGTTAATGGGGGTACGAATCTCATGGGACATATGGGCAAGGAATTTTCCCTTTGCCGCATTGGCTGCCAGCGCCTCCTGTCTTGCTTCTTCCGCCTGCTCATTGGCCTTTTTCAGCTGCTCATTCTTCTTCTCCATGAATTCCACTTCACGCTTCAGAAGCATGGCATTTTCTTCCACATTATTGGCATAGCCCTTTATCACCTGTCCCAGATGCTGGTACAGCATAATGATACTAAAGCAAGCGGTACCCAGACGACTGAACTTCCCCATGTCTCCTACTGCCACCACGTACATACGCACAATATCGATGGTTCCGCCGATACCCATAAACAAAAGGCCCAGCATACCACAGAGAATGTGTTTGTCCCTTCTCTCCTTCAGAATATCCACATAGGACTTTGCCACCACCAGCACCGTCAGTGCAATTAATCCGTGGGAGAAAAAGGCCATATTCATGAAATCCACCAGATTAGTCAGCTGCAATACCATTTGCAGGGCAATATTTATACATATCAGCCCCAGCAGAATTTTCCACCGTAATTTATATACGCCCAACACACCATTTGCATAGTACAGCGCAATAAAAAAGGGAATCATCATCAGGCACAAAAATACCAGCACGGAATAAAAGGTCTGATTTCCATAGAAAATATGTAAAACCTTGGTTTCCACAAAATAATACAGGGACGTCACCGTGCAATAGCCGCACAAATACTGCATTCCACCGGTATCCTGCTTGGATGCCAGACGTATCAGAAACAGCAAAAAGAATATAATGCCACAAATCAGGATGGACACATTACAGATAATATGTGCCAGATTATCCTGTAACAGATGTAAAATCAATACATCCCTGTCTCCTACCGTTATCGCCGTAACCCGGGCTGCATAATCCTCATAAGGAGACACCATCTCCATACGCACCCTTCCCGCAGACAAATCATAGGGAATGTCAATAAAATTATATACGCTTCCCGGCGTGTGCCCAAAGCTTCTCACATCGGACACACCAAACTGGTAAACCAGCACCTCATCCATCCAGACCTTTAAGGACTTATCTGCCGACAAAAAGGCCATGGTCTTGCCAAAGTATTCCCTGGGAATGGTATTTTCAAATACCACCATTTCTCCCGGCACACTCTGCCCCAGATAAGGAAGCTCTTCTACTTCCACAACCGTTCCATCTGGCCAGGTCAAGGTCCAGCCCGTATTAAATTCATGACTTTCTCCCTTGGACAGGGTCATATCATCCACCTGAAAGGTTGCAGCCACAAAAATAAGCAATATCAGGAAAAATCCCATCACAAACCATACAGTCTTCTGAAAATGCTTCATTCCATTTCCCCCACTCACATTTTCCTACAAAATATACCATGCATTTTTACTTCTGTTTTTTGCCACATACAGTGCCTTATCCGCATTACTGTACAATGCCTCAAAATCTCTGTCGGAGGCTTCAATGATTCTGGCAATACCAAAGGATATGCTGATAATATCGCCATATTTCTCTTCCATGGTCTCCCGCTTAAAATCTGCCAGTATTTTCTCTGCCAGCATTTCCAGCTCTTTCGCATCTATTGCCTCTTTAAAAAAGGTACAGAACTCATCACCGCCAATTCTGCAGGAAAGAGTATCCTCCCCCTGTGCCAATAGCACCTTACCGAATTTAGCCAAAATATCATCACCGGCCTGGTGTCCGAACCTGTCATTTAACTGCCGGAAATGATTCAAATCCATCATAAACAGGCTTCCGCTACCACCTTGCTGTAAGTACTCCTCCAACAACTGGATAAAATAGCTTCTGTTATAAATGCCGGTAAGAGAATCCTTATGTGCCAAATCACTAATCTGCGCCAACATCTTATGATGCTCCGTAATATCCAGCATCCACAGCATCTTTCCCTGCACATAGCCGCTTTCCTCTAAGGGCTCCACTCGCATCTCATAGATTCTGTCACGTAGCTCCAGAGTCTTAACCTTTCCTTCCAGAATATCCTTTAATCCCTCATTTTTGTAGGCATTCTGCTTCAGCTCCAGCTGTCCAAGCACCTCCTGCATCCGGTTATTAAAGTAGGTAATCACACCACGGTTATTGACTACCATGATACCCTCCTGCCCATGACTCAATGCATTTTCTCCTGCAAGAGCAATGGAATCAAAATAACCATACCGGGTAAGAGCCATCCCAACTAAAATCACAGCTCCCATAATTCCCAGACAGGGCACTTCGTAGCCACCGGTAATCCCTGTAGCCCGTATTACATTAGGCATCCAGGGACAGGATATAGCAATTGCAGTACAAAGCATCCTCTTTCTTTCTACTCCCCCTGACTTACATATACCTAACACACACATCACCACACAACATACACACACCACCGCCAGATATATGACAAACACCGTAAAGCCCCAGCCATACTCCAAAACAAGTCTGGGGAAAGGTCCTGCCTCACTCATGCCTATGTATGTGTAAAAAATATGATTTTCTCTGGTAGTGAGAAGCATCCACATAATAAAGATTCCGCCCAGAACCTCCAGTGCATAGACAAACGCCGGAATTTCTCTGCGACACATTTCCGCCACAAACATGGTGAATCCAACCATCAGGGTACATTCTCCAAAGTATTGCATCAAAGTTCCCGCATAGAAGCCCCCCACATTTCCGGAGGTAATCTCCACCAAAAAACCAAAATTATATATACATCCAGATGTCACCAAAAGCAGTGTTCCGCTCTGCCCTCTGGAAGGCTTTGCCCATAAAACCAATAAAAGGATTCCCACACATACCAGCAGGGCAATCACATGAAGCCCCACATAAATCTGATAGATAGTCAGTCCACCCAGCACTGCCTTTATCCCTGCCAGCACCAGAAAATGGGCGGGGTAAAAAAGGTAAAAAAAGTACTTTCCAAGGATA
>JAFTXD010000064.1 GCA_017461775.1 Lachnospiraceae bacterium
GGTGATATTATAATGCATAATCATTTTGATGAGATGCTGGAGCAGTTAAATGTGGAGCTGATAAATATGGGGGCCCTTTGTGAGGATGCTATTGCATTTTCTGTGCAGATGCTTTCCGAGGCAGGGGAGCAGGAAAATAAAGTGGCAGCCATCGAAGAGGAAATTAATGGGATGGAGCGCAAAATCGAGAATATGTGCATGAAGCTGCTTCTTAGACAGCAACCGGTGGCTAAGGATTTGCGCCAGATTTCCGCGGCCCTTAAGATGATTTCGGATATGGAGCGAATTGGAGACCAGGCCCTTGATATCTCCGAAATGGCCCGATTTATCAATACGAATCAGAGTAAGAACACAAAGCTGTATGAGATGGCCCGTGCCACCATCTACATGGTAACCAGAGCCATCGACTCTTTCGTAAAGAAGGACCTTGCCATGGCAAGGGAGGTTATGGCTTATGACGATGTGGTAGATAATCTTTTTGCAGAGATAAAAAGGGAGGTCATTGCAGAGATTGGAGAGAAGGAAGGGGAGGGAGAGTATCTGGCAGATGTGCTTATGGTATCCAAATATCTGGAACGAATAGGTGACCATGCTGTCAATATTGCGGAATGGGTAGAATATTCCATTACCGGAACCCACGCCTTAGGAAAATTTGAAAAGTAGCCAAAAAAGCGGTAAAAGCCAGTATTTTACCGCTTTTTTCTGTTAATGACAGAAATATCATATCTTGTGTTCTTTATAAAAAACAACAACTATATCTTGTGTTTTTCTTTGTGGTAGGCTATAATGTGTTTTGCAGGGCCAATGAAAGGGGAATATCATGAGAGTAATTAAAAGAAACGGTTCAGAAGTCGAATTTGACATTAATAAGATTGTAGCGGCAATCAGCAAGGCGAATAAAGCCGCAATCAGAGAGGAATTAACCGGTGCTCAAATCGACGAGATTGCGGAGTATATTAATTTCAAATGCAATAAAATGAATAGAGCTGTTTCTGTAGAAGAGATGCAGGATATGGTAGAGAACCAGATCATGGCTCAGGGTGCGTTCAACGTGGCAAGATGCTATGTGAAGTACCGTTATAACAGAACCTTAGTGCGTAAAAGCAATACCACGGACGATAGAATTCTGTCCTTAATTGAGTGCAATAACGAAGAGGTTATGCAGGAGAACTCTAACAAGGACCCCATTATCAACAGCGTACAGCGTGACTATATGGCAGGTGAGGTAAGTAAGGACTTAACCAGACGTCTTTTATTACCGGAGCATATTGTGAAGGCGGATGCGGAGGGTATCATTCATTTCCATGATTCCGACTACTTTGCACAGCATATGCACAACTGCGACCTTGTGAACTTAGAGGATATGCTGCAGAACGGTACCGTCATCAGCGAGACCTTTATTGATAAGCCACACAGCTTCTCTACTGCATGTAATATTGCTACCCAGATTATTGCCCAGGTAGCAAGTAATCAGTACGGCGGGCAGAGTATTTCGCTGGCACATCTGGCACCTTTTATCCAGGTTTCCAGAGAGAAAATCCGTAAGGAAGTGCTGGAGGATGTGGCAGATTTAGGACAGAGCCCTGATGAAGAGACTATCAATAAGATTGTGGAAAAGCGTCTCTTAAAGGAAATCGAGCGTGGTGTACAGACCATCCAGTATCAGGTAATCACCCTGATGACCACCAATGGACAGGCTCCGTTCCTCACCGTATTTATGTATTTAAACGA
The DNA here is from genome assembly GCA_017461775.1 of Lachnospiraceae bacterium. GTDB lineage: Bacteria > Bacillota > Clostridia > Lachnospirales > Lachnospiraceae > Acetatifactor. The sequence goes on from JAFTXD010000064.1 coordinate 1,732, forward strand.
GGCAAAGAATGATACAGAAAAGCGTGATTTGGCGTTAATTATTGAGGAGATGCTCCGTCAGCGTATCCAGGGTGTAAAGAACGAGAACGGCATCTGGGTAACTCCGGCGTTCCCGAAGTTGATTTACGTGCTGGAAGAGGACAATATTACCGAGGATTCCAAGTATTTTTACCTGACTGAGCTGGCAGCAAAGTGTACCGCAAAGAGAATGGTTCCGGATTATATCTCTGAAAAGAAGATGATGGAATTAAAGGAGGGCAACTGCTTCCCGGTAATGGGTTGTAGAAGTGCACTGACTCCTTGGAAGGATGCTTACGGCAATTACAAATTCTACGGAAGATTTAATCAGGGTGTGGTAACCATCAACCTTGTGGATGTGGCACTTTCTTCCGGTGGAGATTACGATAGATTCTGGAAGATTTTTGATGAAAGACTTGAGCTTTGCTTTGAGGCTCTCATGCATCGTCACAATCGTCTGAAGGGAACACTTTCCGATGCTGCGCCTATTTTGTGGCAGTACGGAGCCCTTGCGAGACTGAAAAAGGGTGAGCCCATCGACCGTTTATTATATGGTGGTTATTCTACCATTTCTCTGGGATATGCAGGTCTGTGCGAATGTGTACGCTTTATGACCGGTAAGTCCCATACTCATCCGGAGGCTAAGCCTTTTGCACTGGATGTAATGAAGCATATGAACGAAGTATGTAACCGCTGGAAAGAGGAGACTACTCTTGGATTTGGTATCTATGGTTCTCCCATTGAAAGTACCACCTACAAGTTTGCAAAGTGCTTACAGAGAAGATTCGGTATCATCGAAGGTGTTACCGATAAGGGCTATATTACCAACAGCTACCACGTAAATGTACGCGAGGAAATTGATGCCTTCACCAAGCTGAAATTCGAGTCTGAATTCCAGTCGCTTTCTACCGGTGGTGCTATCAGCTACGTGGAAGTACCGAACATGCAGAACAATATTCCGGCAGTCATTAATGTGCTTCAGTTTATTTATGATAACATTATGTATGCGGAGTTAAATACCAAGAGTGATTATTGCCAGAACTGCGGCTATGACGGAGAAATCCAGATTGTAGAAGAGGATGGCAAGCTTATTTGGGAGTGCCCGCACTGCCACAACAGAGATCAGAATACCTTAAATGTTGCTCGTAGAACCTGTGGTTACATCGGAACCCAGTTCTGGAATCAGGGAAGAACCCAGGAGATTAAGGAAAGGGTGTTACATCTGTAATGAATTTTGGTGAGATTAAGAAATGTGATATTGCCAACGGAGAAGGGGTGCGTGTCAGTCTGTTTGTATCCGGCTGCACACATCACTGTAAGGGCTGCTTTAATCCTCAAACATGGGATTTTCATTTTGGTGAGCCCTTTACGGAGGATGTAGAAAGCTCTCTTCTGGAAGACCTTGCGCCTTCCTATATCAAGGGACTTACTCTGCTTGGGGGTGAGCCCATGGAGCCGGAGAATCAAAGGGTATTGATGCCATTCCTTCGCAAGGTGAAGGAGCGTTTTCCAAGTAAGACCATCTGGTGCTATTCCGGTTATACGCTGGATAAGGACATGATAGAGGGTGGAAAAGCATGGTGTGAAGTGACAGACGAGATGCTGTCCATGATGGATGTACTGGTGGATGGTGAGTTCGTGGAGGCTTTGAAGGATATCCGTCTGGTATTTAAGGGGTCTTCCAATCAGCGCATTATTAATCTTCAGGAAACCTTGAAAAAGGGTGAAATTGTGTTATATATGGAATAGTTAAGAAGAGAGTTGCCGGATGCAGCTCTCTTTTAGAATGTATATAAAATAACTAATAGAAAGGCTTGACAAAAGTAAAATGCCGTATTATTATGTTTTTAACATTTTAAAGAGTTGAAGCGTTAAAAGGTTAAAACATGAGGACAAAGAGGAGTAAAATTATGAATGGCAGAAAAGGTTCGTTGATTTCGGTAAGAACGGACGTACAGGTAATGGATTGTACACTTCGTGACGGAGGACTGGTGAACAATTTTATGTTCACCGATGAATTTGTAAAGGATTTATATCTGGCAAATATTAAGGCCGGTGTGGATTATATGGAGTTTGGTTATAAGGCATCCAAGGAGATTTTCGACCCGAAGAATTTTGGTAAGTGGAAATTCTGTGACGAGAAGGATATCCGTGATATCGTGGGTGATAACAAGTCTGATATGAAGATTGCGGTAATGGCGGATGTAGGACGTTGCGATTTTCGTAATGACATTCTTCCCAGAGAAGAGAGTGTCATCGATATGATTCGTGTGGCTACTTATATCCATACCATTCCGGCAGCTATCGAGATGATTGAGGATGCACATGCTAAGGGATATGAGACCACGGTAAATATTATGGCGGTTTCTAAGGTAAATGATGCGGATTTAGAGGCTGGTCTGGAGATGCTTGCCCAGAGTAGTGTGGATGTTATTTATCTGGTGGACAGCTTCGGTGCCTTTTATCCGGAGCAGATTGAGATACTATCCCAGAAGTATCTTGCTATCGCAGAGAAGTATGGCAAGAAGGTGGGAATTCATGCTCACAATAATCAGCAGCTTGCCTTTGCAAATACCATTGAGGCGCTTTCCCGTGGTGTCAGCTTCTTAGATGCAACCGTAAATGGTATGGGTAGAGGTGCCGGAAACTGTTATATGGAGCTCCTCCTGGGCTTCCTTAAGAATCCTAAGTACAACAAGGTGGCAACCGTAAGCTTTGTAGAAAAGCATATTTTGAAAATCAAGGAAGAGGGCGCAGTGTGGGGATTTGATATTCCCTACCTGATGACCGGAATCTTAAATTCCCATCCATCCTCCGCAATTAACTTTATTAAAGAAAAGAGAACAGACTATGCGATGTTCTATCAGGAACTGTTAGACGATGCATTATAATTACAAGCCCCATGGACAAAAAGCTCCATGGGGTTTATATTTATTATAGAGATTACGATAAGAGGACTATTGCATGAAGAAATACACACCGTGGCTTTGTGGAGCCATTATGACATTATTATTTTGTGGATGCGGAGCTACTTCGGAGGATATACCGGTAGAAATCAGCCAGCCGGTTTATCTGGAGGATATAACAATTACTCCGTCTCCAACGCCGGTTCCCACGCCGGAGCCAACACCAAGTCCCACACCCACACCATTTCCGGAGTATGATATTGAACTGATGATGGTAGGAGACAATCTGTTGCACATGGGCATCGTGCATTCCGGAAAGCAGGAGGATGGCAGCTACAATTATGATTTTCTTTTTGAGGATATTGCACCCTTTATTGAGGCGGCGGAAATCAGCCTGATCAATCAGGAGACGATTCTGGGTGGTAATGACATGGGCTTCTCCGGATACCCCAAGTTCAATTCTCCCACAGAGGTGGGGGATGCCATCGTGAAGGCGGGCTTTGATGTGGTGCTTTTTGCCACCAATCATGCGGCGGATAAGGATCTTGCAGGCATTACCAATTGTCTGGATTTCTGGGAGCAGAATTATCCGGATACGATTGTGACCGGTATCCAGAAGGAAGCGGAAGAAGAGAACGAAATCCATATTATTGAAATAGATGGAATCCGCTTTGCGTTCCTAAATTATACCTACGGACCTAATATGGAGACCGTTCCCAAGGATATTCGCGGAAAGCTGGATCTCTTGTGTGCCATGGATGAAAAGGGGCGTCTGGATTTTACCAGCATAAATCCCCAGGTACTGGAGGATATAAAAAGGGCGGATGAGTTGGCAGATTACGTCATCGTATGTCCGCATTGGGGAGCAGAGTATACGAAAAATCCTACCACCTATCAGAAAAATTTTGCTATGGAGATGACGGCCGCGGGAGCCGATATAATAATTGGAACCCATCCCCATGTGGTACAGCCCATTGAGTGGATAGAGGCAGAAAATGGCAATAAGAGTCTGTGTTATTATTCTCTGGGAAACTATGTGTCCACTCAAAAAGGACCTTTCAGTATGCTGGAGGGTATGGCTTGGATTAGCATCCATGTGACGGAGGACGGACATTATATCTCAGAGGAGCGTACCGGGGTAATACCGCTGGTGAACCAATATAAAGCGTCTCCGGTGAGGTTTGAGGGGATATATCTTTTGGAGGAGTATACAGAGGAGCTGGCGGCAAAGCATGGTATCATTAAATATGGTGAGGTTCCCTTTTCTGTGGCGGATGTGGCAGACCCCAGTGCAGAGATTTTCGGAGACTGGGTGCTGACCAGAGAAGATGTATTAGGAGAGTAAATTGAAGGTCACGTATATTGAGCACAGCGGTTTTCTGGTGGAAACCGAGGATGCTTGCTTTTTGTTTGATTATTATAAAGGGGAGCTCCCCTGGATGGAGCCGGAGAAGGATATTGTGGTTTTTGTCAGTCATAAGCACGGGGACCATTTTAATTCTGAGATTTTCCGGCTTTTGGAGGAGTATCCTCATGTGAAATATATTCTTTCCCATGAGGTGCCGGTGAAGTGGTTCATCGCCCAGGAGGCGGAGAAGGGCAGGGATGTGGAGCCCTATCTTTGCAAGGTGCGGAAGAAGCAGGATTATGAGTTTTCTCTTTACAACGGGAAGACATTGAAGGTACATACTTTGAAATCTACGGATCTTGGTGTGGCATATCTGCTGGATTATGAGGGAGAGACCATTTACCATGCAGGAGACTTGAATCTCTGGCTGTGGGCAGGAGAGACAAAGCAAGCAAATGAGAATATGAAAAAGGCTTTTTATACCAGCATGGAGGAGCTTCGGGGGAAGGACATCCATGTGGCATTTGTGCCTCTGGACCCCAGACAGGAGGGGGACGCTTTTGGAGGAATGGAGGCTTATCTGGAGCTGACAAATACGAAGATAGTCTTTCCAATGCACTGCTGGGGGCAGTATAATATCATTAGGGAATTCTTAAAAGCACACCCGTATTACGGGGATGTGATACAGATGATAGAAAGAGAAGGACAGGAGTTTATCGTGTAGAAAGGGAGGTACTTATGGGAATTAACGGAATCGGTTATGAAAACTATGTAAATGGGAATTTGAATAACGGCGAAGAGCTGGGTAATGTTGCAGGGATACCGGCACTTGGTAAGGATAAGGCCATCGAAGAGGCAGGAAAAACCAGTCCCACCGGGAAAACGGAGTGTCAGACCTGCAAAAATCGAAAGTATGTGGATGGTTCTAACGAAATGGTAAGCTTTAAGGCTCCGGCACATATTTCCCCGGAAGCAGCACCGGCAGCAGTGCGCGCCCATGAGGGAGAGCATGTATCCAATGCCTTCAAAAAAGCTGCAACAGGGGAAGGAAAGGTATTGCAGGCAAGTGTAGCCATCCATACATCCATCTGTCCCGAATGCGGCAGAAGCTATGTCTCCGGCGGAACGACCACCACTAAGATTGCTTACAAGGAAGAGAATCCTTATGAGAAAAACTTAAAGGGGTATCATGCCAACGCAACCACAGGGGATAATGTGGATACCTACGCAGAATAAACGTCAGGGGGATAAGGGTTATGAAGAACAGATTGTATTTTTTGCTGGTGCCCGTTTATGTGGCAGTATTTGCAGTGATTTTATATATTAACGGAGTGTTTACGGGGAATGTAACGGATATGGCAAATCTGATGATCAATGTGGGCTTCCTGTTGATTATCGGCGTGATTTTCGCCATTTCCTTTGTAAGCTTCACAAGAGTAAATGAGGTTTCTGCATCGCTGGATAAGGCTACGGAAACCATTCGTAAGGAATATACGGAGAACCGCCGGAATCTCTGGGAGGAGTACCAGGGACGCAAGAAGGTGTTTGGGGTACTGGAGCTGGACGATGCCTTCCGCAAGTATCAGAAAAAGATGCGCCAGTATACCACCAAGCATGGTATGAGTCAGGTGGCAGACTTAGAGGATTTTATCGGGGAAGAGCTTTTGGACCAGGTGGGAATGACCTATTTTAATTCCACCGTATCCGGCACCATGACCGGTCTGGGTATTCTGGGTACTTTCCTGGGATTGTCCATGGGTCTTGGTTCCTTCAATGGTACGGATATCTACACCATCTCGGATAATGTAGGGCCACTCCTTGCCGGTATGAAGGTGGCATTCCATACCTCGGTGTATGGTATTTTCTTTTCACTGGTATTTACCTATGTACACCGCTGTGTTATGTCCCATGCTTATGAGAAGCTGGAGGATTTTCTTTCTATGTACAGGGAGTGCGTGGAGCCGGCGGTATCTACCTCCGATGAGAATGTGAAAGCCATGCTTTTGTATCAGGCAAATCTTGCCAATTCCATGAAGGAGCTGACTGCTTTGATGAAGGGACAAGCGGACAACCAGATTAAGGGTGTGGAGACCATCGTGGAGCAGTTTACCCAGCAGATGGAGAAGGCTCTTTGTGTGGATTTTAATAAGCTGGGCAGTACCTTGAACAGGGTATGTCAGGAGCAGGTTATCTATGCAGAAAATTATAAGCAGATGGAGCAGACAACCCAGTCCCTGGTGTCTGCCAATATCTCTTTGCAGAAAATGGTAGAAGCTTTGCTGGATAGGCAGGAAAATATCGAGAAGCAGATGCGCAATCAGTGTGAGAGACTGGATGATACCTGCAACTTGATTAATGACGAAATCACCAATCAGTTATTTACTTTAGGGAAGATGAAAGAGTAGACAAGAGGTGGCTTATGGGACAAAGGAAACATAAAAGAACTGCCTACTCTGAGCACAGCTATTGGCAGTCCTATTCGGATATGATGGCGGCGCTTTTGCTGATATTTATCCTGATTATCGCCATTACGCTGATGATATACAGGCAGAAGACCATGGATTTGGATGTGACCAGGGAGGAGCTGAGTTTTGCTTCCGAGGAGCTGGAAAACGCCAGACTTGATTTGGAGAATTATCGGGCGGAAATTGAAGCCTCCAATAAGGAATTGGCAGATTCCAAAAAGGAGCTGGAGGATTCTTACGCCATGCTGCAGGAGGCCTATGATAAGATGGCACTGACTTCGGAGGAGCTGGCAGCAGCTTATCTGGAAATTGACAGAGCCAATCTGGAGATACAGGCGGCCAATCAGGAGCTTGCCAACACCAAGAGTGAGCTGCAGGATATTGTAGGAATCCGTACGGATATTATCGGAGAATTGCAGAGTAAGTTTAATAATTCCAGTATGTCCGTGGATCCCCAGAATGGTTCTATTACCTTTTCCGCGGACGTACTCTTTAGTGTAAACAGTACTTCTTTAAATACTGCCAGCAAGGAGACCCTTCGGGAAGTAATCCCTATGTATCTGGGAGTTTTGTTGCAGGATAATTATATGGAATACCTTGCAGAAATCATTATCGAGGGACATACGGATACCAATGGTGGTTACCAGCACAACATGCAGTTGTCCTCCGGAAGAGCACAGTCCGTGGCGAAGTTCTGTATGGATACGGACAATGGTCTGACCGAGGAGGAAGTGAAAAAGCTTCAATCCGTGCTGACTGTAAATGGTCGTGCCAGCAGTGCGCCCATCTATAAGGCAGGTACCATGGAGGTGGATATGGCAGCCTCCAGACGAGTAGAGATAAAGTTCCGACTGAAGGAAGACGAGATGATTCAGAAGATTGCAGAGGTTTTAGGAGGAATGTAACGTGGATGATAATAGAGTAAAGAGAAATGAAATGCTTTCCCAGAAGATTATCAAGGGGCTGGAGAGCCGTAATATGGAAGGCTATTATGCAAAGACCAAGGAGGAGGCACTTAAGATTGCCCTTTCCTTGATTCCGGAAGGAAGTAGTGTTGGCTGGGGTGGTTCCGTTTCTGTGAACGAAATCGGTTTAAAGCAGGCGATTTTAGATGGAAATTATAAGGCACTGAACCGGGATGCCTGTACGGATCCGGCGGAGAAAAAGGCTATTGAGCTGGCCACCTTTGGTGCTGATTATTTCCTGTGCAGCAGTAATGCTATCACCGAGGATGGAATTTTAGTAAATATTGATGGTAACAGCAATCGTGTGGCGGCCATTGCCTATGGTCCTGCTCACGTGCTGATGATTGTAGGAATGAACAAGGTGGCTAAAAATCTGGAAGCGGCAATGTACCGCGCAAGGAATGAGGCAGCACCCATTAATGCCCAGAGATTCCCACTGGATACCCCTTGCAAAAAGACCGGCTCCTGCTTTGACTGTATGAGTAAGGATACGATTTGCTGTCAGTTTTTGACGACTCGATTCTCCAGACATACTGGTAGAATCAAAGTAATCTTAGTGGAAGAAGATTTAGGTTTTTAAGCTATGAGTGAAAGAAACAGTAGGCTGGTGGTGGGAATTCTTGCTCACGTAGATGCGGGAAAGACCACCCTGGCAGAAAGTATTATGTACTTATCGGGAGGCATCCGGAAGCTGGGCCGCGTGGACCATGGGGATGCCTTTTTAGATACACACGAATTGGAAAAGGCCAGAGGAATCACCATTTTCTCCAAACAGGCAGAGGTAGTGCTGAGTACCCCGGCAGGAGAGCGTGCTTTGACTATTTTGGATACCCCGGGGCATGTGGATTTTTCTGCAGAGACGGAGCGTACCTTGCAGGTACTGGATGCGGCCATACTGGTTATCAGTGGTGCGGATGGGGTGCAGGGACATGTGCAGACCCTGTGGAAGCTGCTGAAGCGTCATGAGATACCGGTTTTTCTTTTTGTGAATAAGATGGACCAGCCGGGCACGGATAAGGAGGCTCTTCTTGCAGAGCTTCGGGCGAAGCTGGATGAGAGCTGCGTGGACTTTACAGAGCAGGACGATGCTTTCTATGACAGCGTGGCCATGAGCAGTGAAGAGGCCATGGAGGAATATTTGGAAACGGGCGTGGTGTCGGAAGCCTTGCTGGAAAATGCCATCATGGAGCGCAGAATATTTCCCTGTTATTTTGGTTCCGCCCTAAAGATTACCGGCGTGGAGGAGTTTTTAGAGGGAATTGTGAAGTATGGTCCCCGGAAAAGCTATCCGGAGGAATTTGGTGCCAGGGTCTACAAAATTTCCAGAGATGCAAATGGTGCCAGATTGACGCACCTTAAGGTTACCGGAGGGATCTTGAAGGTGAAGAGTATGACGCTGGGAGAGAAGGCTGACCAGCTTAGGATTTACAGCGGTGTCCAGTTTACCCTTGCGGATGAGGTGAAGGCCGGGGCGGTGTGCGCCGTTACCGGACTTTCGGAAACCTTTGCGGGACAGGGAATCGGCATAGAAGGGGAAGGCTTATCCGCCATGCTGATACCGGTTTTAAATTACCGCATTATCCTGCCGGAGGGCTGTGATGAGCATAAGACGCTGAAAAATCTATACCTTTTGGAGGAGGAAATCCCGGAGCTTCATATCGTTTGGGATGAAAAGCACGGGGAGATTCATGCCCAGGTCATGGGTGAGGTGCAGGTGGAGATTCTGCGTAGCCTGATAGAAGCCCGGTTTGGTCTGGAGGTAGAGTTTGGCGAAGGAAGTATTGTGTATAAGGAGACCATCACCCGGGAGGTGGAGGGCATCGGACATTTTGAACCCCTACGCCATTATGCGGAGGTACACCTTCTGATGGAACCCGGGGAGCGGGGAAGTGGTCTGGTATTTGAGGCGGATTGCAGTACCGATGAACTGGATTTGAACTGGCAGAGGCTGATTCTGACCCACTTGGAGGAGCGAAAGCACCCGGGAGTGTTGACTGGGTCGGAGATAACGGATATGAAGATTACCATCATCGCCGGACGGGCTCACACCAAGCATACAGAGGGCGGTGATTTCCGCCAGGCCACCTACAGAGCGGTGCGCCATGGTCTGAAATGTACCACCAGCCGCCTTTTAGAGCCGGTGTATGAGTATCGTCTGGAGATTCCTACGGAGTGCATTGGCAGAGCCATGTCGGATATCCAGAGGATGCATGGCAGCTTTGAAGACCCGGAAACCTTTGGAGAGATGTCCATCCTCACCGGAAGCTGTCCGGTAGTCACCATGAACGGCTATGCCGGAGAAGTGATATCCTATTCCAGAGGAAAGGGGCGTTTGTCCTGTAACTTTAAGTGTTACGAGCCATGTCACAACGAAGAAGAGGTAGTAGCACAGGTGGGATATGACTCGGAAAGTGATCTGGACAATCCCACAGGCTCTGTATTTTGTGCCCATGGAGCAGGCTTTGTGGTGCCTTGGTATGAGGTGGCTGAGCATGCCCATGTGACCAGCAGTTATCAGGAAAGGCTTCGCAGGGAGGAAGGAAATGAGACAGCCATGGCAGAGCAGATTGCCCGCCAAAGGCAGTCCACTTCGGGAATGGAGCGTGTCATCAGTCACGATGAGATTGAGGAAATTTTCCTACGTACCTATGGAAACCGGGGAACGGACAAGAATCCATGGAATCGTCCCGCCGCGAAGACGGTGACGGCCCCTAAGGAAGTAGAGTACAAGCCGAAAAAGGCTATGAACGGAGATAAGTATCTTCTGGTGGATGGGTATAATATCATCTTTGCCTGGGAGGACTTGAACGCCCTTTCTCAGGTAAATGTGGAGGGAGCCCGCAATAAGCTCCTGGATATGATGTGCAATTATCAGGGCTACACCGGAGCTACAGTCATCGTGGTATTTGATGCCTACAAGGTGAAGGGAAATCCGGGCAGTGTGGCCAAATATCACAATATTCATGTCGTGTACACCAAGGAGGCAGAAACAGCGGATCAGTACATCGAGAAGACCGTGCACAGAATTGCAAAAAAGAACGAGGTAACGGTAGCTACCAGTGATGCCTTGGAGCAGATGATTATCTGGGGCTCCGGTGCCAGCCGTATGTCCGCACTGGGACTTCGGGCCGAAATTGAGAACATGGATAGAGAAAAGCAGGAGCATTTCCAGGAAAACAATCTGGAAAGTCGTTTTTTCCCGTTTAAGGATATTAAAATTGAAGTAGAGGAATAGAAACAGAAAGAAGCTGTGGCAGGATAGAGTCCCGCCGCAGCGTTTCTTGTTGGTTGAGTGTGGTTCGAAGATAGATGGGGTATTGGAAGGAAAAGTCCTTGACAATACTCCGTCTCGGCCTAAAAAAGTCTACATTTTCGAGGAGAGTGCTATACATTTTTTCTTGCATATATCCCGAAAGGTGATTAGGGCTCCTGCGATGCGGGAGCTTGCTTTATTTAGTATCCTTCTTATGCCAATTCCGGCTAGGCTGCGACTTCGCCGTAGGATACCGGAAAAGCAGTGTTTTCAATGCCTGCCAGTTAAATGGAAACAGGGGCCACAGGTAGCTCTTTCCCCCAAGGGTAGGGGTGGTGGCGATGGAGATGAGCATCAGTACGACGCCGCCCCAGAAGCCCAAGGGACCAAAGAAAGCAGTCATAAATATCAAAAACAGTCGATAGATGCGCATCCCTTCGGAAAAATCCACATTGGCCAGGGAAAGGGTGGTAAGCAGGGTTACTGCGGCATAAAATAAAACCTCATTAGAGGCCCAGTTTAATTGCACTGCCACATCTCCAATGATAAGACCGCCTACAATGGACAGGGAACCGGAAAAGCGTCCTGGGGAGTGGGCGGAGGAATATTTAAATAAATCCAGCAAAAATTCCACGGCCAGCACATAAAAGGTGATGCGCACCGGGCCCATGCCTTCGGTGGAAAGCAGGCTGAAACGCTGGGATAATTCCGGATAATAGGAGGTCAATAGTAAAAAGACCGGTAGTAAAAATACGCTGACCAGCAGGCAAAGGAAACGTACCAGTCGGAAATAGTTGCCCACAATGGGACTGTTGTAATAATCGTCCGGGTGCTGGGTAAATTGAAAGATGGAGCAGGGAAGAATCATTACGGCGGGGGAATTGTCCACCAGGATAAGGATATGTCCCTCCATAAGGTAGCTGCTTGCCACATCCGGCCGTTCTGTGGTACAGATGCTGGGCAGGGGATGGAAAAAGCTTTTTTTCAGCAGAAGCTCTTCCAGACTTTTTGTACCCATGGTCAGGGAGGTGACCTGAATGCTTTCCAGCTCTGTACGGATGTAGTTCAGGAATTCCTGGTCCACCAGTGCACCCAGATAACCGATGGAAATGTCCGTGCGACTGACAGATCCCACATGCATGGCCTCAAAGGTCAGGGTATTGGCGCGGATACGGCGGCGAATCAGGTTGGCATTGGTCAGCATGGTTTCGGTGAAGCCATCGTGTGCACCCTTGGTTACCGGCTCAGTATCGGGCTCTTCCACGCTGCGGGCCGGGTAGGTACGGATATCCAGAATAAAGCCGGTGGTGCTACCGTTTATCAGCATCAGCGCTGTCCCGGAGAACATCTGCAAAAAAAGCTCATCCCATGTTTTATACGGGGTTACGGAGGCGTAGCCCACATGGTCGTACATATATTTGGTCAGAGCCTCTTCATCGGAGGAGTCGATGGGCTCCTTTACATCGATAAAGATTTTCTGGAGGGTACGCTCCTCAATATATCCGTTCAGACCCACGAAGAATGCTTCGTTACCACCGATTTGCAGATGGGAGGAAATGATGTCAAAGCTTTTATCCAGCGGAATCAGCTCTTTCATGCGTTCAATGTTTACTTGCAGATTACTGCTCAAATTCTGGTTCATGTATGTGCTCCCCATGAAAAGATTTTTTACTAGTATGGGGAGATTTTTATTTTTTATTCATCTGAAATGGAGAGAAGCCGGGGCGGAAGGTATGGTATGTCTTTTGAAGACGTGCTCTCGCTCCGTGAAAAACGTAGCGGTACTAGGCTCGAAAATACCTCGCCAAGTGCCGACGTTTTTCAAGGGTCTACAAAAGACATACCATA
>JAFTXD010000065.1 GCA_017461775.1 Lachnospiraceae bacterium
AATCATTCCGATGATTCTACTAATAAATCCTGCAGCGGAAAAAATGCCGTCCTGCAGGATAAAATTATTTTTTTTATTAGACATAACTTCCTTCTAACTTAAGACGCAGCTTAGCCAATCAGCCAATCGTACATCTCCTGGTATTTCTTAGCGGATACGTTCCAAGAGAAGTCCGCAGCCATGGCACGGTCCACAATCTTGTTCCATTCACGCTTCTTATCATAATAAATCTGCTCTGCATAGCGGATGGTATTAAGCATCTCGTGAGCATTGTAATTGGTAAAGCTAAAGCCGGTACCGGTGCTCTCATACTCATTGTAAGGCTGCACGGTATCCTTAAGTCCTCCGGTCTCACGAACGATGGGCACAGTACCATAACGAAGACTCATCAGCTGACTAAGTCCGCAGGGCTCAAATAAAGATGGCATCAGGAATGCATCACAGGAAGCATATACCTTGTGGGAAAGCTCCTCGGAGTAGAAAATATTGGCAGAAACCTTATCACCATATTTCCAGTCGAAGTGACGGAACATATTCTCATACTTCTCCTCACCGGTTCCTAAAATAACAAGCTGCACATCATCCTGGCAAAGCTCGTCCATCACATGAGCAATCAAATCAAAGCCCTTCTGATCCGTAAGACGGGATACGATACCAATCATCATCTTTCTATCGTCCTGATTTAAGCCCAGCTCCTTCTGCAGTGCTCTCTTATTCTTCACCTTTTCCTTGCGGAAATTCACAGCATTGTACTGCTTTACAATATACTTATCCGTTTCCGGATTAAAGTCATCATAATCGATACCATTCACAATACCGCGAAGGTCACCGCTTCTGGCAGTAAGCAGACCATTTAAGCCCTCACCGTAAAAGTCAGTCTTAATCTCCTCTGCATAGGTATCACTAACAGTAGTTACCGCATCCGCATAAACGATACCTCCCTTTAAAAGGTTCGCATCCTTATATGCCTCTAACTTGTCCGGGGTAAAATAGCTCTCCGGAAGTCCGGTAATGCTCTGTACTGTCTTGGTATCCCACTTACCCTGGAATTTCAGGTTATGAATGGTGATAACGGACTTAATTCCGCGGAAGAACTCATCTCCCTGGAAACGCTCCTTCAAATATACAGGCACCAGACCTGTCTGCCAGTCGTGACAGTGGATAACGTCCGGTCTAAAGCCTAAAAGAGGAAGCGCAGACAAAAGTGCCTTGGAGAAAAATCCGTAACGCTCAATCTCCCATAACGGATCATCACTATAACACTTCATTCCGGAAAAATAGGTTTCATTATCAATGAAATAATACTGAATTCCTTCTACCTTTGCACCCAACACACCCACGTACACATTCTGCCAATTATAATCCATGTAAAAATGGGTAACATACTCCATCTTCTCCTTCATGGCATCCTTCATGCAGGCGTACTTCGGCATAATCACTCTTACATCGAAATACTGGGAATCAATGCACTTTGGCAGAGAACCAACTACATCTGCCAAACCGCCGGTTTTAATAAAAGGAACTCCTTCTGACGCAGCAAATAAAATTTTCTTCACAGCAAACCTCCATTGTATAAAAAGTATACCTAACTCCTTTTAATTATACATCAATGGACGGTTTATTGAAAGCACTTTTAGAAAACATTCTTTCGATATTTTAAACGAATCCTGTCTGCTACCAGTGCAATGAATTCAGAATTGGTAGGTTTTCCCTTTCCGCTGTTCACGGTATAACCAAACATCTGGTCCAGAGTTTCCATCTTGCCCCGGGACCAGGCCACCTCTATGGCGTGACGGATGGCACGTTCCACTCTGCTGGGAGTTGTCCCATATTCACTGGCAATTCCCGGATAGAGCTGCTTTGTAATCGCCCCTATCATGGCAGGGTCATTCACTGCCTTGCTGATGGCGCATCGCAGATACTGATACCCCTTAATATGTGCCGGAACACCAAGGTCATGAATCATATCCGTAACATCCTTTTCCAAATCATGGAATACCGGCTCTGCCTCCTGGGTACAAACTTCCACGCTTTTCTCCTTCTCCCCTTGAAGTACTGTAATCATAATCTGAAAGTTCTTTTTCTCGCTTAACAACTCATCCAGAAGCGCATATACTGACTCTTTATCTTCCGCCACATTAATTACCAGTGGTTCCATATACTTCCCTCCAAAAAATTCCTTTTCCTACTTAGTATAGTGTAGCTAACATACCTACAGCAACTTTTTCTCATCGTCAAAAAACGTAAAAATAAATGAATAAATTCGTTGCCCTCCTTCATAAAAATGAGCTATACTACAGGGGGACGGCATAGAACTTGGATATGGGGACACCCAGGGGTAGTATATTTTTATTCAGACACGCTCTCGCTCCGTGAAAAATCGTAACGGTACTAGGCTCGAAAGAACCTCGCCAAGTGCCGACGTTTTTCAAGGGTCTGAATAAAAATATACTACCCCTGTGCATCCCCATATCCAAGCCCTATACCTTCACACTCACTCTACCAATAGAAAGGAACAACAAAATGGTAAAGCACGAAATCGCTGAAATCAAAAAATTATTCACACAAAATAAATGCTCCATCACTCGTATCTGCGGATGCTATGTGGATGGTGAAAAGAATAAGAAGACGGAGCTGAAGGAGGCATTTCTTGCTCTTCCTGAGGAGGAGATGTTTAAATACTTTGAGATTCTGAGAAAAACATTATCCGGCAGTCTGGGAAAAAATCTGATTAATCTGGAATTCCCTTTAAAGGCTGAGGAGGAAGGCGGTACTCAGGAGTTTTTGTATCGTTTGAAGGAAAGTAAGTTAAAGGATGATGCTCTGCTGGAGGAATTCTATGACAAGATCATCGAAAGCTATGAATATGTTGGGAACTACCTGATTTTGATTATCCATGATGTGTACGATGTACCGGGCAAGACCAGCGACGGTATTGAAATGGACGATGCTTCTGATGAAATTTACGAATATATCATGGTCAGCATCTGTCCGGTAAATCTGTCCAAACCAGGACTTTCTTATAACGCGGTGGAAAATACCTTCCAGAACCGTATCCGTGACTGGGTGGTAGCACCGCCGGAGACCGGCTTCTTGTTCCCGGCCTTTAATGACCGCAGCACGGATTTACATAGCCTCCTTTACTATTCCAAGGATGCTAATAACCTAAAGGAAGACTTTGTGACCCTGATGCTGGATTGTCCTCTCCCACTGGCTGCTGGAAGCCAGAAGGAAAGCTTCCAGACCATTATCGAGGAGACACTGGAAGAAACCTGTACTATTGAAAATGTCATCAGTATTCATGAGAAATTAACGGAAATGATGGAGGAGCACAAGGAAGATCCTGCTCCCCTCATTCTGGACAAGGAAGAGGTTAAGGGAGTTCTGGCAAACAGCGGCGTAGCCAATGAAAAGCTGGATAATTTTGACAAGCTCTACGATGCTGCAGCCGGCAGCAACGCCCAGATGGTGGTAGAAAACGTCATCAACACCAGAAGCTTTGAAGTGAAAACCCCGGATGTGGTCATCAAGGTCAGCCCCGACCGCATGGACTTAATTGAAACCAAGGAAATCAACGGACGGAAGTGCCTGATTATCGACCTTGGCTCCAGCGTGGAGGTCAATGGTATCGCGGTACGGAATTATATTGAAGAAGAATAAAATTCTCCATCTTGAAAAGAGCAACTGCATTCTAAATTTTAAAATGCAATTGCTCTTTTTTAGCAACAAAATATTCTATACCAGCAACAATTACAAAGTACAACGCCCAGTTCACAACATAACCCATTTTTACCACTGACCGGATAACCATACATAGCCTGCCGCTGCTGATACCAGTCACCACCACTTTCAAACTGACGAACCAGGTTGTAATACTCTCCATTATTGGGTTCTAACGCTGCAGCCTTCTTGGCATGCTCAAGGCCCGCAATTTTGTTCCCCATTCCTGCATGGGCAAGAGCGCTGTAATAATACCATCTGGCGCTACGCTCCTGCATCCCCATATTATCCAGCACATTTCTTGCCTGGCTGTAATATCCGTTCCGAATATAATTTCCCGCAGCTCTTAAGTAGGAATCCCCCTCATAGCCCGAGCTCTGATTACCGCTCTGTCCATAAAAGCCCCCGAATCCGCCAAAACCAAAGGGATCATAATAGCTTCCGCCCTGATTCTGTTGGCCATAGCCTGAACTATTTCCATAACCACCGCTATTGTAGCCGCCGGTACGCTCCTTCATAATCTGGGTATAAGCTGCCTGAATTTCCTTGAACTTTTCCTCCGCCTGATCCTTATTGGGATTATTCACATTGGCATCGGGATGATATCTTCTGCTCAGCGCTTTGTACGCCTTTTTAATCTCCTCTTCTGTGGCACTCCGGGGTACCCCCAGCACCTGATAAGGATCATTCATCTTTTATTTCTCCATTCATTACTCTATTTCTTTTCTCTCGTATGGCCTCGTATCTGCACCACACCCCGGAATACAGGATGTTCCGCAATATATCTGCATGGTCAATGATAGGAAGCTTTTCAAATTCCCGACAGCACTCCGCCATCATCATGGTCAGAACCGTCCGTGCATTTTCTTCAAAATCCGGCTGTTCATATTTCTTTTTCAGTGGATTATACCTGCCCTTTTTCAAATCCTCTTCAATATCGTCATAGGCATCCATCACATAGATAAATTCTCCCAGATAAAAGCCCAGTGCTTTAAGGCTCTCCGTCCATTCATCCTCCCTGCATGCCACAACCTCACCCATAACCTGTCCAAAAAGGCTCGCCATGGCATCCACATCATCCAGATTCTTTCTCTCATTCTCACGAATGGTATGCATCAGCATCTGAATTCGACGTACCTTTTCCATATACAGCTTCTGCCGTTCCTTGGTCTTTCCTTCCAGCAGCTTCCCAAACATAAGGCTGTGCAGCTTTTTCTCATCCTCCCAGTCATCCAAACATTTCAGATAGGTAAGCAGCACATTCATATCCGCCACATATTCACTCATAACACTGGTGCGATACTCCTGCTTTTCAAAAGGATGCAAAACACAATTACACTTTGCCCTGGCCTCCTGAGGCTCATACAGCGCAGTGAGCAGCATCAGAAGAAAGGTCATATCATAGCTTAAGGTTGCACTGCCCTTCAGACCATATTTACTTCTCAAAGAGTGACACAGCCCACAGTAATAAGAACGATATACATCATACTCCTTAAATTTCAGCTCTGCCTTGTTTACTATAACATATCCAAACATTTATGTCTCCATCAGCTTTTCTTAATAAATTCGTTTCCACATTTTCTACAGGTGATGGCGATTTTACCTCTGCCTCTGGGCACACGGATTTTCTGCTTGCAATTAGGGCACTTATAAATATGATGGGTCTTTAACTGAGAAAACTCCTTCTTTTTCTTGTTAAGCTTTCCCTTCATCTTGTATTCCCACTGCAAATACTTCTGATTCTCTGCACTTCTTTTGTAAATATCCTTAGAAAACATCCTATAATAAGCATAAATCATAACGAGAACCGCCACCATATAGAATGCATTCGTAGTAAACCAGGAAAGCACAATCAACACAAGGGACAAAATAATAAGTGACTGATTCAGCTTATCATTGCCATATCTTCCCATCATAAATCTTGCAAATTTTTCTCTCATCGTAAAATCTCCATTCCTGCATAAAATATTTGTTTCCAGTAAAGAATACCGATTTCTGCAGACAAATACAATATTCTGTTTCTAAAAAACTATTAAAAAAGCCTAAACCTGG
>JAFTXD010000066.1 GCA_017461775.1 Lachnospiraceae bacterium
CCTTATCGATATAGCTGCCGAAGCCTCCGGCAATATAAAAGCACTCCAGCTCTTCATAGGAGCAGCCGGCTTCCTGAAGGAGAGTTTCCAGCCCTGCACGTATGGCTGCCTTGGCAAGCTGCAGCTGACGCACATCCTCCGGCGTAATAAATACCTTACTGTCGCCGATTTCATAGGGTTCCTCCAAATATACGGTATCATCTAAAGTTCCTTCTTCCAGCATCACTGCAATGGCATCAACAAGTCCACTGCCGCAGATTCCCCGGGGCATGGCACCTCCGATGGTGGTGTACCTGGTCCCATTATCTTCCCAATATACTCTATTGATTGCTCCACGTTCTGCGCACATCCCTTGAGAGATTTCAGCCCCCTCGAAGGCAGGTCCTGCCGCAGCCGAGCAGCAAATTAGCTTACCATCCTTGTAAAGCACCATTTCTCCATTGGTTCCAATATCTACAAGAAGAGCCGTCTTCTTCTCCAGCATCCCACTGGCAAGTACTGCACAGGTAATATCCGCTCCTATAAAAGCAGATATACATGGGGGAAGATACCTTTTCCCGTACCACTTCCCAAACAAGCTCTCCGGCATATATGGTGCACAGGCCATTCCCTTCAAACTTTTACCCATTAGTAGGTGAAGCATGGTAGTATTACCTGTAATCACGTATTTATCAATTTTAAAATCACCTGTCAGCTCATCTATCTTCTTCTGCAGGCAGCTCTGCAAATCACCGGCTCCTCCATTTAAGGCATACTCCATTCTGGTCACAATATCAGCTCCGTACCGGACCTGGGGATTCACGCAGCAGCTTGTCCTTACCGGCTCTCCCTCCGGAAATTTGTACAGATATGCGGCAATGGTGGTGGTTCCTATATCCACAGCAAGGCCATAGCCGTTTTTTACAGTTACATCTCCTGAGGGGACAACCGCCTTACCCTCTGTCATCACTTCCATCTCTTCTGAAAGTGGAAGCTCCTCTATCACCATATCCTCCTCCAGATAAGTAACACAGGTTCTCACCGGTTCGCCGTTAGCAATTACTTCACATCTGCCGCACACGCCTCTGCCGCCGCAAGGTCTTCCTAGCACATAGCCCATTTCTGCCAAAGCATCCCACAGCAGAATGTCTCTATGAAATTCCATTGTACTTTCTTGTAAGCCACGCTTTACTGTCAATCTCAAAATAAAATCCCCCTTGGAATCATTACTTATAATGTATTCCAAGAGGGAGAATTTTACAAGAATTAATGTTTATACACCTTCCGGCTGTGTATCTGCTGAAACCTCTTCCTTCAAGGTCTTCACCCCAAAGATAAAATAGATAATGTGAAATGCCCATACGCAGGCCAGCACAATTCTTCCCACAGGTACACTGCTCATCATCATAAATCCCACAGACATCAGCAGGGTCACGGTAATCATAATACGAAGCTTTGTCTTCCATGTCATGCCTCGGCCCTGTACATAGCTTTCAAGATTACTTTTATATAGCTTTGTATTAACGAACCAATGATTCAACTTCTCAGAGCTTCTGCCAAAGCAAAATGCCGCCAGCAGCAAAAAGGGAAATGCCGGAATCATAGGTACCACTGCGCCAACAGCACCTAATCCCACACCTAAGCATCCCAGGATAATATATGCTAATTTCTTAATACTCATTTTCTCCATTCTCCTTTTTCCTTAACTCACTCTTCCGGTACCGGACAGTTCCTCTACCGAGTACATTTTATCTGCAATACGCATGGTAGATTCCCTATGAGATACCAGCATTACCGTTTTATTCTTTCCTTCTTCTTTTAATGATTTTAGGATTACTGCCTCGTTAAGGCTGTCCAGATTGCTGGTGGGTTCATCCAGAAGTACAAGGGGAGCGTCATGCAAAAATACTCTGGCAAGCCCAAGTCTCTGCCTTTCTCCGCCGGAAAGCGTATCTCCCAGCTCTCCTACCGGAGTATCATAGCCCTTGGGCAGCTTCATAATAAAATCATGTACGGACGCCCTTTTACATGCTTCTACAAGCTCCTCCTCCGTGGCATCCAGCTTCGCAATCCGCAGATTATTTCTGATACTGTCATGAAACAGATGGGTCTCCTGGGTCATAAAGCCTTCCATATCCCGAAGATTCGTTGTATTAATCTCTCCCACGTCCCTTCCGGATATCTGTACCTGCCCCTCCTGCACCTTCCAGAATCTCATAAAAAGCTTAAGAAGTGTGGATTTACCGCTACCGCTCTTTCCCACAATTCCAATAATATTCCCCTGGGGGATATCCAATGTCACACCCTTAAGAATCTCTTCATCCCCATATGCAAAGGTCACATTCTCGGCCCTTGCATCACGAAAGCCTATTTCTTCTTTTCCCTGAATTTCCTCCACTACTGGAGCTTCTTCCAGGATATCCAGCACCCTGTTCCCCGCTGCAAAAGTATTTTGAAGTGT
The DNA here is from genome assembly GCA_017461775.1 of Lachnospiraceae bacterium. Classification (GTDB taxonomy): domain Bacteria; phylum Bacillota; class Clostridia; order Lachnospirales; family Lachnospiraceae; genus Acetatifactor. The sequence continues at coordinate 2,441 of JAFTXD010000066.1, forward strand.
ACTTCCCAGGTTAGATAACGCTACTACCGGACCAAAAGAGCTCATCAGTGCCATTACAGGAATCAATACTCCCTGAAAATCAACAGTTCCCTTTTCCGACAGCATCGCTGCCAC
>JAFTXD010000067.1 GCA_017461775.1 Lachnospiraceae bacterium
GCACCACACGGAATACACTCTTTTCATGGGTATCCCCAAGAGCTACCGCTGCTTCATAATAGCTTTCCGGTACTGCACGAAGGGCAGTCTCCGAAATATTAATAATCGTTGGCAGAATCATGATTCCCAGTAAGATAGACGCTGTTAACACGTTCTTACCGCTTCCGCCGAAAAGTGTCTTTATCATGGGCACAAGTACCCAGAGTCCGAAGAATCCATATACAATGGACGGAATTCCTGCAAGCAAATTAATGGCCGGCTTCACGATTTTATACATCTTAGAATCGCAGAACTTAGCCATGAATACCGCAGTCAGAATTCCAATAGGAACTCCAACGATAATGGCGCCTACGGTAACGTAGACGCTTCCCACTATCATCGAAAAAATTCCATATAGGTTGTTGCCTGGTTTCCAGGTCTTGCCAAAGAAGAAGGAAAGGAATCCTATTTCGCCGATGGTTGGCAGTCCGTTAGCGAAAAGGAAAATACATATAAGCAAGACCATGGCGATGGAAACACAGGCAGCCCCCAGAAAAACCAGTTTCATAAGTTTTTCTTTCATGTCATTTTACCTCATCAAATAATTACTGAATTTCACTCCAACTTGTAATTTCACCGGTGTAGATTTTCATAATCTGCTCACTGGTGAGATTGTCTACTGCAGCATTATCTTTATTTACAATCACTGCAATACCGTCCATTGCGATTTCGATTCCAACTAAGCCTTTTTCGATTTCGCTGTCCTTTAATGCTCTGGAAGCCATACCGATATCTAAGGTCCCATCAGCGGTTGCTGACATACCGGTTGAAGAATCGCTGGTCTGAAGCTCCACTTCTACGCCTGCATTTACGGTAGCATAAGCCTCGATTAACTTCTCCATTACAGGAGATACAGAAGAAGAACCACCAACTACGACTTTACCGGTTGCACCGTTAGATACATAACTCTCGGTGTGGTCTAACTTAATATAACCCTTCTCTTCTACGACTGCCTGTCCTTCGGTAGAAAGAATGAAGCTTACAAAATCCTGTGCTGCTTCACTGATTTCTGCTTTAGTAGCAATGTTGAAAGGTCTGGCAACCTTGTAAGAGCCGTTCTTTACATTCTCTACAGTAGCTTCTACACCATCAACCTTGATTGCCTTTACCTTAGTAGCGTCCATAGAACCAAGAGAGATATATCCGATACCTGCTTCATTGCCCTGTACGGTAGTGATCATTACGGAAGTAGAATTGGTAACCTCTGCGGTATCCATTGTCATATCTACCTTCTCACCGGCTTCGTTCTTCTGCTCGATGCCCATCAGCTCTACGAAGGCCCCTCTGGTACCTGAACCATCCTCACGGGAGATAACATACACATCCTGTGCACTTGCATCTGCACCGCCGCATCCTGTAAGTACTGTTGCTGCCATCATAACAGCCATACAAATTGATAAAATTTTCTTTTTCATAATATTTGTCTCCTCTTTTCTAGTTTTTACTGACAAATATTATTCTAAACATGGAATGTAAAATTAATTACCATGAAGTGGTAAAAAGAATTTAAAGAAATGTAAAATGCATGAAAAATCTGAAAAGAGGAGGCGTTTTGCCTCCTCAAGTTATCCCTCAATAATTTCTGCCAATTCTGTCAAATCCAACACGATCTGCATATCATATATGAACAGCCCTACCTTTTCGGTAAATGGATAGGCTGCACCATAGTATGATGATCACCGTCTATCAGCTCTGCCCTTACATCCTCCGGCAACGCATAGTAATCCTCCAAAGTGTACTCCCCCTGCTGCTTGCTATAATACTTTGGAGCTGCGTCCGTGATACCCACAAAATGCTTCATTTCTTGGGTATCACCAGTCAGCAGACATTCCATATACCCAAAACATCAAATCTCCAATCACTAATCAACTTTCTTTTCCTTCAAAAGCAGTATTCCCATAAAAATCACCACCGGGAATACAATGGCCACAAGGATTCCCTTTTTCAAATCACCGCCAACGGCATCTGCTACCATCCCCCCCACCGTAGGTCCGGAGGAACATCCCACGTCCCCAGCCAGTGCCATCAGTGCATACATCGCAGTACCTGCGCCGGGCAAATTCCATGCTGCCATGCTGAAGGTTCCCGGCCAAAAGATTCCTACCGAGAAACCACACACTGCGCAGCCTATCAGGCCAATGATAGGATTGGGTGCAAATACAGTCACCAAATAACAAAATATACAAAGTACTGCGCTCCCCGCCATCATCTTTTTCAATGGAATCATCTCACTATACTTACCATAGAGTGCACGGGAGGTTCCCATCAAAATGGCAAAAGCACAAGGACCGGCCAGATCACCGATGGTCTTGGATACCTGCAAACCGCTTTCTGCAAAGGCAGACGCCCACTGGCTCATAGCCTGCTCCGATGCACCGGCACATACCATCACAATCATCAAAAGCCAGAAATACTTTCTCTTTAACAAACTGCGGAGGGGCATCTTCTCATGTTCCTCCACGATTGGATATATGGGTACCAATGCAAAATAAAAGCAGTTAAACAAAGGCACCAGTGCCCAAATAACGGCCAGTATTTTCCAATTGTCGATACCGAATAACGTAAAGAATGCGGTAGACAATAGCACCACTCCCACATGTCCCCAGCAATAAAAGGAGTGCAAAAGACTCATAGCCGCCTCTTTCTTCTCCGTAGGACAGGCCTCCACGATGGGGCTAATCAATACCTCAATAATACCGCCACCGATAGCATATATAATCACTGCTGTCATCAGACCCACATATGCATTCCCCAAAAGTCCCGGAAATACTGCCATGCCGACCAATCCCAATGTACCACACACATGGGCTATAATCACGGCAGTGCGATAGCCTATTTTGTCTATGGCCTTGGTTGCCAGAAAATCCACGGTAAGCTGTACCGCGAAATTAATGGTGGTAATCAACGTAATCTGCTCCAGCGAAAGACCATAATCCTGCACAAAAGTTAAAAATAGAAGAGGTGCAAAATTATTAACGATTGCCTGGGTAATGTACCCCATATAGCTGGCGTAAATAGTGTGTTCATAGCTCTTTTTCACCTTTGTAATAAATGACGACATAATACTTATCCTTTTAACTTCTTTCTTATCTCTCTCCACCCCGGATAAAACCGGTCCATATATCCATAGAACACTGCATTGTGCCCCTTCTCATATAGGTGCACCAGTTCATGGACAATTACATATTCCAGACATTCCTGAGGAAACTTGGCAAGCTGTAAATTCAGCCAGATACGCTTGTCCGTCACATTGCAGGTTCCCCAACGAGTCTTCATATTTTTTACTCCCCAAGAGTCCGGGACCTTTCCTACGATCTTCGTATATTTTTCCATTAGAAGGGGCACCTTGGCCTTTAGCTGTCTGCGGTATAGATTCTCTATCAGTTTCTGGCGAAGAGCTGTATCCCCATCCTTTGGAAGCTCTAAAAGAATCTGTTCTCCCTGCACAGAGGCACATGGCTTTCCCTTGGTGTACACCACCTCTAAAGAATACTCCTTTCCCCAGAGCAGATGCTTTTCTCCATTTTCATAGGTATAGA
>JAFTXD010000068.1 GCA_017461775.1 Lachnospiraceae bacterium
ACCAGCTTCTCCAGCTCCATGTGGATATTCTCCATATCCGTGCCGGTCTTGGTTAAGAAAAGCTGCACGTTATTCTCCGTAATCTTCTTTCCTTCCCTGCCCAGCATGCCTGCAATCCAGCGCTTTAAGGTATTCTCGTCCTGTACGGCAAAATCCACTACACAGCCATTTGCAGACGCTGCCTTAAAGAGCTTGCTTCGCTTATCCACCTCTGATTCGGTAAATACGAAAACCGTGGTATCATTCTGACCACCCAGATACTCCGCCAGTAGCTCACCGCCAGACTTAAAGAGTCCACTGTTATCAATGAAAATCACCCTTCGCTCAGCCAGAAAAGGCATGGTCTCCGCCAAGTCAATGATTTCACCTACAGAGATACCTTTTCCGTCGTAGAAATGATTATTCATATTGTCATCCGGTGCGCACAGAGCCTTTTTCAGCTTGTCGCGATACTGCTTACGCAGATAACGCTCTTCTCCGAAAAGCAAATACACCGGCTTAAATTGTCCACTTTTGATATCATTATTGATGCGTTGCATGTACTGCTCCACCTTACTAAAATCACTTTTTCACTGCCCTTAAGTTTACCACAAACTCTCTGTATGAAAAAGCGGTGGAAGCAAATTATTTTCCTGAGCAGTAAATCTCAATTGCTTTCTCCACAAACTCAGCCGTCCCCTTTCCTCCGGCTTTATCAATATTCTCCGTCACGCTGCCTCCACCGGCATACATTTTGCCAAGATAAGCAAAAAGTTTGTTAGTGCAGGGTGCGTACGCTCACTCCTGTCAATTTACTTACTTCGTTCACTGTTCTCATATTGCCGTCCTTCTCGTGTAAGTATATGCTAAACCATGACGTAACGTAAGAATCAACAACTTTTTCAATTTATTTTTCGATCCACTGATCGAACTTAAATAGTCCCTCTTTACTTCCCACCAGATATAAAATATCATTCTTCCGGAAGGTATATGCCGGGCTGATAATCTCTGTTACCGTCCCGCTATTTTCAATGGCAATAATATTCAGTCCGAACTTGGAGCGCAGGTTCAACTCCACAACTGTTTTTCCTTCCAGCTTCTGAGGAATCTGCATTTTTGACACATTAATCTTCTCACTGAGCTGTACAAAATCAAGAACTCTGGCTGCCTCTAAACGGTTGGCAAGGCGCACCGCCATATCTCTCTCCGGATAGACCACCTCTGCTCCAAGTTTCTCCAGAATGATTCCGTGCTCTGCGCTGGTGGCCTTGGCAATAACTTTTGGAATTGACATAGATACCAGATTTAACGTGGTTAAGATAGAGGTATCCATGTGCTCCCCAATGCACACTACTGCCACATCACAATTCTGGATTCCGGTTTCCCGCAGGGTCTTTTTATCCAGATTTTTCACCACGAAGGCATTCTCCGTCACTTCCCGAAGCTCACGAATTTTCTCTTCATTCTCATCCAGCACAATCATATCTGCGTCTGCCTGCGCAAGCTCCATGGCAAGAGCATAGCCAAACCTTCCAAGTCCCACGATACCATATGTCAGATTATCCACATTATTCTTCTTAAACATTTCTCTCCTCCTATCCGATGGCGATATTGCCATCCGGGAATTTCACTCGTTCTCCTCTGGAAAAATACCAGAGAGATGCCACAGTCAGCGGTCCCAGCCTTCCGATATACATAATCAATATGGACAGCAGCTTACTGTCCACGCCTAGACCTGTAGTGATTCCTGTGGAAAGTCCCACCGTACCGAAAGCACTGGTCACTTCAAACAGTATGTCCTCCAGCGGAAGCTCCGGCTCCATAATCGTCATTAGAAAGGTTCCTACAAAGACCACACCTGCTGCCAGAAGTGTGATTACAGAAGCCTTCTTGAACGCCTCTCTTGGCATGGCATAGCGAAAAGCCTTTTCTGATCTGCCGGTTGCTGCAGACTTTATTCCCTGCAACAACGCGAAAAAGGTACTGGTTTTAATACCGCCTCCGGTAGACCCCGGAGATGCACCGATAAACATTAGGGCAATCACCGTCAGAAGCCCCGCTGTGGAAAACTCTCCCAATGGAAAGGTAGAAAATCCCGCCGTTCTGGCGGATACGCTTGTGAAGAAAGCTCCAAGCCAGCTGATATCCTCCGTCAGCTTTATCAGCACCGTTCCTACCACAATCAAAAGCCCACTCATAGTCAATACCACTTTGGTATGCATGGAGAATCTTTTCCAGTGAAATCTCTTATCTAACACCTCCCGGATAACCAGAAAGCCGATGCCACCAAAGATGATCAGTCCACAGGTTACCAGATTCAGTAATACATTATCCTGATAAGGAATCAGATTTTGCAGATTTCCCAAGATATCAAAACCAGAATTATTAAATGCCGCCACCGAGTGAAAGAGGCTAATACCAATCGCCTTATGTATAGGGTAATCCTGCACGAATACTAAGAAGCTCAGCAGCGCTCCGATTCCTTCAAAAACAAGAGTAGTCATAAAAATGCTTTTTACAAATACAATAATGCCCTTGCCGGAAGCCAGATTCATAGCCTCCTGCACCAGATTACGTCCCTTCAAATCTACCTTTCTGCCAACCAGAAGAATGATTCCTGCCCCAACCGCAGTCACTCCCAGACCACCTATCTGAATTAGCATCGCCAGAAAGAACTGCCCCAGCGGTGTAAAGGTATCTCCTGCATCCACTGCAATCAGCCCCGTTACACAGACCGCACTGGTAGATGTATACAACGCATCTATGTATTTTAAACCGACCTCCTCCTTCACACTACATGGCAACATCAAAAGCACTGACCCAAGTAAAATAACAGAAGCAAATCCCAATGCAATAATTCTTGCCGGTGACTGCCTCTTCAAAAATTTCAGCATAATCGTCTTCACTCCCTTCTCTAAAATATATTGCATTGCAGTGAAAAACTTGTCTTCAAACAACATTTTTAATGCAAAAACTTTTTCCTTAACCATTTCCTTACTCTAAAAAATCTATTAAATCATCCTCCTTCCTATCCCATTATCGCCTGTTTTATGGTACAATATTCCCATATTACTTTCAGATAACTTAGAAAAAAGCAAAGAAACTTACTGTAAATATTAAGGAGGTATTTTATGGCAAAAACTATAACTCTTTCAGCGGATGGCTTAAAGGAGCTTCGCACCGTAGACGAACGTCTGGTATCCTACAATGTGGAAATGACGGAAGTAACCGGGGGAACCTTCTGGAAAGCTTACACAGCTGCGCAGGTGGATGGAACGGAAGAATTCCCCGTTATCGCAGATTGGCACAATATGGGCAATCTACAGCA
>JAFTXD010000069.1 GCA_017461775.1 Lachnospiraceae bacterium
ATCTACAAGGAGGTAGTACAGAGATATGTCATCTGCAAATAAGGAGTTTCTAAAAAATACATTTGCCGGTGTGGTGCAGGATTATGAGTATTCCAGACCGGGATATCCCCTAAAGCTAAAGCGAGATATTTGCTCCTTTGCAAATTTGGAGGAGGATGCGCGGCTTTTAGAGGTAGGAGCCGGAACGGGACAGGCCACGAATTTATTCTTGGATGTGGCAGCGAAGCTGGACTTGATAGAGGTCAGCGATGAGCAGGTAGATTTTTTGAAAAGGAAGTATGAATCACACCCACAGGTAGAGGTGCATAAAGCATATTTTGAAGAATTTGCCTTAAAGGAAAAGTATGATTTGATTTATTCTGCCACCGCCTTTCACTGGATAGAGAGTGATGTGGGTTATCCGAAGGCATATGAAATGCTGAAGGAGGGCGGCACGCTGGCGGTGTTCTGGCATATGTCTTCCGTGACCTGTTATGAGGGCGGTGTTTTTGAGGGACTTAACGAAATTAAGAAAAAGTATTTTCACGAGGAGGCTCTGGGGTATGATGAGGGTGGTATCCATCAAGTGGTGACAAAGCGTGTGACCCAGATTCAAACCGGTGGCTATTTTGGAGAACCGAAGATTCGAGAGTATTGGTGGGTGGACACCTACGATGCGGAGCGGTATACAGCACTGGTGAATACCTATTCCAGCACCCAGTCTTTACCGAAGAAAGTGAGGCGGCAGTATTTGCAGGAGATAGAGGACCATATTAAGGAAAACGGCGGCAAGGTGGAACTGCCCCAGCTGGTCATTCTTTATCTGGTGCGAAAGGGAGGCCGGTAATGCAGAAAATAACCACAATTCTGATTGACATGTACGGCGTGATTCTGGAAGAGAGCAAAGGGAAATTCATTCCATACACATTCAATCATTTTGATAAAGCGGAGCATGAGCGGTTAAAGAGGCAGTTCAAGGAGGAACAGCTTTTTACCAGAGCGGGACTGGGGGAATTTACTTCGGATGAGTTTCTTTCTATGCTGGGGTATGAGAATCCGCAATATCACATGAAAGACTATATTGAGAATTCTCTGACGCTGGATGTTGACTTTATTCCCTTTGCAGAGAAGTATTGTCAGCATTATGAATTTGTACTTTTGTCCAACGATGTTTCCCAGTGGAGCAGTTATATTACAGAGTTCCATCAGTTGGATAAATACTTTTTGCATAAGATTGTCAGCGGTGATGTGGGATGCCGCAAGCCGGAGAAGAAAATTTTTGAGCTGGCACTGGAAAAAATCGGGAAATGCCCGGAGGAATGTCTTTTTATAGACAATAGTGTGAAGAATCTGGAGATTGCGGAAGAACTGGGAATCTTGCCGATTCTGTTTAACAGAGATGGGGAAGAGTATGAGGGCAGAATCGTGAATTCCTTTGGAGAGCTTGATAAAATGTTGGAGGAAGAGAATGAAAACACCAATATTATACACTAAGCGCCTTATCTTAAGGACGTTTGAAGAAGATTCCGTATGAGTGTAATGCAGGGAAAGTCCTTAGGGAAGGTGTGCAGTGCAGATTGATTTTGAGGTGAGGAAATAAATGATAATCAGAAAAGCAACTCTCGCTGATGCAAGAGAAATGGGCTCTTGTCATTACCATTGCTGGCAGGAAACATATCGTGGTTTGATTGCAGATAGTTATCTGGATGCGTTGGATGAAGCAAAGAATAGGGAGCGTTTCGAGAAAATGTATTCACTTATGGGGGAGTGTCAGTATGTTTTAGAGTGTGATAATCTAGTTGTGGGCTTATTTGATTTGTCCAAATCGAGAGAGGACTATGCACCTATAGAAATTCAGGGATTATATTTGCGGAAGGCGTATCATGGTAAAGGCTATGGACGAAAGATTATGGAGTTTATAAAAGAAGAATGCAGTAATACACCGTTTTATCTATGGTGTTTAAGAAACAACCCAACGTGTGGATATTATGAGCATATGGGCGGAATGATTGTTGATAAAAGAACGATAAGAATTGGTGGGCGCGAAGAAGAGGAAGTATGTTATTTGTTTCCAGAAAATAATTAGGCGGAGGAACGGATTTGGTTGATAATACAAACGAGCAGGATACGCTCAAGGAAAAAGAAGAAAAAGAACAGGCATCCTTGCGAAAGCAACATGCATGGAGTATTAAGATACGAGTCATCTTCTTAAATCTGGTCTGTATAATCATATGTCTGGTGTCTGCCTGGAGTGTGATTCGTTACCTGATGATGCCGGAGCGGACAGCCCATGATAACGAGCAGATGGTGATGAGTTGTGTGGGGTTCGTGATGTTCTTATTTCTCCTATGGCTGGTGAATAAGGGCGGTGATATGCTGATGGAAAAGTATCTGGCTTGGATTGCCCGGACCAAGGAAAAACAGAGCCAAAAGGGGGAGAAAAAGATAACGGATTTAAATTCAGCGCTCCATGCCATGTCCCAGAAAAACGGAGTAGTAATCTGGGATACGATTTGGGCCTTTGGGGTATTTTTCTTTACCGGTTGTCTGCTTCCAAAGGGAGGAAATAAACCACTGATACTGGGGCTTTTGCTGATTTCACTTTTGATGCTGTTTGGAGGGCATTTTGTGGGAACGAGAATCTGGCGGCGGCATAGATACGAGATACGGATTTTAAAATATACCATGCCCTATCTGGAAATTGTGTCCAAGCGTGCATTCCTGGCATCTGTAGATGCGAGTATCAAAAGAGGAGTGCTGGGCTTTACCGGATTATGGATGTTGACGGATGAGTATATCATCGGGCGATTGTCGGATTTGGAATTTCAGGTGGTGGTAATACCCCGGGATCAGGTAACCTATTGTACATTTTTCTTTAACAAGAGAATTATTTCGGATGAAATTCCGGTGGGTGTACTTCAGTGCCATTTGCAGAATGGTAAGTGTGTGGATATGGAAATCGGCCGCGGGGATGTGTGCAACCAGGTGTTGAGATTATTGAATGAATATCGGATTCCCTGGGAGAAGAAGGAGATGCAGTTTACATAGGGAAGCTGAGGGAGGATGGATATGAGTAAAAGAGTAGAAATTGTAAGTTCATTTTATGACAGTATAGAAGAAGACCTTAGGCTTGGAGAAAGTTGGCAGGGACAGCTGGAATATTTCACTACTATGAATTATATTCGTCGCTTTGCAAAGGACGGAGATAAGATATTGGAAATCGGTGCCGGTACCGGTAGGTATTCCATTTCCTTAGCAAAGGAAGGCTTTGAAGTGACTGCAGTAGAGCTGGTGGAGAGTAACCTGGAGGTGCTTAAGAAAAACAGCAGTGGACTTAAGAATATACAGTCTTTCCGAGGAGATGCTTTGGACCTTGGCAGGTTTGAGGACAATACCTTTGATATCACGCTGGTGTTCGGTCCCATGTATCATTTGTATGAGGAGAATGATGTACATCGGGCTCTTGAGGAAGCTATCCGGGTGACGAAGAAGGATGGTGTCATTTTTGTGGCATTCCTCTCTGCGTACTCCATTCTTTTTGACAATTATCTGCAAGGAAATCTGGCGGACGGAATAGAAGAGAATTTTACGGAAGATTACAAGGTAAAGCATTTTGAAGAGCAGCTTTTTACCGGGTATGATATTGTAGAGTTTGAGCAGCTTTTTGAAGAAATGGGCGTGAAGCACGTGACTACTGCTGCAATGGATAGTGTGCTGGAACTGGCAGAAGGGCGAAAGGATTTTGCCATGTCCGAGGAGGATTTTCAATTGTTTGTGCAGTATCATTTGGCAACCTGTGAGAAGAGGGAGCTGCTGGGGTGTTCTAGTCATTTGTTGTATGTTTGCAGGAAGGAGTAGGGGAATCATATGTTTACTAAAAATATATATCCTATACTAGAATTTGATGATAATAAGGTCGCAAAGTTGAATCCCACAGTCTTTGTGGACAAGACCTTTGATACAAATAAACTGGTAATTACCTTTTTTCCGGAAGTTATGGAAAAGTTGGTTGCAGAAAAAAGAGTAACTCTGGAAAGAACCATCGGAGGCGAGAATCCGGTATACATATATCGTTTTGCAGACGCAGATGTATCGATTACTCTTGGAGCCGTAGGATGTCCGGCCTGTGGAGGAAATCTGGATTTATTTCATGCCATGGGGATTACTAAGGTGATGTTTTGCGGAGGCGGTGGAGTACTGGATAAGAATATCGAGGTAGGACAGATTCTTGTAGTAGATGGAGCCATCAGGGATGAAGGGTTTTCATATCATTATATTGAGCCATCCAGATATATTTATACCAATTCCGAGGTTACACAGAAAATTGTGCAGTATATGGAGGACAATTCCATTTCCTATATCCGGGGACTGACCTGGACCACCGATGCCATGTTTCGCGAGACACCTGAACGAATCGCGCAAAGAAAAGAAGAAGGGGCGAAGATTGTGGAAATGGAACAGGCAGGATGTATTGCTGTTTCTCAGTTTCGAGGTTTTGACTATGGTGCCCTCATATACGGCGGGGATGACGTGTCCCAGGATGAGTGGAGTAATAGAGGTTGGCGAAGCAGGGAGGGGATTCGCTATGACCTTGTAATGCTTTGCAAGAGGCTGGTGGAGGTAATATAGGCAATGCTGTACCTAAAGAAAGTTAATTATGAAGATATTGAAAAGGAGTATTTATTTGTTCGTGATATGCCGGTGGATGAGAACGGTCTGACCAATCCATATCACGGTGTTTCTCGGGAGGAGTTTGAAAGCAAAGCTTTGCCGGAAATGATAGCCTTTCAAAAAGGAGAGAATTTACCGGAAGGTTATGTGCCGGAAACGTTCTTATTTTTCTGGAATGATGACGTAATAATTGGGCAGTTTCGTATTCGTCACTATCTTTGTGAATCATTGCGAACCGGTGCAGGACATATAGGATATTTCATTAAAAAGGAGTTTCGGGGGAAAGGCTTCGGAAAGGAAGGACTTAGGCAAATGCTGCAGATTGCCAGAGAAATTATTCCGGAAGAGGAGATTTATTTGAGAGTGAATAAAGATAATCCGGCGTCTTTGCAGGTGATGTTGCATAATGGTGGTTACATAAAGTATGAGGATAAAGATAAATTCTATGTAAGAATAAAGAAATGAGGAGTAGGGATGCATACATGAAAACAGTAGAGATTCTGGGAGAAAATCATTTTGAAGTGCAGACAAAAACTCGCGTGGCATGTCGTGGTGTAGTGATTTTAGAGGGGAATATTCTCTTGACCTACGAAAAGAATACGGACCAGTACTTTATCCCCGGTGGTGGACTGGAGGGAGAAGAAAGTTTGGAGGAATGTTGTGTGCGGGAGCTTGCAGAGGAGACGGGATATGTGGTAATGCCATGTACCCAGTTTCTGACTATTCATGAGTATTACGAGGAGTGGTTCTTTGTCAGTCACTATTTTGTCTGCGAGGTACAGGGAGAGACCGTAAGAAAGTTGACGGAGCGGGAGAGGGAAGTAGGGCTGGAGCCCAAATGGATTCCACTGGAAGATGCCATAGAGATATTTTCAAGACATCAGGAGTATGCAGCGACGGATGAGATGAAGCGGGGGGCATATTTAAGAGAGTTTGAAGCTCTTTCTTGTCTGAAAGAAGGTTATTAAAAGTAGTTGCAGGGCGTATAGGGAAAAATATAACCTATGCGCCCTATTTTTTGTCAAAAAGGGAGAAAAACGCCAATAATGAAGGTGAATTAGACTAAAATGGGGTGTATATTAAATTTCCTTCTTGTGGTACCCTATTTTATGGGGAAAGCGGGGCGTGAGAAGGTGAAAATCGGTTTACTGCCCTATATTTCTGGGTAAGCAAGAAAATAAGGGACGAAAAGTTCATTGAAGGGGTATGAAGAGGCGTAATGAAAAACCTATACCCTGACGGTGGCGTGGAATAGGAAAAATAAATGGACATTGGAGAATTGACTATGAAAAAGTATCTGAAACAATCATTAATATTGGCAGGACTGTTACTTATGTGCACCGGTTGCGGGCAGCAGGCAGAGGACGACCCTGTAAGAGCGGAGAATGGAAGTGGGCAAGAGGTGCAGATGGAGTCCGTTGCAGTCGAGGATACGCAGGGGGAAGCAAATGCGGAGCCGCAGGAAGAGGTAAAGGTGAGCATAGAGGGCACGGTAGTACATAACTCGCAGACTACCAAACCGGAGGATAAGGTGCTGGAGGAAATTTCCACCGTGACCGGGGCGGTGGAGATGGGGAATTTTGTGCTGTCCCAGGGAAGTGGCTTTTATGAGGAGGCCTTTGATTTAACCATAGAATCGGACTATGAAAATGTGTTTTACACCATGGATGGCAGCGACCCTGCCACCAGTGAAACCGCAGTAAAATACGAGGACTGCGTCACTATCACGGACCGTCGGGGAGAAGCCAATGTGGTTGCAGCGGTGGACCCGATTTTGTTCGCAGGAAGTTATAATCAGGTGGAGGGAAATGGGTTTACCACTTATCTGGAAGCACCCGAAGATGAGGCGGTGGATAAGTGTACCTATCTTCGAATTGTAGCAGTGGATGACGCCGGAGAAGCGGTGGAGGAGACTTCCGCAGTTTACTACATCGGCAGTATCGAGGAACATATTCAGGGAATCCGAGAAAGCTGCGAAGCAGCGGGGATGTCTCTTGCAGTGATGAATATTGCCGTGGATTATGATGATTTGTATGATCATGAGACCGGTATCTATGTAAAAGGTAAGAAGTTCGAAATTGCCAAGACTATTTATCAGCTCCAGGGGGAAAAGATAAAGGATGGTGAGACTGCCCGTTCTTTAGATGCTAACTATAAACAGAAGGGCAGAGAATGGGAGAAAGAAGCCCGTATCAGTATGCTGGAATGTACCGCAGGAGGCGCACGTGAGGTGCTGAACCAGAACTGTGGTATCCGTATCCAGGGAAATTATTCCCGCTCCGATGTGCAGAAGGGATTCCGTCTCTATGCCAGGGAGGATTATGGGGATAAGCGGTTCCGCTATGCGGTGTTTGGTGAGGATTATGTGAATGATGAGGGAGAGGTGATGGACAGCTATAAGACGCTGGTACTTCGCGGCGGCGGAAACTGTGCCTTTCTTTCCAAATTTAACGATACCTACTGGCAAAGCCTCTTGGATGCCACGGCCTGTGATACCCAGCATTCCAGACCCTGCGTAGTGTATGTGAATGGGGAATATTTCGGTCTGTATGTACTGCAGGAGGATTACACCGGAGAATATTTTGAGGATGTGCATGGAGTGAATTCTGATGATGTGGTGCTTTATAAGGGAGATGCGGAAAGTCTGGAGCTTGGATATAAGCTGGATGAGGGAGATTTGCCGGAGGGCGAAAACGACGAGAGCTACTATTACAGAGAGCTTCTGGAGTTCTTTGATACCCATGAGGATTTGAAGAATGAAGCAGACTTTGTGGCCTTTGCAGAGCTGGTGGATGTGGAGTCATTGATGGATTATTTTGCGATCCAGAGCTGGATTAATAATAAATGGGATTGGCCGGGCAAGAACTGGTCCATGTGGAAGACCATCGGAGATACCGAGGAGGGAACCTACGGGGACGGAAAATGGCGCTTTGTATTCTATGATATGGAATTTGGCGGAGTTAGTGGAAGTGGTGATGCCAGAACCAATACCATCAAGGAGGACAATTACCAGAGATATGGTCTTCTGGACAAAAATACCAGCAATCCGGCGGTGCTTTCCTTTGCCTATGCCATGACGAATGAGACCTTTAGGGAAGCATTCAAGGAAAGGTTGACGGGACTCTCAGAGGCGGAGTTTGAGCAGAGCGCGGCGCTGGAGCGGCTGACATATTTTGAGGATGTATACGGTCCGTTATTTGAGCAGTTTTTTGTCCGTTATCCGGGAACGGGAGATGCCAAGGGAGCATTGGAAGGCGGCTATGGCACGGCGGCTTGTATCCGGGGCTTTTTACTCTTACGTCAGGATAATATTTCCAAGCTGACGGACTATATTGATTCTGTGCCTCTATATGAATAAAAAAGATATTTCATCTCATATAATCTAAAGAATTATCATGGGATGGAAATTATATGAAAAAGAATAAAAAAATCTTGGGGATGGTTCTTTTCATTTTGGTGGTGTGGCTTAGTAGCTGTATAGCTGCATCTGCAGAAGGGGAAGAACCATCCTCTCTTTATGCCCAGTCGGCGGTGCTCATGGATGCGGATTCGGGGAGAGTACTCTATGCGAAAAATGCAGATAGCCCCATGGCCATGGCCAGCACCACTAAGATTATGACCTGCATTTTGACACTGGAGCTGTGCAGTCTGGATGAGGTGGTGGATGTCTCAGCCTATGCCTCCACCATGCCTAAGGTGAAGCTCTATGTAAAACAGGGGGAGCAGTATGTATTGCGGGATTTGTTACATAGTCTGATGCTGGAATCTCACAACGATGTGGCGGTGGCCATTGCAGAGCATGTGGGGAAAATGCTTTTGGGGGATGGGATAGAGCAAAAGAGTGTGGCGGGCTATTCTACGGAAGAGAGCAAGCTGGCGGTGGCTGCTTTTGCCAAGGCCATGACGGATAAGGCCGCTGAAATCGGCTGCACGGATACCTATTTTATCACTCCCAACGGTTTGGATGCCACCTCGGAGAATGGGGAGCATCATTCTACTGCCACGGATATGGCAAGGATTATGGCCTATTGTGTACAGGATTCTCCGAAAAAGGCAGATTTCCTGACGATTACGCAGACGGCAAGTCATACCTTCAGCGCAAATGGGCGCAGCTTTACCTGTAGCAATCACAATGCACTGCTGACCCGGATGAGCGGTGTTCTCAGCGGAAAAACGGGATTTACCAATAAAGCGGGCTATTGCTATGTGGGAGCACTGGAAAGCCAGGGGAGAACATATACTCTGGCACTGCTTGCCTGTGGGTGGCCCTATAACAAGAATTATAAGTGGGAGGATTCCAAAACTCTTTTTAATTATGGTATGGAGAATTTTCATCAGCTGTCCACAGAGAGTGTGGATGTGGCAGAAAAACTCCCCGAGAGCATACGGGTACTGAACGGTCAGACCGAGGAAATCGGTGGGATTGCCCAGGTAAATGTAACCATTGAGGAGGCAGAGCCGGTGCAGCTTTTGGCAAAGGATGGGGAAAACTGGCAGGTAGAGGTGGATTTTGAGGAGGTACTTTGGGCACCGGTAAAGGCGGGTACGGAGGTGGGAGAGATAACCTATCTGATGGATGGCGTACCCTATCTTCAGGAGAAAATTGTCCTGAGTCAGTCCATTGATGGTATCGATTTTTCCTGGTGTCTTAATCGAATTTTGGAGCTTTTTCTACCCGGAGAGAATTCTTTGCTGATTTTTATGTAAAAATTTGTAATTCGTTCTAGGCGAGCCCGCTTTTTTGTGCTATACTACTATGGTGTTAATCATGGGGAAGTTTGCGAATTCTTTCCCGAATTATCATGTTTTTATTTTTTTAATATAAATGGAGGGCTTAAAGAACATGAGTACTACTTCAAAAGCGATTCAAAGAATCGAAGCTTTACTCGATGCAAACAGTTTCGTTGAAATCGGCGCATTAGTTACTGCTAGAGCGACAGATTTTGATCTGAAACAGACTGAAACTCCTTCTGACGGTGTTGTAACCGGCTATGGAGTAATCGATGGCAATCTTGTGTATGTATACAGCCAGGATGCATCCGTATTAGGCGGATCTGTTGGTGAGATGCATGCGAAGAAGATTGCAAAAATCTATGACCTTGCGATGAAGACAGGAGCACCTGTTATCGGTCTTATTGACAGTGCGGGACTTAGATTACAGGAGGCAACCGATGCATTAAATGCATTTGGTGAGATCTACTTAAAGCAGACTTATGCCTCTGGTGTGATTCCTCAGATTACTGCAATCTTTGGAACCTGTGGTGGCGGACTTGGTTTATTCCCAACCCTTACCGACTTCACCTTTATGGAAGAGAAGAATGCAAAGTTATTTGTAAATGCTCCTAACGCATTAGCAGGCAATACCACTGCTAAGTGTGACAGCGCATCTGCTAAGTTCCAGGCTGAGGAGAGCGGAATCGTTGATGTTGTAGCTGATGATGCTACCATCTTAACTCAGATTCGTGGTCTTGTAGGCTTCTTACCTTCAAACAATGAAGACAGCAGCTTTGATGACTGCACAGATGATCTGAACAGAATCATCCCTGAAATCGAGAATTGCGTAGGTGATACCGCTATCGCATTAACCTATCTTGCAGACAACAATAACTTCTTTGAAGTTAAGGGCGGCTATGCAAAGGATATGGTTACCGGTTTCATTAAGTTAAACGGTGCTACCGTAGGTTGTGTTGCTAACAGAACCGAGGTATATGACGAAGAAGGAAAGGTTGCAGATAAGTTTGATGCAGTTCTTTCTAAGAAGGGATGCGAGAAGGCAGCAGATTTCGTAAACTTCTGTGATGCTTTTGGTATTCCTGTACTTACCTTAACCAACGTTAAGGGATATGAAGCAACTGTATGCTCTGAGAAGGGTATTGCTAAAGCAGCAGCAAAGTTAACCTATGCATTTGCTAACGCTACCGTTCCTAAGGTAAACGTTGTAATCGGCAAGGCTTACGGCTCTGCATATGTAGCTATGAACTCTAAGGCTATCGGAGCAGATATCGTTATGGCATGGCCAAACGCTGAAATCGGTTCTATGGATGCTAATCTTGCAGCTAAGATTATGTACGAAGGACAGGGTGCAGACGTTATTAAAGAAAAGGCAGCTGAGTACGCAGCTCTTCAGACCAGCGTAACAGGTGCAGCTAAGAGAGGATATGTGGACCAGATCGTAAGTGCAGCAGACACCAGAAAGTATGTTATCGGTGCTTTCGAAATGCTGTATACCAAGTGCGAAGACCGTCCTGCTAAGAAGCACGGAACTATCTAGAAAGGTGATTAGAATATGAAGAAGATTATTGCTTTATTATGCACAATTACCTGTTTGCTTGGATTAACCGCATGTGGAGGCGAGGAAACATATACTACATATGAGCAGCAGAAGATGGACTATGCAAAGAGTCTTTCTACAGAGTCTGTAATTCCTTTCTTCCAGAATTTCATGGATGATTCCATGGCTGATTACTTCAGTGAAAACACCGCAGAAGAAATTGCATTTGTGGTAGGAAATCAGTTTTCTATCAATGTAGAGGGAAATGCGGTAGTAAATGGTATTATTTCGTTTAATAATGCCAAAGAGGCTGTTGGAAATATTGTATCTATCGGAGAAGCAACGGCAGAAATTGATGATAAGACAATTATCGTTACTGTTCCGGTTGCAGGTGAGTTAAAGAATGCGAATGTTGAGCTTATCTACTCTAACGATATGTTTATGTACCTTGAGTCAGCAGCATTAAATGAAGAATCCACCATGGGTGATATGATGGTGAGAGCAGCATTAAATACCATTATTGGTATGGGTACTGTATTTGCGGTACTTATCTTAATCAGCTTTATCATTTCACTGTTCGGTTTAATTCCTAAGATGCAGGCAAAGTTTGCTAAGAAGGAAGAAACAAAGGAAGACAATGCAGGAAGCATTGACAATACCATCGCTCAGATTGTTACTAAGGAAGAGAGCGTTGAGGTATCTGTATCTGATGATTTAGAGTTGGTTGCAGTTATTGCGGCAGCTATCGCAGCTAGCCAGGGAGCAACCTCTACTGACGGATTTGTTGTAAGAAGCATCCGTAAAAGAAGATAGTATTTGGAGGAAATAAAGATGAAAAATTATACCATTACCGTTAATGGAAACGTATATGATGTAGTAGTAGAAGAAGGCGCTTCTATCGGCGCTCCTGTAGTGGCAGCCCCTGTAGCAGCTCCTGTAGCTCCTAAGGCAGCTCCTGCACCCGCAGCAGCTCCTGCACCCGCAGCAGCTCCTGCACCTGCAGCAGGCGGTGCAGCTGGTTCTATCAAGATTGAGGCTGGTGCAGCTGGTAAGGTATTCAAGGTTGAAGCTAGCGTTGGACAGGCAGTAAAGAAGGGTGATGCAGTGGTTATTCTTGAGGCAATGAAGATGGAAATCCCTGTTGTAGCTCCTCAGG